>NZ_JBJTND010000001.1:0-10529 GCF_046073885.1 Flavobacterium sp.
TTTTAACTAATAAAATAAAAATCGAGACACCAACTTTTAGTTTAAAAAACTTATTTACAACTAATTTTGTAGCCCGTAGGGGAATCGAACCCCTCTTACCAGGATGAAAACCTGGCGTCCTAACCGATAGACGAACGGGCCTACTGCTTAAATGCGGATGCAAAAATACAACTATTTTTTATTCGCGCAAGTCAAGTTGTATTTTTTTTTTATTTTTTTTTAGTACGCCTTTGCAAATAGCACTCTACCAGCAGATTTGCCTCCAGAAAAAACACATTTTCCTTCTTCTTCAATTCGGTCTAAAGGTATACAACGGATGGTTGCCTTAGTTAAATCCTTAATTTTTTCCTCGGTTTCTGCAGTTCCATCCCAATGTGCAGAAATAAATCCGCCTTTATTTTCTAATACTTCTTTAAATTCTTCAAACGAATTTACTTCTGTAATATGATTGGCTCTGTAATCTAGTGCATTTTGGAACAAACTGTTTTGAATTGTTTCTAGTAAGTCACTTACATAGTTAACAACGGTATCTTTAGAAACTACTTCTTTAGAAAGATTATCTCTACGAGCTACTTCGTAAGTTCCGTTTTCAAGATCTTTTGGACCTACAGCAATTCGAACAGGCACTCCTTTTAGTTCCCATTCTGCAAATTTAAATCCAGGCTTCTGAGTAGTTCTATTATCAAACTTAACAGAAATATTTAGTTTTTTGAATTGAGCCATTAAAGAAGTGACCACTTGTGAAATTTGCTCAAACTCTTCATCTGTTTTAAAAATCGGAACAATTACAACTTGAATTGGAGCTAAATTTGGAGGTAAAACCAATCCGTTATCATCCGAATGCGTCATTACTAACGCTCCCATTAAACGTGTTGAAACTCCCCATGAAGTTCCCCATACGTATTCTTGTTTTCCTTCTGCGGAAGCAAATTTAACATCAAATGCTTTTGCAAAGTTTTGACCTAAGAAATGCGAAGTACCTGCTTGTAGCGCTTTTCCATCTTGCATTAATGCTTCAATACAATAGGTTTCTTCAGCACCTGCAAAACGTTCTGTTTCAGTTTTTAATCCTTTTACAACAGGAATCGCCATGAAATTTTGAGCGAAATCAGCATATACATTCATCATTTTCTCTGATTCCTCAATCGCTTCCGATCTGGTAGCGTGAGCGGTATGCCCTTCTTGCCATAAAAATTCAGCCGTACGCAAGAATAATCGGGTACGCATTTCCCAACGAACCACATTAGCCCATTGGTTTATTAATAAAGGCAAATCCCTGTATGACTGAACCCATCCTTTATAGGTTGACCAAATAATTGCCTCACTAGTTGGACGAACAATAAGCTCCTCCTCTAGTTTGGCATTTGGATCTACCATTAATTTACCTGGCTTATCTTCATCATTTTTTAATCGGTAATGAGTAACAATAGCACATTCTTTTGCAAATCCTTCCGCATTTTTTTCCTCAGCCTCAAACATGCTTTTAGGAACAAACAATGGAAAATAGGCATTACTATGACCTGTTTCTTTAAACATTCTGTCAAGTTCTGCTTGCATTTTTTCCCAAATTGCATAACCGTAAGGCTTAATCACCATACACCCTCTAACACCAGAGTTTTCGGCTAAATCTGCTTTAACCACTAGTTCATTATACCATTTGGAATAGTCTTCCGATCGCTTTGTTAAGTTCTTACTCATGAGAATTAGTTTGGCACAAAAATTGTTTAACTTATTTTAACTAAATAGTTCCGCAAAACTAACTATTTTTGTAATGTCCAACAATAAAAACGCTACAGTTATGAAAACATTTTATTTTTCTCGCATGAAAATCACTGTTTTATCACTCTTTGGAATACTATCTTTAGTAACAAACTCATGTGGTTCTTTTCAAAATTCATCGTATTACGACAATGACGGCGTTTATGGAGTAGACGAAAATCAAAAACCTAGAGTTACTGAATCAAACAATAGTGGCTACTATAAAGAGTATTTTAGCAACTTAAACAAAGACAACGAACAAACTTTTACAAATGTTGATGCCTACACCTCAACAAATGATTCTGTAAAAAGTCAAAAAGCTGCTCCAACAACTAACTATGGTGGTTGGGGATCAAATAGTTCTGATAATGTAACCGTTAATATTTATAATAATGGTTGGAATAATTGGGGTTATTACAACAGTTGGGCAGGAAACCATTGGGGATACTACAATAATTGGGGTTGGAATAATGGCTGGTATGGAAATTACTGGGGATACAACAATTATTACTACCCAGGTTGGGGATTGGGATGGAATTCTTGGTATGGACCTAGCTGGTATGGTTATTATGGTGGAGGTTATTATGGCGGATATTATGGCTACAACTACAATAACTGGGGTTGGTACGGTGGTAATTTAGGTCATCATTATGCTCATTCTGGCGGAAGAAGAAACACTAATTATGTAGGTGGTCCTAATGGTGGAGTTATTTCTGGTGGTAGGGGAAATATTACAAATGGCGGCAGAAACTCTGGAGTTTTTGGCTCTAGAAACTACAATAACCCTTCTACAAGAAGTGATTACAATAGTACTACTACTCCTAGATCTAACTATAATAACTCTCCTAGATCCAATTACAACGATTACAACACTCCTAGATCTAATTACAACAACTCACCAAGATCTAATAGTAATGAGTACAATACGCCTAGGTCTAATTACAATACACCTAGAACAAATTATAACGACTACAACACACCTAGAAACTACTCACCAAGTGAGTCTAGCCCAAGATCATATACACCTTCTACCCCAACTTATTCTTCACCTAGATCTTCTGGTGGAGGTGGTTTTAGTGGTGGCGGTGGCTTTGGTGGCGGTGGCGGAAGATCTGGTGGTGGCGGAAGACGCTAATAATTTCCCAAATTCATAAATTAGAATAGCTATGAAAAAAATATTTGCATTTGTATTATTCGGTACACTGATTCATTCAGTAAACGCTCAAGACATAAATGATGCGTTGCGATTTGCGCAAACTGATCTAAACGGAACTGCTCGTTATAGAGCTATGGGCGGTGCTTTTGGTGCTGTAGGAGGTGATTTTTCTTCATTAAATATCAACCCTGCAGGCTCCTTGATCTTTGCTAATAATCAGGTTGGGTTTACTTTATCTAATTTTAACAACCATAATAAATCAAACTATTTTGGTAATTCAACTTCCGATAACAAAAACTCATTTGATGTAAACCAGGCGGGTGCCGTATTTGTTTTTAACAATCAAGATCGTAATAGTGATTGGAGAAAATTTGCTTTTTCTATCAACTATGAAAATGCAAAAAATTTAGACAACACAATTTTATCTGCTGGAACAAACCCTAATAATTCGGTAGACAAATACTTTTTGAGTTATGCAAACGGAGTTGCATTAGGAAATATTAACAACTCTAATTACTATTTTGATGAGTTGTATTACAACGAGCAACAAGCTTATTTAGGCTACAATTCCTATATTATAGACCCTACTTCTTCGACAAGCAATAATACAAGCTATTACACAAATATTGCTACAGGTGGAAATTATTATCAAGAAAACAAAATTCACTCTACTGGATACAATAGCAAGGCTACCTTTAACTTTGCTGGACAATACACCGATAAATGGTTGTTTGGTTTGAATCTTAACTCTCACTTTTTGGATTACAGACAATCAAGTAGTTTTTACGAATCAAATGGAAATTCGAAATACCCAACTGGATCAACAGTTGATGTAATTCGTTTCAGCAATGACCTATACACCTATGGAAGTGGGTTTTCGTTTCAATTGGGAGCTATCTTTAAGCCTTCTAAAGAATTTCGTGTTGGATTGTCTTATGAATCTCCAACATGGTATCGTTTAACCGATGAATTAAGTCAAAGAATTGTGACTTCTGGATATGGATTAAGTGCTACGCCAAATGTCAATCAATATTCTACTGTAGTCACCGATCCTAATACCACGATGATTTTTGTACCTTATAATTTACAAACTCCAAGTAAACTATCTGGAAGTTTAGTTTATTTATTTGGAAAAAGAGGTTTAATTAGCATGGATTTAGCATCAAAAAATTATGCAAATACCACCTACAGACCAAAACAAGATTTCGCTGCTACTAATAACTTAATGTCAAATTCTCTAACTTCAGCATATGAGTTTCGAATTGGCGGTGAATACAAAATCAAGAAAGTAAGTCTTAGAGGCGGATATCGTTGGGAACAAAGCCCATACAAAGATGGAACTACTATTGGAGACCTAACTAGTTTCTCTACAGGATTTGGTTATAATTTTGGTAGCACCAAATTAGATGTTGCTTATGCTTATGCAAAACGCGATTTCAACCAACAGTTTTTCTCTCAAGGTTTAACTGATGCTGCTAGAATAAATTCGGTTAACAATACGGTTAGTGTAACGCTATTATTTGAATTGTAATCTAAAAAAAATAGTTCTTAATTAAACCATTCTTTATTCGGATGGTTTTTTTTATTCAATACATTTTGGGGTTAGCCCCGATAGAGCCGATAGCTCTCGTGAAGGAACGTAACGAGACTAAAGGCGAAAGCGGGAAAAGGGACACCAAAAATGCCCGAAAGTTTCGCTCCTTAAAATAAATACTGTAATTTTGCATTCCAATAAAACAAAGGTATGAGAACCAAATCGGTAAAGAAAAATAAAATCAATGTCATTACGCTTGGATGTTCTAAAAACACTTACGATAGTGAGGTGCTAATGGGGCAATTGAAAGCAAGTGGTAAGGAGGTTGTGCATGAACAAGAAGGAAACATAGTGGTAATAAACACTTGTGGTTTTATTGATAATGCCAAAGCAGAATCGGTGAATACCATTTTGGAATATGCTGATAAAAAAGCAAATGGAATTGTAGATAAGGTATTTGTTACTGGTTGTTTATCTGAACGCTACCGACCGGATTTAGAAAAAGAAATACCCAATGTAGACCAATACTTTGGCACTACCGAATTGCCTCTATTACTTAAAGCACTGGGTGCCGATTACAAACACGAATTGCTTGGAGAACGATTAACAACGACTCCGAAAAATTACGCTTATTTAAAAATTGCAGAGGGTTGTGATCGTCCTTGTAGTTTTTGTGCGATTCCGTTAATGCGTGGCAAACACGTTTCGCAACCTATTGAAAAATTGGTGAAAGAAGCTGAAGGATTGGCGAAAAACGGAGTAAAAGAGCTGATTCTTATCGCACAAGATTTGACTTATTATGGTTTGGATTTATACAAAAAACGAAATCTAGCCGAATTATTAGAAAACTTAGTTAAAGTAGAGGGCATTGAATGGATTCGTTTGCATTACGCCTTCCCTACCGGATTTCCTATGGATGTTTTGGAATTGATGCGTAACGAACCTAAGATTTGTAATTATATTGACATTCCGCTGCAACATATTTCGGATAACATCCTAAAGTCGATGAAACGTGGGACTACCAAAGAAAAAACCACTAAATTACTTCAAGAATTTAGAAAAGCAGTTCCGGGGATAACTATAAGAACTACTTTAATTGTAGGTTATCCGGGAGAAACCCAAGAAGATTTTGAAATTTTGCGTGAGTGGGTACAAGAAATGAAATTTGAACGATTGGGTTGTTTTACCTATTCGCATGAAGAAAATACTGGCGCCTATGCTTTAGTAGATGATGTTCCAGAGGAAGTGAAAAAAGCTCGTGCAGCTGAAATAATGGATTTACAATCTCAAATTTCCTGGGATTTAAATCAAGAAAAAGTTGGTAAGACTTTCAAATGTGTGATTGACCGAAAAGAAGGCACTTATTTTATTGGAAGAACCGAATTTGATAGTCCGGATGTAGACAATGAAGTACTAATTGATGCCTCTAAATACTATTTAAAAACAGGAGATTTTGTAACAATCAAAATTATTGATGCTACAGAATATGATTTATACGGAGAACCTGCTTAATATTTTTTATATCTTTAACTTATTAAAATTAAATTATGAAATCTTTAAAAACAGTTTTTTTAGTTAGTCTAATTTTCTTTGGAGTTCTTACATGTTCTGCTCAATATGGAGGTATGTACGGTGGTGGTATGAATGGCGGAATGTATGGTGGCGGAATGAATAGAATGCAAAACCAACAAAGTATTCAAAACACCAATAATTACGGAAGAAATAAAAGCCCAGAAGATTTAGAAAAGGAAAGAGAAGATAACATTAATAAAAGCATAGAAAAAGTTTCAAAAGATTTAAATCTTGACGATTTACAAGTAATTGTCATCCGAAAAGAGATTGAATCCAGCTCTAAAAGTATTTTTGCCGTTACTAAATCTGAAATTTCGAATGAAGATAAATTAAAAGAGATTGATGCAATTAACGAAAAAACAGATCGTATAATTAACACTTATCTGAATCCAGATCAAAAAATAAAATATAAAAAGTACATCGAAGAAAGAAAAGAACGCATGGAAAAATACCGCATGTCAATGCGAAATTAATTACAAACTATCTGGAAAAATCTTCCCTGGATTTAAAATATTATTTGGATCAAAAACATACTTAATTCGTTCCATTAATTCTAAATGGTTTTTTGAAAAAGCAATATCCATAAAGTTTTTTTGAACGAAACCAATTCCATGCTCACCCGAAAGTGTTCCTCGTAAAGAAACGGTTAATTCAAAAATTTCTCTGATTCCCTTTGGCACTTCAATCTTCCATGCTTCTTCACTTAAAGCACCTCTTATAATATTTACATGCAGGTTTCCATCTCCAGCGTGACCATAGCAAACCGATTGGAATCCGTATTTTTTTCCTATACTTTTAATTCCTTGCAATAACTCGGGCAAAACATATCTTGGCACCACGGTATCTTCTTCTTTGTAAATAGAATTAGCTTTTACAGCTTCTGCCACCGAACGGCGCATTTTCCATAAAGCATTTTTTTGATCTTCGGTATCTGCAAAAAGAACTTCATCAATTTCAAACTCCTCTACCACTCCCATTATTTTTTCTGCTTCAAGCATTAAAACATCCGGGTAATTACCATCAACTTCAATCAGTAAATGTGCTTGTACATCCTCTTTAACCTGAACATTTAATCCGTCAACAAATTTTAAAGACCAATCAATTGCATCGCGCTCCATAAATTCTAAAGCACTTGGAACAATTCCGGCTCTAAAGATTGCCGAAACAGCCTCACAAGCCTGACTTGCATGATAGAAAGGCACAAGCATTAAAATATTATGGGTATTTTGCGGAAGTAACTTCAATACAATTTTTGTAATTACTCCCAGCGTTCCTTCACTACCCACCATCAATTGCGTTAAATTATACCCTGTAGAATTTTTCAAAGTATTTGCACCGGTCCAAATGATTTCTCCATTAGGCAACACCACTTCTAAGTTCAGTACATAATCTTTGGTAACACCGTATTTTACTGCACGAGCACCTCCAGAATTTTCAGCAACATTCCCTCCTATCCAACAACTACCTTGACTACTAGGATCAACAGGGTAAAACAACCCTTTTTCTGCAACAGCTTCACGAAGTACTTGAGTAATAACAGCAGGTTCGACAATTACTTGTAAATTTTGCTCGTCTATTTCTATAATTTTATTCAATCGCTCCATCGAAAGTCCGATGCCTTGATAAATACTCAAAGCACCACCACTCAAACCGGTTCGTGCGCCTATAGGTGTAGTCGGAATTTTATAATCGTTTGCTACTTTTAATACTTCCGAAATTTCTTTTGCATTAGCTGGTTTAACAACAACACTTGGTGGAAAAACATAATTTTCGGTTTCATCGTGACCGTAATGGTTTCGCGTTTCTTGATCGGTAAAAATATAAGCAGCACCAACTATGTCGGTTAGTTTTTGAAGTATTTCTGGTTGCATTTGAATCATACTAAATTGAGTAGTAAAAATAATAAATAAATGATAATGGCTCTATTTTTTATGTAAATTTGTCTTTAGAAATTCAATAATTTGAAACCAACTTCAAAAAAATCGGCGTTAACAGAAAAAGAGGGTGTAAATCAGCCTCCTAGCGTGAGTACTTCATCTTTGGAAGTTATTCAGCAGTTACGTCGTAAACAACCTTCTGCAGAAGAATTAATTGAAGGCATCCTAGCAGGTGACAAAACCGCATTAAGCAGAGCAATTACTTTGGTTGAGAGCACCAATTCGGCACATTTAGAAAAGGCAACTGCTATTATTCAAGCTTGTTTACCACATGCTAATAAATCCTTTCGAATTGGAATTACAGGGGTTCCTGGAGTTGGAAAAAGCACCTTCATTGAAGCTTTTGGAAAACACCTAACTTCAATTGGAAAGAAAGTAGCTGTTTTGGCAGTAGATCCAAGCAGTACGATTTCACACGGAAGTATTTTGGGCGATAAAACCCGAATGGAAGAATTAGTTAAAGATGAAAATGCCTATATACGACCTAGCGCTTCTGGAGAAACTCTTGGCGGAGTAGCTCGGAAAACACGAGAAACAATTATACTTTGCGAAGCTGCTGGCTTTGACACCATTATCATTGAAACTGTGGGTGTGGGTCAAAGTGAAACTGCCGTTCACAGCATGGTGGATTTCTTTTTACTGCTGAAAATATCAGGAGCTGGAGATGAATTACAAGGCATTAAACGCGGAATTATGGAAATGGCGGATGCTATTGTAATTAATAAAGCCGATGGAGACAATATCAATAAAGCCAAGTTAGCAAAAACGGAATTCAATCGTGCTTTACACCTATTTCCTGCGAAAAAATCGGGGTGGATACCTTCTGCAACTACTTGCAGTTCGTATACCAAAGAAGGCATTCCGGAAGTATGGAAAACCCTATCGGAATACCAATTATTGGTCAAAAAAAACAATTATTTCGAACAAAAAAGACACGATCAAAATCAGTTTTGGATGTTGGAAACGATAAACGAACAATTGCAGTCTAATTTCTACAACCATCCTGAAATTATCAAACTATTGGAAGAAAACAAAAAAGCAGTGCAAAATGATGAAATATCACCATTTGCAGCTGCTATGAATTTATTAAAAGTTTATTCTAAACAATAAAACTATTCTTCGTATAGTTTCATCTCTTTATCATAAAACTCACCTGCTAGCGTAATTAAATGCTCCATTTCGGACTCTAATTCGGTTTCGTCTTCGCCTTCAAGATCTTCTAGAAATTCAACCTCATCATCTTTTAAATTAATGATGAAACGAGGGAAATCTAAATGAATGATGAAAATATCTTCAGGAAAATCAGAGTTATCTGCTATTACAAATTTTGGAAGTTGCATATTTATATTGTTTGGAATTTAAGGTATTATTTATCTGATAATATTACAGAACCATTGTTTTTCCCCATAAAAATTATCTTAGTATTTGGGGAAGCAGCCAACTCTTTTTGAGCTTTAATTTGTTCGTATTGCAATTGTTTGTCAGTTAAATTAGTTGAAATAATTTTCTGATAATCTGCAATACCTTGCGCTTCTACTCGTTTACGCTCAGCTTCTTGTTTTTCTTTTTGAAGAACGAATTGCATTTTTTGAGCATCTTGCTCGGCATTAATTTTACTTTCAATTGTAGTTTTAACTGAAGTTGGCAAATTAATATTTCTAATCAACAATTGTTCTAAAACTAAACCTCTTTTTTTAAAGTCATCTTCAATCGTTTTAAAAATTCGTTGTTGAAATTCATTTCTTTTGGTAGAATATAATGCCACAGCATCATAATAAACTGCGTTGTCTCGAATACGGGTTCTTGTAATTGGACGCACAATTTTATCGGTATAATTTTCACCAATTCCTTTAAGGATTTTCGGTGCTTCATTAGGTATAACACGGTATAAAACAGTTAAGTCAATTACCACTTCCAAACCATCATTAGACAGTACTCGAATGGCATCATCACCTTCTTGAGCCCCTTCATTATGAATGGCAGACATGGTATAGTTTTGTGTTTGCACATCAAACACCATAATATCTAATAACGGATTAATCACATGCAAGCCACTTTCTAAAATGTCAGGTTGCACGTTTCCATAAAGTGACTTAACCCCTACTTTACCCGCATCAATTTGCTTGAACATAGAAGAAAGAATCCCTAATCCTATCACTAAAAAACCAATGATTCGGATAGTACCAGAAAACTTAGATAACGGATTAGCATTGTCTTTTAGAGTATAACCCGCAATAACCAAAATAAACCCAATAATAATTAATAGTATCATTTTAAATGTTTTTAATTTATAGTTATACGAAGGTTTTGTATAATTGTTACAAACTAGAAGTTATGAATTTTCTTTTATCAACTTCTTTGTAATAAAATGAAATCGAATATAAAGAAATAATGCTGCCGCAGATAAACCTGCCAACAAACCAATCCACACCCCAATTGCTTTCAATTCGGTGTATTCGCCTAAATAATATGAAATTGGAAAACCAATAATCCAATAGGCAACAAACGTGATGTACATCGGAATTGTAACGTCTTGCAAACCTCGTAAAGCTCCTAAAACAACCACCTGAAT
>NZ_JBJTND010000002.1:0-25370 GCF_046073885.1 Flavobacterium sp.
GTGCAAAACTAATCTTTTATTGCAAATTATGGAATTCCAAGCGCAATTATTCTCGAATCGATACAATTCGTGAAATTCTGTAACCGCTACTGTATTGAGAGTGAAGTTGTTTTAATAATATTTGTTTTATTCCGTAAAAAAAGGAAATAAATAGTTGTAAATTATAGAATGATAAATTACATTTGCAACCGCTTAAAGCGAAAAGTTCTTATACATTATATTGAATTTGGAGAGTTGCCTGAGTGGCCGAAAGGACATGTTTGCTAAACATGCGTATGGGGAACTGTACCAAGGGTTCGAATCCCTTACTCTCCGCTTTTTAATTTTCGGGGTGTAGCGTAGCCCGGTTATCGCGCCTGCTTTGGGAGCAGGAGGCCGCAGGTTCGAATCCTGCCACCCCGACTTTTTATTAGTTTTTTATTAAAAACTAATTTGGTTCCATAGCTCAGCTGGATAGAGCAACTGCCTTCTAAGCAGTAGGTCGAAGGTTCGAATCCTTCTGGGATCACGAATGAATCAAATCCTGAAAAATAAAAATGAAGTTTACTTTGATTTTATTTTTTGGGATTTTGATTTTTAAAGCGGAGCTTTGAAGGTTATAAAACAATCCTTCTGGGGTCACGAATAAATTTAAAAAACAAAAAAAACGCTAAGCTTGCTTGAGCGTTTTTTTTGTTTTAAGTATTTTCAAATGAGAGTTTAGGAAGTTGATAAAAATACATTTAAGGATAACTATATATTAATTTCAAATGAAAAAAAACTTGTTTTTTAGATTTTATTTGATGACCTTTTTTTTGATTAATAATAATTGATAATTTGTTTTTATAATTAGTCAAATTTAAATAAATTAACCTTTTATTTGTCAATAATTACAAACACTTAAATTATGGATATAATTAATTATTTTAAAGAATACCATGGACTGATCATAGAAAATTATGATTTGTCAGTTGCATTTAAAAAAGAAGTGTATTTAAAGGGAGATATTTTATTACTACCAAATAATAGGTCTAAAAAAATAATATTTGTTGAAAGCGGATTACTTAGATTGTATTATCAAAATGACGATAAAGATATTACCTTTCTTTTTATGGATGAAAATTCTTTTAGTATGCCTATCGAAAGTATTTTTTATGACCAAGATTCAAAATACGGATTGCAAGTTCTTGAAGATTGTAAAATAAGAACAATTTTATTTGAAGATTTAGAAAGATTAATGATCAAATTTCCAGATTTAGAGAAGATATCTAGAAAGATTCTAATTCATGCTTTAAAAATCACCTCCGACAAACTTTATGCTATACAATTTCAAACCGCTTCTCAGCGATACAATTATATGATTGAAAGTTATCCGAATATATTATTAAGAGCCCCATTAGGACAAATTGCTTCTTATTTAGGTATAACTCAACAAACACTAAGTGTTATACGAAGTAGTATTTAGAGTTTTTTTTAATATAGATTAAAAAATAAATAAATAATTCCATCTTTTTTTGCATATTAATTTTTTACATGAATTCCTTGTAAAGAAACTTCTCTTATGCAAAAAATAAACAAAATCAAATTAGTATTAATTTTTATATTGCTTGCAATTAAAATATTCGCACAAGAAAGCCCCGTGTCTTCTGGCGGAAATATTATAAATTCTGAGGGTAGTGTAAGTTTCACGATTGGACAAATTTTTTACTCTTCAAATTCTTTTTCCAATATTACTGTTGAACAAGGGATTCAACATGCTTATAGTATTGTACCTTTAGTTAATGAAGATTTTTTTTCATCTACTTTAAATATACAAGTCTTTCCAATCCCTACTATAGATAAAATTAAATTGAATATTAAAGATATTGATTTAACCGATTTGAATTATTCACTTTTTAATATCAATGGACAACTTATTTCAAAATCATCAATTACCCTAACCGAAAGTACGATTGATATGCAAAATTTACCCTCTGGTATATATTTATTGAAGATTTCCCGAAGTAATTTTGAAATAAAAAATTTTAATATAATCAAAAAATAGAATTTATGAAGAAACTTTTTTCTCTGATAGCGTTTGTTTTAATTACAGTTGACTTATGTGCACAAGCACCTCATTCTTTTAGTTATCAATCTGTAATTAGAAATAATAGTGGGCTATTGATAGCTAACTCAACAGTAAATGTTCAAATTGCTATTTTACAAGGATCTCCAAACGGATCTTCAGTTTATATTGAAACCCAATCAGCAACAACTAATGCTAATGGATTATTAAGTTTGGCAATTGGATCCGTTAATCCAATAAATTTTTCTTCAATCGATTGGTCTCAAGGTCCATATTTTATTAAAATTGCTACAGATCCTAATGGAGGAAGTAATTTTTCAATTATTGGAATTAGTGAATTATTAAGTGTGCCTTACGCTCTTTATGCCGCAAATAGTCCACAAGGACCTCAAGGTATTCCTGGTCCGCAAGGACCTGCTGGATTAGATGGAGCTCAGGGACCACAAGGTCCTGCTGGACTAGATGGAGCTCAGGGACCACAAGGCATTCCTGGACCACAAGGTCCTGCTGGACTAGATGGAGCTCAGGGACCACAAGGTATTTCTGGAGTTCAAGGTCCTGCTGGTTTAGATGGAGCTCAGGGACCACAAGGTATTCCTGGACCTCAAGGTCCTGCTGGAAGTAATGCGACTGTTTCAATTGCACCTATTAACACTACTGCAAATTCAAATGGTGCAACTATTAATTCAGGAGTTCTGAGTTTATCACCAGCCGATTCATTAAATGGCGGTATTGTTACTACTACAAATCAATCATTTTCTGGAATAAAGACTTTTACAAATGCTCCAGTATTAGCAACGGCTAATCCTACACAGGCATTATTTACTAATAGCACTAATGCGATTGTTTCAAATACGATTACAGGTTCTGGGAACGTGGTTATGAGTAATTCTCCTGTATTATCAGGAACCATTTCAGCAGAGAATCAAACATTGAGCGGAAAATTAGGAATAGGAACTCAAAGTCCTATTCAATCTGCTGCTTTAGAAATAAACTCTACTACTCAATTATTTTACCCTCCTAGAATGACAACTGTTCAAAGGGATGCGATTTTAAATCCATCAGTAGGAGGAATGTTTTATAACACAACAATTGATAAATTACAGTATTACACCCCACCTATAGCAGCTCCTACTGATGGCACTGGAGGAACAGGAGGAAGTGCATTATATGACGGTCCGGCGCAAGGTCAGACTATACAAACATTATCAACCGGTAAACTTAATTCAATTAAAGCAACAGTTGCAATTCGATTTAGCACCGATAACATTCAAGTAAAAGTATATGATGCTCCAAACGGGAACTTGTTAGCTACTTCTGACGCTAGTATAATGGCACCATTTGCAGGTGAATTTAATTTCAATACATTTACTTGGACTTTTGCAAATTCAAACCTAATATTAAATTCAGCAAATACCTATTACTTTGAGTTTACAGCTGTTGGAGGTCAACGTTTCTTTATCAAAACAAATGGTAATTCCTATTCTAGAGGAACATTATATACTGGTGCTGTTGGGTCGGTAGTTCAAAGAAGTGGTTATGATATTGATTTTTTAATTTCATATGGTAATGCTTCGGGTGGATGGATAACATTAGCTACAATGAACTAAAACTTGAAAAAGATTCTATAGATTATATAAGCCACTAAAATTTAGTGGCTTTTTTTTATTTCTACTTTCCAATCCGTACCTTTGGATTTCTATTATTGAAAAATCATGCGGTTTAATTATATTTTTCTTTTTAGTTTCCTGGTTTTGACTGTGGTGGGTTGTAAAACCGCCGAAATGGCCAATTACAAATCAAACAGGGTGTTGAAAAACAACTACATTAACGGGAACTCAATTGCCATGTACGAAGGCATTAGTGATACTACTTTTGTGAAACTAACCGATTTTGGCTCTGATTTTGTTTTAGATATGAAATATGCCACCAATGATAATTTCATGAAACAAAAAGTATACGATTGTGCCGATTGTTATTTGAGATTGAAAACCATAAAATATTTGAAAGAAGCCAATGCTGAATTCATGCAAAAAGGTTACCGCATCAAACTCTTTGATTGTTATCGTCCCTTGGATATTCAAAAGAAAATGTGGCAATTGGTTCAAAATGCCGATTATGTTGCCGATCCCAACAAAGGTTCGGTTCACAATAGGGGTGGCGCCTTAGATCTTACCCTAGTAGATGAAAACGGAAGAGAAGTAGATATGGGAACACCATTTGACTTTTTTGGACCAGAGGCAAGTCATAATTACCAAGGTTTGCCAAGAAGAATTCTTAAAAACAGAGCTTACCTAAAAGAAGTGATGCTCAAACACAACTTTAAATCGTTCTCCTCTGAGTGGTGGCATTATAATTTATCGGAAAGTACTAAGGATAAATTATCCAATTTTAAATGGAGCTGCAATTAAGGTTTCTTTTTTTTGTGGGCTTTTAGAAAGTTCCAAATCTTTGGATCCATTCGACCATAGAAGTTATCAGTGCTGATTTCTATTATGATAATGCTTTTGTTTTCATTGCCCTCTGTGATTTTTTCATAAATCTCTTTGGCGCTCAATTCGCTGGAAACGATCCAATTATCTGAAAAATATTTTACCCATTCTCCCAACAATTTTATTTTATTTTCAAATAGTTGGCTGTCGAAGGAACGATACTGAATTAAATATACCTTTTTCATTTTATACGAGTTTTATTTGATATTGGGATTTGAATTCGGCTAATCTTGATTTCCATATTCCAGACCATTCAATTTCAACTTTAAAAGTTACCAAACTGTGATTTTGAGAATACAATCCAAAAGTTGCAAACCAGGTGCCGTTATTTTTATCGATGTGATTGGTGATGCCTCCAATCATAATTTTAGACGGACTCGTTACGGTACTTGAATCGGGTTTGGATATTTTTTCAGGTACAGAAATAAATACAATATCAATCAATCGTTTTACACCTGCAGGCAAGACCATGGTGGTTGATTCGGAGCCATTCCAAGGCAATGATTTTCCGTAACATTCTATTTCCTGAATAATAGTGGAGTCTTTGGCCTTAAATTCTAGTTTTTCAATTAGCAGTTCGGTGTTAATTGACGAAATATTGCCAATGTTTTGTATTTCAATTCTTGAAATGTATTTGTTGGCTACCAAAGCCCTGTTGGTGATCTCAGTTTCGTTATCATCAAATCCTTCAATGGTAATTTGACTCGGCTCACTTAGTATCAGTCGGGGTCTTTTCCAATATTCTCTTAAATCATCTTTAAATAAAGCAACTAACACTGCACAAAAGGTTATGAATGCAGAAATTATGGAAACGATGAACCGGTAGTATTCGGATTTGTTTAAAATATCAGTTTCGGGGTAATTGGGTTTGATGATTTCAAGCGGGAAATAATTTCCAATGCCATAAACCAAAATAATAATACAGGTTAAAATCAAAAACTTAAAGTACTTTTTTTGCATTTGTTACTATTTACTGAGTTAGCAATTACAATCAACAGTAAACTAGAAGACTAAACAATAGTAGTGGGGTATACTAAATATAATGATTTATTTTTTAATAGACAAGATTTTGATTAATTTTGTTTTGATTAAATACCTAACTTTTATGAATATTAAAAATATCGCCTTCTTACTTTTTGCTACTACTGTAATCGCTCAATCATTGCCAAAAGCTGAAAATGGAGTAATAGAACGATTAGAAAATTTCCAATCTAAATATGTTACCGCAAGAAATATTGATATTTGGTTACCTGAAAATTATTCTGTAGCTAGAAAATATTCAGTTTTATACATGCACGATGGGCAAATGCTTTATGATCCGGAAACAACTTGGAATAAACAAGCATGGAATGTAGATGATGTATTAGGAAAACTAATGCAAGGTTCTGAAATTCAGAATGTAATTGTTGTTGGTATTTTTAATGGTGGTATCACGCGCCATATCGATTATTTTCCGCAAAAACCTTTCGAAAGTTTAACAAAAAAACAACAAGATTCTATTTACAACGCCAACAGAACTGATGGTCAAAGTGTTTTTAATAATGGAAAAGTAAACTCAGATAATTATTTGAAATTTATTGTAACCGAAGTAAAACCTTTTATTGATAAAAAATATTCTGTTTACACAGATAAAGCACACACCTTTGTGGCAGGAAGCAGTATGGGTGGATTGATTTCGATGTATGCTATTTGTGAATATCCTCAAGTTTTTGGAGGAGCAGCATGTATGTCAACTCATTGGCCAGGAATTTTTGGAATTAAAGGCAATCCAATTCCGAAGGCTTTTTTCAATTATTTGAAGTTACATTTACCTAATCCAGCTGACCATAAAATATACTTTGATTATGGAACTGCTACTTTAGATGAAATGTATGAAACACTTCAACCTCAAGTAGATGCTATTATGAAATCTAAGGGATATACTAGTAAAAGTTGGATCACCAAGAAATATATTGGTAATGATCATAGTGAAAAATCTTGGAGCAAACGTTTTACAGTTCCAATGGAATTTTTGCTAGGCAAAAAGAACTAAACCAACTTGTAGTAACGAGCGCCAAGTAACACCGGATTTTCTTTTTCAATATAATCCAAAACAAATTCGTTTTTAGGAGCAACTACCGATTGTTTTTGTTCTTTTTTGTGTAAAGCAATGTAGGTGCCAAAATCTATTTCGGTGCTGTTATTTAATTTTTCAAATAAACCAATTTTTTCTACAACTGACTTCCATTCTGGCTGAATTTCAGCTTCAAATACTTTTGATTTTGATCCACTTCCGTAGGCAATGAATCCCATTTTCTTTTCAGAAATTTCCGATTCATTTTGCAAATGATATTCTAAAGTAGAAATTAAACCTAAGAAAATAGAACCAGTGTACATATTTCCAATTTGACCTGAAGCAATTTCAGATGGAAAAATAGCTTTGTTTACAAAATCAAGATAGGCTTCACTTTTGGCTATTACTTTATTTTCATCCGTAAGTTGGTTTTCTTTTGCATAAATCTCTACAAAAGTTCTACGTGCCTGAAAACAGTAGGGAAGGTGCATTAATACATTTTCCCAATTTTGATACATAGCCCCATTTTGATTTGTTAATTCCTTGTAGTGAAAATACGCCTCACTAGTTCGATTGATATAGCATTCGTTGGAGTATTGTCCGTCAAAAACTGGTTGTTCTTTGTAGAAAGAAACTTCGTTTTCAAGAATACCAAACCACTCTGGATTGTCGGAAGTATTTAAAATTTCATTTTTTGAGAAACTGCGTCTTGGTTTGAAAAAATCAAAAACGCCATCGGCAGAGATTCCTACTTCATTTGAAAAAGCCAACAATCGAGGATTGGCAGTGATTAACATGGCAATTGCTCCCGCTCCTTGCGTGTATTCACCGGTAGAATTTAAATCATATTTTGCATTATCAGTTGCTACAACAATTGCTTTTTTTGTGGGGTTTAACCTTATGAAATCAAGGGTAGTTTGTAGGGCATCTACAGCTCCAATGCAAGCAAAAGTCATATCTAAGGTATCACATTTTCTAAATGTCCCTATTCCATAATGTTGCTCTAAAATTGAGGTAATGTATGACGCAATTGGTTTTGAAGAATCTACTGCACTTTCTGTTCCTACATAAATGCGAGCAATTTCTGCTGGATTAATTTCTTCTTGTTTCAGTAATTTGAAAACCGCATTTGCTGCAAAAGTGACTACATCATTATGTACATCGGGGAAACTCATTTTTTGCAAACCCAAACCTTTAATTAGTTTATCAGGTTCAATATTTCTATTCAATGCCAAGGTTTGTATTGGCAAATATATTTTAGGGATGTCAATTGAAATGTTATCAATTCCTACTTTCATGGTCTCTTAATTTTGGGCAAATTTATTAATTGATAACGCAAAAAAGCCTCAACAAATTATAATTTTATTAAATTGAAATACGAATTATGAATGTGATAATATTAGCCCATTTTTATGTCTATTTTTTTTGTTTTTCTTATTTTTTCAATCAGATACTAAAAGATATTAATGCTACTTGGAGATAAAAATCAGTCTGTTTTAGTTTCCTTTTTATAATCTAAAAAAATAGTACATTTGTGTAGTTAAAATAAATCAATACAATTGTGATTGCTACCAATAAATTAAAGATTTTCAATGACCCAATTTATGGGTTTATTAACATACCAAATTCCCTAATTTACGATTTAATTCAGCATCCTTATTTTCAACGTTTGAGAAGGATTTCACAAATGGGATTGTCTTATTTGGTTTATCCTGGTGCACATCACACCCGTTTTCATCATGCTTTGGGCTGCATGCACATCATGCAAAAAGCAGTTCAAACGCTTCGTTTTAAAGGAGTTTCTATTTCCAATGATGAGGAAAATGCCTTATATATCGCTATATTGTTACACGACATTGGCCATGGTCCCTTTAGTCACGCTATGGAACACAGTATTGTAGAAGAGGTGCATCATGAGGAAATTTCGCTAAAATTTATGAATGCCCTAAATGTTGAATTTGAAGGTAAATTGGATTTGGCAATTCAAATTTTTAAGGGAGAATACCACCGAAAATTCATGCTTCAATTGATTTCAAGTCAGTTGGATATGGATCGCATGGATTATTTAAAACGTGATAGTTTTTACAGTGGAGTTGCGGAAGGAAATATCAACAGCGATCGTTTGATTCAAATGATGAATGTACAAGACGAGGTGCTTGTTATTGAAGATAAAGGAATTTATTCGGTAGAGAAATTTTTGGTTGCCAGACGATTAATGTATTGGCAAGCCTACCTTCATAAGACTTCTGTTGTAGCCGAAATTACATTGACTAAAATATTAAAAAGAGCCAAAGAACTTACCCAAAAAGGCGAACAATTGGAGTGTAGTAAACCACTATCTTTTTTTCTAAATAATAAAATAACTAGCGCTCAATTTGATTTAGAGGAACTAATTACCTTTTCTCAATTGGATGATTATGATGTACTCGGAGCAATAAAAGCATTGCAATTTCATGATGATTTTATTTTGAGTTCCTTAAGCAAGATGATAATCAACAGGGATTTATTAAAAATCATTGTATTGGACGAAAAAGTAGATACAGAAAAACTAGACCAATACAAGAGTAAATTGTTGAATTTGTATTCAATTTCCGAAAAGGAGGCTAATTATTTTGTTTTCAAAGGAAAATTAAAAAACCAAGCTTACAATAAAGAAAGTGAGCCTATACGAATTTTGAAAAAAGATGGAAGTATAGAAAACTTAGTTGATTCTTCCGATCAACTGCAAGTAAAAGCACTTTCAAAATCGGTTACTAAATATTACATCTGTTTTCCAAAAGTGCTATTAGATATCTAGTGTTTAAATATAATTTCTTATTTTTGCAACTATTCATGTTCTATCTATTAAGACGGAATATAATTTTGATTCAATGAAATTCACAGCAGAACAAATTGCAGGCATATTAAATGGCGATGTAGTAGGCAACCCCAATGCTGAAGTAAATAAATTGGCTAAAATAGAGGAGGGGATTCCAGGTTCACTGACCTTTTTATCCAATCCAAAATATCAAAATTATATTTATTCCACTCAAGCAACAATTACAATTGTAAATAAAAACTTTGAGCCAGAGCATCCCATTACTACAACCTTAATAAAAGTGGATGATCCGTACCAATCGTTCTCCAAACTTTTAGAATACTACAATCAAGTTAAATTAATGAAATCGGGAATTGAGCAGCCTTCGGTTATTTCAGAAGGGGTTACTTATGGTGAAGATTTATATTTAGGTAGCTTTTGTTATGTAGGAAAGAATGTGAAAATTGGAAAGAATGTAAAAATATATCCAAATACTTTTATTGGCGATAATGTAATCATTGGTGACAACTGTGTGTTTTTTGCAGGTGTTCGCGTGTATTCTGAAACCGAAATCGGAAATAATTGTGTAATTCATTCGGGCGTAATTGTAGGTTCGGATGGATTTGGTTTTGCTCCACATGACGATGGAACTTACAGTAAAATACCTCAAATAGGAAATGTTATTCTGGAAGATGATGTAGAGATTGGTGCTTGCACAACAGTTGATAGAGCCACTATGGGTTCGACAATTATTAGAAAAGGAGTGAAACTTGATAATCAAATTCAGATTGCGCATAATGTAGAAATTGGTGAAAACACCGTTATTGCAGCACAAACCGGAATTGCAGGATCTACCAAAATAGGAAAAAACTGCATGATTGGAGGGCAAGTAGGAGTTGCTGGACACATTACCATTGGAGATAATGTGCGTATTCAAGCACAATCGGGAATAGGAAAATCATTAAAAGATGGTGAAGTAGTGCAAGGATCTCCTGCATTTACTTATGGTGATTTTAGCAAATCGTATGTTCATTTCAGAAATTTACCAAAAATTGTTACTGAAATTGAAGAGTTAAAAAAGAAATTAGAATAAAATTATATACAAATTAGATTTATATTATGGTAAAGCAAAAAACCATTAAAAGTGAAATTTCACTTACTGGCGTTGGATTACACACTGGAAAAGAAGTAAAAATGACTTTTAAGCCGGCACCAATAGATAATGGATTCACTTTTGTGAGAGTTGATTTGGAAGGAAGCCCTGTTATTGAAGCCGATGCTAACTATGTTGTAAATACTCAACGTGGTACCAATTTAGAGAAACTTGGAGTAAAAATTCAAACTTCAGAGCATGTATTAGCTGCTTTTGTTGGATTGGATGTAGATAATGTTATTATAGAATTGAATGAATCAGAACCACCAATTATGGATGGTTCCTCTAAATATTTTGTTGAAGCAATTGAGAAAGTTGGGGTAGTTGAGCAAGATGCAGAACGTAAATATTATGTAGTTAAAGAAGTAATTTCATTTGTAGATGAAACTACCGGAAGTGAAATAATAGTTATGCCTTCTGATGAGTATCAAATTACAACAATGGTAGATTTTGGCACTAAAGTATTGGGAACTCAAAATGCTACGTTGAAGAATATAGCTGATTTTAAATCGGAAATTTCTGATGCGCGAACTTTTAGTTTTTTACATGAATTAGAAAATCTACTAAATGATGGTTTAATTAAAGGTGGAGATTTAAATAATGCTATTGTTTATGTAGATAAAGAAATATCTGCTCAAACAATGGAAAGTCTTAAAAAAGCATTTGGTAAAGATCACATTTCTGTAAAAGAAAACGGAATTTTAGATAATCTTACATTGCATTATCCTAATGAAGCGGCACGTCATAAATTACTTGATGTAATTGGTGATTTGGCTTTAATTGGAATGCGCATTAAAGGTAAAGTTATTGCAAACAAACCAGGTCATTTCGTAAACACACAGTTTGCAAAGAAAATGGCAAAAATGATTAAGATTGAGCAAAAAAATCAAGTTCCTGCATACGATTTAAACTTACCACCATTAATGGATATTCATCAAATTATGAATATTCTTCCACACCGACCACCTTTCTTATTAATTGATCGAATTATTGAAATGTCGGCAACCCATGTGGTAGGTATGAAAAATGTAACGATGAATGAAAATTTCTTTGTCGGACATTTTCCAGATGCTCCTGTAATGCCTGGAGTATTAATTGTAGAAGCCATGGCACAATCGGGTGGAATATTAGTATTAAGCACGGTTCCAGATCCTGAAAACTATTTGACTTACTTTATGAAAATAGACAATGTGAAGTTCAAGCATAAAGTACTTCCTGGAGATACACTATTATTTAAATGTGACTTAATTACCCCAATTCGAAGAGGAATTTGTCACATGCAAGCTAATGCTTATGCAAATGGCAAGTTAGTTGCTGAGGCAGAATTAATGGCTCAAATTGCTAAAAAACAATAATATTTAATGGTATTTTTTAACTAATTTCCATAATTAACAAATACCTATTACATTTACAAAAAATTATAAAATATGAATCAACCATTAGCTTATGTTCATCCGGGCGCAAAAATCGCTAAGAATGTTGTAATTGAACCTTTTACAACCATTCACAATAATGTAGAAATTGGCGATGGCACTTGGATCGGATCTAATGTAACCATAATGGAAGGTGCCCGAATTGGTAAAAATTGTAATATTTTTCCAGGGGCTGTAATTTCTGCAATTCCCCAAGATTTAAAATTTGGAGGTGAAGATTCTCTTGCAATTATTGGTGATAATACTACCGTTAGAGAGTGTGTTACTATAAATAGAGGAACTATTGCTTCAGGTCAAACCAAAATTGGAAACAATTGTTTGATTATGGCAACTGCACATATCGCTCACGATTGCCATATTGGCGACAATGCCATAATTGTAAATGGTGTAGCTTTAGCCGGACATGTAATTGTTGGAAATTATGCAATAATTGGTGGATTGGCTGCATTGCATCAATTCATACATGTTGGCGATCACGCTATGATTTCAGGTGGATCTTTGGTTCGAAAAGATGTTCCACCTTATACCAAAGCCGCAAAAGAGCCTCTTTCTTATGTTGGAATTAACTCGGTTGGATTGAGAAGAAGAGGTTTTACTTCCGAAAAAATTAGAGAAATTCAAGACATCTACCGAATCCTTTATCAAAAAAATTACAATACTTCTCAAGCTGTTGGAATTATTGAAGCCGAAATGGCTGCTTCTCCAGAGCGTGATGAAATATTAGATTTCATTAGAAACTCATCTCGTGGAATCATGAAAGGATATTCAGGAGGATATTAATTTTCATTTATCATATAAAAAACAAATAAACATTAAACTATAACAATAAATAAATATTAAAAATGGCATCTACTTCAGATATTAGAAACGGATTATGCATTAAATACAATCACGATATTTATAAAATTATCGAATTTTTACATGTTAAACCTGGAAAAGGTCCAGCGTTTGTAAGAACTAAATTAAAAAGTTTAACTAATGGAAAAGTATTAGAAAACACTTTTTCTGCAGGTCATAAAATTGATGATATCCGTGTAGAAACACAAACATTTCAGTTTTTATACAACGAAGGGGATCAATATCACTTCATGAATACGGAGTCTTACGAGCAAATTACTCTTGAAAAAAAGATATTAGATGCACCAGAATTATTAAAAGAAGGGACTTTAGTAATGGTTCAAATTAATACCGAAACGGACATGCCGCTTTCTGTTGATATGCCAGCTTCAATTGTATTAGAAGTAACTTATGCAGAACCTGGAGTAAAAGGAAATACAGCTACAAACGCTACTAAACCTGCAAAAGTTGAAACTGGAGCTTCAGTAAATGTACCTTTATTCATTAACGAAGGAGATAAAATTAAAATTGATACTGCTACAGGTTCTTACATGGAACGTGTTAAAGAATAAATTTCTTTTGAATGAAATTTACTAAACCACATACACTTCAAGATATTGCTGAAATAATTGGATGTTCTTTTGTTGGAGCATCCGATTTTCCAGTTTATGGCATGAATGAAATTCATGTAGTAACAGAAGGTGATATCGTATTTGTAGATCATCCTAAATATTATGAAAAGGCACTTCAATCTGCTGCAACAATAGTATTGATTAACAAAGAAGTTGATTGTCCGGAAGGTAAAGCACTATTGATTTCTGATGATCCATTTAGGGATTTCAATAAACTTACCAATCATTTTAAACCGTTTACTGCTGCCAATGTTTCCATTTCTGAATCGGCAACAATAGGGGAGGGTACCATTATTCAACCCAATTGTTTTATTGGACATAATGTTACAATTGGTAAAAATTGTATTCTGCATGCCAATGTTACAGTTTATGATAATTGCATGATTGGTGATAATGTAATTATTCAAGCAGGTACAATTTTAGGTGCGGATGCCTTTTATTATAAAAAGAGAGAAACAGGTTTTGATCAATTACTTTCTGGTGGAAGAGTTGTAATAGAAAATAATGTTGGTATTGGTGCGCTGTGCACTATTGATAAGGGAGTGACTGGAGATACAACCATAGGTGAAGGAACAAAAATAGACAATCAGGTTCATGTTGGTCATGATACTGTAATTGGTAAAAAATGTTTAATTGCAGCACAAACAGGTATTGCAGGTTGTGTTGTAATAGAAGACGAAGTGACTTTGTGGGGACAAGTAGGAACTACCAGCGGAATTACAATAGGTAGGAAAGCAGTTGTTTTAGGTCAAACCGGAGTAACAAAATCGGTTGAAGGAGGCAAAACTTATTTTGGTACTCCAATTGAAGAGTCCAGAGAAAAATTAAAACAGTTAGCCAATATTAAACGCATTCCTGAACTTCTAAAAAAATCATAAGTTATGACACCAAAAGAATTGGTTTTAGATTTTTATAAAAATGATTTAATATTAAATCAGTCGGAGGTAAAAGAATTTTTACATCCTGAATTGATTATCGAATGGAATAGCAGCAAGGGATTTGTTCAAATGGATTTTGATGATGTCTTACGATTGACTTCAGATTTAAGCAAAGCCTATGTGCGCTCTAAAATGAGAATTACTCACGTTATTGCAGAAGGACAAATGGTTTCTGTTCGATATTCCCATTTTGTAAAAACATTTGAAAATCCTAGAGAGGAAATGCTATTAGCGCATTTTTTTGTTATTTGGGAAATCAAAGACAATAAATTGTTTAGAGGTTATCAAATGAGTCAATTCAATTAATCAACATATATAGAAATTTAGCAAGATTTATAAAAAAACTAATTACTAATTACTAAATACTAATTACTATTTTATACTTTTGCATCACAAAAAATAAACACAATATAATAAATATATCATGAGCGTTTTAGTTAACAAAGATTCAAAAATAATTGTACAAGGTTTTACTGGAAGTGAAGGAACTTTTCACGCACAGCAAATGATTGAATACGGAACCAATGTAGTTGGTGGAGTTACTCCAGGAAAAGGTGGTTCTACACATTTAGACCGTCCTGTATTTAATACAGTAAAAGATGCAGTTGATAAAGCAGGTGCAGACACTACTATTATTTTTGTTCCGCCAGCATTTGCTGCTGATGCAATTATGGAAGCTGCTGATGCAGGTATCAAAGTAATTATTTGTATTACTGAAGGTATTCCGGTTGCTGATATGATTAAAGCTTATGATTATATTAAAGATAGAAATTGCCGATTAATTGGTCCAAACTGCCCAGGAATTATTACTCCAGGTGAAGCTAAAGTTGGTATTATGCCAGGTTTTGTTTTCAAAAAAGGTACTGTAGGGATTGTTTCAAAATCGGGAACTTTAACATATGAAGCTGCTGATCAAGTCGGAAAACAAGGATTAGGAGTTACTACTGCAATTGGTATTGGTGGAGATCCAATTATTGGAACTACAACAAAACAAGCAGTTGAATTATTAATGAACGATCCAGAAACCAACTGTATTGTTATGATTGGTGAAATTGGTGGTCAACTTGAAGCTGATGCAGCAAAATGGATTAAAGCAGACGGAAATAGAAAACCGGTTGTAGGTTTTATTGCTGGTGAAACTGCTCCTAAAGGTCGTACAATGGGTCATGCAGGTGCTATTGTTGGTGGATCTGACGATACAGCTGAAGCAAAAAAACGTATCATGAGAGAATGCGGAATCCACGTTGTTGATTCTCCTGCAGAAATTGGTAAAAAAGTTAAAGAAGTATTAGGATAAACTAATACCTAGATTATAATTAAAAAAAGCCCTACAATTTGTAAGGCTTTTTTATTTAATATATTAATTTGGAAATGGATTGGACCAACGTGCATCGGTATAAACTGCAGTTCCCGATAAGGTTCTTAAAAATGCTATAACCGAATTAACTTCCGTAGAAGTTAAATGGAGTTGCTGCCCAAATCCATTTGGCATCAATCTCGGATCTAAATTTGAATTTCCAGGTGCAATATTTATAGTACCATAATGTCCTATAGCTGCTTGTAGTGAAGTGATCACGCCAGTATGCATCATAGGACCATTTGTGGCTCCATCTACCTTAACTAAATCTCTTAACGAAGGAGCCCTAGTGTTGGTTATATCTAACGTATTACTTCCAATCGTTCCAATTATCCCATTATTTTTTGTATTTGGATCAATATCGAATTCAGGGGCAGCATGACAACCAGCACAACCTAACCCACCACCAGTTCTATTTCCAGTTGCATCAAAAGTTGGAGGTGTTATAAATAAATTTTTTCCGTTATTTTCCTGTGTTGTAAAATTTGAAAATGCTTGATTATCATTCGTAGCAAGCGCTCTCCCTGTATCGTATTTTGAATCAAAAGACTGAATACTTCTTATAAACTGACCTAAAGCAAGCTGAATTTTACTTTCTGTAATTTCTTCAGTTCCATAAACATATTTAAATAACTCTTTGTAATATCCTACAGCGTTAAGTTTTGTAATTAAATCTGCAAAAGTAAGATCACCATTCGTTCCGCTGTACCCCATTTCAGCATGATTTCTTATAGGTTGGGTAGTTTGGATTTCTAACGAAGCCGCTCTTTCATCCCAGAAAAATTTACTTTCGTTTGAAAATCGGGTATTGATTAAACGCATTGCGTGCCTACCGGTTGTTCCATTAACACCTATACTTGCTACTGCTATATCACTAAAAGCATTTGCTTGTTGATGACAACTTGCACACGAAATCGTATTGTTTGAAGATAATTTTTTGTCATAAAACAACACTCTTCCAAGTGTAGCTCCTTTATTGGTAATCGGATTTACCAAAGAGTTGTCTTTAGTTATATAGGACGGAATGGTTTGATTTTGATAATTTAACAAACTATTTAAATCTATAGTTGATCCAAAAGTTGCTTTTACATTTGGATAATCTTCTATAGAAGCATAATCATTTGATTTACTGCAAGAAATAAAAAGAATCGGGACGAATAATAAAAGTCTTAAATTTTTCATGATTCAACAGTTTTAGTTAATATTTCATATGACTAATTGATAGCTAAATAGTTTAATTTAACAAACTATATTACTATAGACGTTATTTCTTTAATTTTATTGCTGTAAAATATAATTATTTAGTCTGCAATTGTAATATAGCTAGTAAAGTACTTAATTTGTATTTCTTATATTTGCAAATCAATAAACAAATAAATACTCTTATTAAAATGAAATTATTGGAAGGAAAAGTCGCTATCATTACGGGCGCAAGTCGTGGAATTGGAAGTGGAATTGCGAAAGTTTTTGCACAACACGGAGCCAATATAGCTTTCACTTACAGCTCATCAGCAGAATCGGCTATGGTTCTTGAAAATGAATTAAATGCTTTAGGAATTAAAGCAAAAGGATATAAATCAAATGCTGCCAATTTTAATGAAGCACAAGCATTAGTTGATGCGGTTTTAGAAGATTTTGGTACTGTTGACGTATTGATTAACAATGCCGGTATTACAAAAGACAATTTGCTTATGCGAATGAGCGAAGAAGATTTTGATAATGTAATTGAAATCAATTTGAAATCGGTATTCAATATGACTAAAGCGGTACAAAAAATTATGCTTAAAAACCGTAGTGGTTCAATTGTAAATATGAGTAGTGTAGTAGGAGTGAAGGGTAATGCCGGACAAGCTAATTATTCTGCTTCTAAAGCGGGTATGATTGGTTTTACAAAATCGATTGCCTTAGAATTAGGGTCCAGAAACATCCGTTGCAATGCTATTGCTCCTGGATTTATTGAAACCGAAATGACGGCTAAATTAAATGCTGATGTTGTTCAAGGATGGAGAGATTCTATTCCATTGAAACGAGGAGGAACTCCAGAAGATGTTGCAAATGCTTGTTTGTATTTTGCTTCTGATATGAGCGCCTATGTTTCTGGTCAAGTACTAAATGTTTGTGGTGGAATGTTAACTTAATTTTTGCCGTTTTACAAACAGAATTTGAAATAACCAAATAATGAATACTTCCACTGTTTTATTAATTCTCCTTTCTGTTTTAATAGCAAGTGGATTTTCTTATTTCCAATATTTGTATAAAGCCAAAAGTTTGTCGGCATCGACCAAGCTATTGGCTTTTTTACGTTTCATTACCGTATTCGGAATTTTACTATTACTAATAAATCCAGTTATTTCTCGAAGCACATTTGAAACAATTAAAACACCGCTTCCTATAGTTGTAGATAATTCAGCGTCAATTACTGATTTAAAAGCGGATTCCAATTCAAAAGAAGTTTATGAAAAGCTGGTTTCAAATTCTGAATTAAAAGAAAAATTTGATGTGCAATCATATGGTTTTGATACTGAATTTAAATCGTCTGAAATTTTTGATTTTAAAGGGAAACAAACAAAAATTGACCTGGTTGCAACTAATTTAAATAGTATTTATAAAAATAGAACTTTTCCTACAGTTTTAATTACCGATGGAAATCAAACATCTGGAACTGATTATGTATTTAGTTTTAATCAAAATAATAAAGTTTACCCAATTGTAGTAGGGGATACAACCACTTATTTAGATTTAAAAATAAATACCATAAACGTAAATAAATATGCTTTTCACAAGAATAAATTTCCGGCAGAGGTCTTTTTAACGTATGCTGGAAGTAAGTCGGTTTCTGCTAAATTTACTATTTCTCAAGGAAATGAAACATTTATAAGTCAGAGTATTTCCTTTTCTCCAAATAAAAAATCGGAAGTTGTAAATGTATTGCTGCCTACCAATAAAACAGGAGTTCAAATATACAATGCTAAAATCACTTCATCAGAAGCAGAAAAAAACAGTTATAATAATACTAAGAAATTTGCAGTTGAAGTAATTGATCAAAGATCAGAGATAGCGTTAATTTCTTCAATTAATCACCCCGATTTAGGAGCAATAAAACGTGCAATTGAAACTAATGCACAACGTAAAGCAACTATTATTAAACCTAATCAAATCAATTCTTTAGGTAATTATAATGTATTAATTATTTATCAACCTACAGCTGAATTTAAATCGATTTTTGATTCAAATAAAAATTTCAAGATAAATACCTTTATTATCACTGGGAATAAAACCGATTTTAACTTTTTAAACCAATATCAATCGGATTTTGAATTTAAAATGTCTTCTCAAAAAGAAGATTATTTGGCAAGTTTTAATTCAAATTTTAATCTGTTTGCTCTTGATAATATTGGGTTTGATAATTTTCCTCCACTTGAAAATCCTTTTGGAACCATAACAGCCAAACCAAATGTAACCACATTATTGAGTTCAAGTATTCGCAATGTTTCAACAAATGCGCCATTGCTTGCATTTTCAGATATTTCTGGCAAAAGAAATGCTTATTTATTTGGTGAAAATATTTGGAAATGGAGAGCTGAGAGTTATGTGAGTAATAAGTCGTTTGAAGAATTTGATGTTTTCTTGGATAAAACGATACAATTTTTAGCCTCTAACGACTCTAAAAAGTCACTTATTGTTAACCACGAACGATTTTATAATTCGGGTGATGCCATAGAAATTTCAGCCCAATATTTTAATAAAAACTATGAGTTAGATGAAAAGGCGCGATTAACTATAGCGGTCACTAATTCTAAAACCAAACAAGTAAAAAAGTATGATTTATTAAAAGCCAATTCTAACTTCAAGGTAAATTTAGAAGGACTTCTACCAGGTAATTATACTTTTCAAGTAAAAGAATTAAATTCTAATTATAGTTATTCTAGCTCATTTGAAATTATTGATTTTGACATAGAAAAACAATTTGTAAATCCAGATTTAGAAAAGTTGAAACAATTGGCATCCCAAACAAAAGGTACGGCTTATGTGTCAAATCAAGTGGATTTATTGATTAAAAATTTACTTGAAAACCCTAATTACAAGCCTGTTGAAAAAGCAATAGTCCAAAAAAAACCGCTTATTGATTGGTATTGGTTATTAATTCTAATTTGTATTATACTTGCTTGTGAATGGTTTGTAAGAAAATACAATGGTTTATTGTAAATTCAATTAGAACTATTATTTTTATCATTTCCTCAAAATCTTAAAAAATAAAATTAAGATTAACTTAAAATTTTGATAATAACTTCCAATGAAGGCATATAAATACGTTATTATTTATAGGTTTACATAAAATAAATTACCTCCTTAAACATTAATTTTTCTAATAAATTATGAGTAGAAAAATAGTATTATTTCTGATTATATCAAGTATCTCAATTGTGGGTAATGCGCAACAATGGAAATCTTCATTTGAAGAAGCAAAGATCGAAGCCAAAGAAAAAAACAGAAAAATAATATTGGTTTTTTCTGGATCAGACTGGTGTGGACCCTGTATAAAATTAGATAAAGCAGTGTGGCAATCTCCAGATTTTAATAAATATGCAAAGGATAATTATGTTATGTATAGAGCAGATTTTCCAAAAAAGAAATCCAATCAATTACCTGATGCATTGCGTAAACAAAATTTAGCTTTAGCAGAAAAATACAATCAAGATGGTAATTTTCCGTATGTTTTGCTTTTAGATAAAGATGAGAAAGTTCTTGGGGTATTGGGCTATTTGAATTTGGAAGGTTCTGAATATTTAGATAAAATTAAAGAATTAGCTAAATAGTGATGAAACGAATTGTACTATTAGCATTGTTATTTTGCCTTAATGATGTCCATTCACAGATTATTCATAAAAGGGTTGTTAGTTTACTTGGAAGTCCTTTTGAGATAACTTTAGTAGGAAAAGACACCATAGAGATCAATCAAAACATAGATATTGGTATAGCTGAAGTTAAAAGAATTGAAAATTTAATTTCAGACTGGATTCCAACAACTCCAATTTCAGAAATTAATAGAAACGCTGGAATCAAGCCAATTGTAGTTTCTGAAGAGTTATACAACTTAGTAGAACGAGCCATTAAAATTGCTGAAATCACTGATGGTGCGTTTGATATTAGTTATGCCTCAATGGATAAAATTTGGAAATTTGATGGGTCTATGAAGGAAATGCCTTCGGAAGTAGCAATAAAAGAGTCGGTTTCTAAAATTGGTTATAAAAATATTATTTTAGACAAAAAAAACAGTTCTATTTATTTAATATTACCCGGAATGAAATTAGGACTTGGCGGAATAGGTCAGGGGTATATTGCTGACATGGTGACTAAGTTATTAAAATCGAAAGGCGTAGTTTCGGGAATAATAAATGTTTCAGGCGATATTAGTACTTGGGGAAAACAACCAAACGGTAAGCAATGGAAAGTCGGAATTAAAAATCCGATGAATAAAAATAAAATTTTTGCCATGTTTCCTTTAGAAGATTCTGCTGTAGAAACTTCGGGTAGTTATGAAAAATTTGTAGTTTTTAATGGAATTCGTTATTCGCACATAATTGATCCAAGAACTGGTTATCCAGCGAAAGGGTTGGTAAGTGTTTCTGTATTTGCTAAAACTACTGAAATAGCTGATGCTTTAGCAACAGGGATTTTTGTTTTAGGTAAAGAAAAAGGGATGGAGCTTGTAAACAAATTACCTGGTATTAGCTGTATTATGGTTGATGATACAGGAAAAGTATATGCCTCAGATAAAATTGATTTAAAAAAATATAAAAATGAATAAACTTATAATTTTACAGTTAATTGCAATTTGTTTCACATCCTGCGTGAGTGTAAAGGAATATGAAAAGGAATTAATTAATGACCCTGAAATGAAACTTGGAGCCCGAACTTCAGAGAGACATGAAGTTAACTTCCAGGTATATAGAGAAGGTGCTGCAGGAGCTAATGGGGGAAAATCAGGAGGAGGCTGTGGCTGTAATTAATATGAAAAACCATCTTTTGATTTTATTATTATTTATTACTTTGATTTCTTTTTCTCAAGAAAAAGCAAAAGATACTGTGGTAAAATTTAAAAAAGCAGTTTTAGAAAATACAGAAGCCGATATATTAATGAGTTATTATAAGCAAGATGGGACTCATTCTGCAGTTTCTGGAGGAATAGGTTCTGAAAAACTAACTGATTTTGCTACAAATATTGTTGTTGCAGTTCCTATGAATGATGATGATGTTTTAACTATTGATACCGGAATCTCTGCTTACACTTCGGCTTCATCTAGTAACATTAATCCGTTCATGAGTAATAGCACAACCTCAGGCGCATCGGGACATACAACAACAACGAATTCCCCACCAATTGGAACTCCTTGGTTAGCTTCATCTGGGGCTTCAGCTTCAGATAAATTAATTAGTATAAGCGGAAACTATAGCCATAGTAGTGATTCTAGAAACTTTATTTGGAATGCTGATGTTTCTGCATCGAATGAATATGATTATACCTCTTTTGGATTTGGCGGCGGAATAACCAAATTATTTAATAAAAAAAATACCGAGTTGAGTTTAAAAACTAACATCTATTTGGATAAATGGAGACCAATATACCCAACCGAACTCCATGAATATGCAAAATATGGATCAACTTTTCAATATAATGGATATTTATCTGGTGTTACAATTATGAACGAAAATGGTGTTGGTTCCAATTTATACAAACCAATTAAATTTAAAACACTAGATGTTGAGAAAAGGAATTCTTATTCTGTTTCTTTTAGTTTTTCACAAATTATAAATCGAAAATTACAACTTTCTTTGTTTTTTGATTTATTGCGTCAAGAGGGATTGTTATCAACTCCGTATCACAGAATGTATTTTTCTGATATGGCAAATTATTACATAGGTACAAAACAATATATTTCTAGTTATGAATCTTCTAATAATGTGGGAGTTTATAGATTGGCTGATGATATTGAACGATTACCTAGTACAAGATTAAAGTTTCCTGTTGGTATTCGAGTTAATTATTATCTAGATGAAATTTTTAAAATTCGCACTTACTATCGTTATTATACAGATGATTGGGGAATAAATTCTCATACTGCAAATATTGAAATTCCAATTAAAATTAATGATAAATATACCGTTTACCCAATGTATCGTTATTATTCGCAAAATGCATGTAGTTATTTTGCACCATTTGAGCAGCATGTTTCAACAGAAACTTATTATACTTCAGACTATGATTTATCAAAATTTCAAAGTAATCAATATGGAGTTGGGGCAACTTATTTAGATATTTTTACAAATTTCAAATTATTTGGATTTGGACTAAAAAATATAGACTTTCGTTATAATTATTATCAAAGAAGTGATGGGTTGAATGCTAATATTTTTACATTTAATTTCAAATTTGTTTTATAAAATGGCTAAAATATTAATCATTGAAGATGAAATTGGGATTTCAAATTTTTTGACCCAAGGGTTAGAAGAGGAGGGATACACTATAGAAGTTGCTAATGATGGCCTACTTGGTTTAGAATTAGCACTACAACAAAAGAATGATTTAATTTTACTTGATTGGATGCTCCCAAAAATGTCTGGTATTGAAGTATGCCAAAAAATTAGAGAGAAAAACTATCAAATACCAATACTTTTTTTAACAGCAAAAGATACAATCCAGGAAACTATTGAAGGTTTTCAAGCTGGTGCTAACGATTATATCAAGAAGCCATTTAGCTTTGATGAACTATTAGAAAGAATAAAAGTTCATTTTAGAAATATTTCTGCAAATAAAATTGTAACTCTAGGAAACTTAGTAATTGATACTGCTAAACATATTGTAACTTGTGATGATGTTATTGTTGCTTTAACACAAAGAGAATATGAGTTGCTTCTATATTTAGTTAACAATAAGGGGAGGGTTTGTACTAGAACCGAAATTATCGAAAAAGTATGGAACATACATTTTGACTACGATACCGGTGTTATAGATGTTTTTATGAATTCAATTAGGAAAAAACTAAATATCAATAAAGATAATGATATCGTTAAAACTATTAGAGGTGTTGGATACATCGCTAATGATATTTAAATTATGAGTAAATTATCTCTTAAAAACCGAATCGCTTTTTACTATATTATTTCTGCTGCATTATTAATTTTTGTAGTGTTTTTTTCTATTTATAATATTGTATCCGCAACCATAAATAAAAACATAAATGATCAACTTAGAAAAGAAGTTAATGAATACAAACTTAAAGTTGGTTTTCAAAAAAATATATTAAAAATTAACGATCATGAAGAATGGGAAAAAAGAGAACATAATGAGGCTTTTGTAGATCCAGTCTTTTTACAAGTCACTGATTTAAAAGGTAATATTATTGAGAAATCTAGAAACTTATCTACCCGTAAATTATTATTTAAAAAGAATATAAAAAAAGAAGAAATATCTAACTTGATAGTTTTGGATAAAAGCATTCGTCAAATTCAAGTTCCATTATATTTTAATTCAAAAATTCAAGGTTATTTAATGGTAGCCTTATCTACTGCTGAAGAAAATGATGTATTGAATAGTCTTAGTAAAATTTTATATATTTTATTTCCAATTGTATTATTGACCTTATTTTTCATTTCTCAATTTATTGCCGGAAAGAGTATAAAACCAATAAACAATATAATTGCTATATCCGAAACAATTAATAAAAATAATTTGTCCACTCGTTTACCTTTACCTAAAAATAAAGATGAATTATTTGTATTGTCAAATACAATAAACAATTTATTAGATCGAATTGCAAATACTATTGAAAGAGAAAAGCAATTTACTTCCGATGCTTCACATGAATTACGAACCCCACTTGCTGTAATTAAAGGAACATTAGAAGTATTGATTCGAAAACCTAGAAATACTGAGGAATATCAAAGCAAAATAAATTTATGTATTTCCGAGATAGATAGAATGAACAATTTAGTTGATCAATTGCTATTATTAGCACGTCTTGAAAATCAAAAATTATTTCTTAGAATTGAAAAACATAATATAAATGACATAATTAATGAGGTTATCAATCAGTTTTCTAATGAATTACAAAAACAGCAAATAACAATTATTTTTGATTGTAATTCTCCTTATTTCATAAATTCAGACAAATACCTTCTTTCTATTATTTTGCATAATCTAATATCAAATGCCATAAAATATTCCAAAATTAAAAGCTCAATTACTATCTCAATAGAACATATTGATAATAAAACATCAATAAAAATTGAAGATCATGGAATTGGAATAGCAAATGAAGAAATTGAAAAAGTATTTAATGCCTTTTACAGAACCAATTTCACATCAAATCATACAAAAATAGGAGGAATAGGGCTTGGATTATCAATAGCAAAAAGACTTTGTGATGTCTTAAACATCGATCTTAAATTATCAAGTGAAGAAAATCTCGGAACAACAGTTACTTTAATAATATAAATTTAATTATCATGAATGAAGCGCATTATCATATGGTGGTAAACCACTTTCCAATTATTGGGACAATTTTAGGTTTAGGAATAATACTAATTGGTTTTTCTATTAAAAACAAAAGCGTAATCAATTCGGCTTATGGTC
>NZ_JBJTND010000003.1:0-5544 GCF_046073885.1 Flavobacterium sp.
TACAAAAAGGAATACCACTTCACAAAGACTCTAAAGATTGTATATTTTGTATGCAAACCCTTCCATTAGAGAGAATTTCCAATTTAAACTCTTTTTATTCTTTAAAACTAAAAGAAATACAAGAAACGATAGAACTAACAACTAATTTAATTGAAGCGGAATATAAAACTGTAGATGTAAAGTTTCCTGACAAAAAAGATATTGCTGAAATATTTCAATCGGAATATGAACTTGCTTTACAAGAGTATGAAATAAAAAAAGCCCAATATAAATCTAAACTTAAGATTATTGAAGCTGATTTAATAAAGAAAGGTTCAAATATTTTTAATCCAATTACCTCAACAAAAGTAGAAATCATTCAACTAAACAAGAATTTTGAAGTAATTGAAACAATTATCAAGAAGCATAATGAATGGCTATGTCAATTTTCCGAGAGAAAAAAATCAGCTGTTTCTAAAATTTTAAATCATTACGTTGCTGAATATCTTACAACAGAAGAATATAATAAAAAAGAACTTGCGAAGGTTAATGCAGATGAGCAAATCCAGAAAATTGTAGATAAAATAAAAGCTAACGACAAGTTAATAATTGTATATAAATCTCAACTTAGCGACAAGGTAAAAGGACAAGTTGAGATCAACGATATATTAAAAATACTATTAAACAGAGATGACATAAAAATTGTAATAAAAGACGAAAAATTTAGATTGGAAAGGTCTAGTCATCCAGCAGAACATTTAAGTGAAGGAGAAAAATCTGCAATTGCTTTGGCATATTTTTTAACAGAATTAAAATCACTTCGAGATGGTGCCCCATCAAAACTTACTAACACGATTATATTTATTGATGATCCTATCTCAAGTTTAGATAACAATCACGTTTTCCAAGTACGATCATTATTAAAAGACTTTCTCAAGCTAGAAGATTTTGCGCAACTTTTTGTTTCAACTCATAATTTTGATTTTTTTTCAATGCTTAAGGATTCTGATGAATTATTTAAACCTTATAATAACAAATCTGAATTTTACTATATAAAACGCAAGGATTCTGGAGAGTCAAATTTGGAGCATTTACCTGATTCTTTTCGAAAATACAATTCTGAATATGTTGCACTATTTCATATTTTAAACGACTTCAACAAACTTGAAGACAAATCACAATTTTCATATACCCTTCTTTTGCCAAATGCATTGAGAAGGTTTTTAGAGCTTTATACCGCAACAAGATACCCTTCATTTATTTCTATAGATCACAGAATTAAAAAAGTTTTCACACCAGATGACGGAGCTTTTCATAATATAAAATTATTGCATTGGTTTTCTCACCAAAATCAATTAGAAAAAGTTCAACAACATGACGACAAATTATTACAAATTGAAGAAGCAATAAAAGACTTAATGGAATATATTGAAAAAAAGGATGAATTACATTGGAAAGGTTTAAATGGAAACTAGTAAGCTATAGATTTCCCAAAAAATCCAAACCTCAGCTTATGTTAACTAGCACATTTGATCCATTTCGATGCTCAAGCACATAATCAGTAATCTTTAGCAATAATCTTTTATTGACTTGATATGTTCCATTTTCATCTATAAAATCAATTGGCTTTTCTTCTCTCAATAAATACATTTCACCCTCAAACTCTAATTCAAAATTATAATAACAAAAGTTGGGATTGACATTAAAGGGATATTCTAAAGGCCCAGAGCTTTTTTTAATTATAAATGCTCGATAGTTACTATCAGCGGGCTTGGGAATATCAATCATTTTACGATTCTCAAGTTCTAATTCGATGTCTCTGTAAAATCTACTAAAAAAATTATTTGAAGAAGCACTTTCCATACCACTACACTTATTAATAATGACTTTTGCTATGCTTGTAACTTCTTTAGCACTTATAATTTCAAAATTTGTATTACTAATTTCATTCCAATATGTTAATACCATTAATGATCCTAAACATAATGTATCAGAAGTATACCATCTGAAAAAAAAGGGCGGAGATTTCAATATTAAAAAAATCTCACGACATGTCGGAGGTTTACATTCCAAATGCTTTTTTTTGATATAATTATCTATTATACCATTTAATGAAACATGAGTTCCTATTTCCAATACATTTTTAGGATCTCCAATTTCTTGGATATACCTTTTTACATATAGATCAAACAATTCCTTACATGTAAAATATTGTATTTCATTTATGTCAGAAAAATCCATTAATTCACAAGTCGTTTTTTATTTTTCTAATTACTCGATTTTGGCCAACAATTATTCCGAGCATTATAAGGAAGACAAATGGCTCAATTATACAAAAAATCCAAATATTGATTTCTTTATACGTCATTCCTGATAATTTTGCCCAGTAAGTTAATATATCTACACACAAGTCAAATAATCGATTAAAAAATACATTTGTATTTACCATGTTAGTTTAATTAAAACTGATGAGAATTGTTAATGCGACTAAAACAACTACTACTAAATAGGCGAAAAAGGTAAAATCCCGATTGTCACTACTTGATTTTTTATTTTCATCGACACTTTCAAAATATATTTTATTCTCATTTGGATTAAATATTAAATATATTATACCCCAAACCATTAAAATAAATATTACAAGAATTAATACAAATGAAGTATTCGACATAATATTCAAAAACAAATATTCAATTCAAGTTCAGCTCTTTTTTTCAACTCTAATAACTTGTTGTAATCTCTCCTATTCTCAGATATAAGTTGGGCTAATTCATTAGCTAATTCCTTTTTCTGATCATCTTTTTCTCTATCTGGATGAATTCTTTTTTTAAGCTGATCATATAAAATCCCGGCTAAACCGATACTATTAAAAACATTATCAAAATCGAGTTTCACCGTTTCTTTTTTAACTTCTTCTCGATAACTCAACTTTTGTGCTTGATTTGAAAAAAAGCGAAATGACAAAAAAAAATGTTTCAATTTAACCCCTATTACTTTGAACATATAAAATATTTACAAGTATCCAACTACATCAATGTACTTTTTGAGTTCCCACTTTAAACCAATATTTCCTACATCAGAATGTAATTCTAGAGTGTCGAATCCCAAGGATACTAAGTTTCTAACTAAAGCAGAATTTACTAAAACCACTTTACCCATTTCTTCCATCTCAGACCTATTAAGATTTCTCCCTGTAAGTGCTTTTATCCGAAATCCGCCAGCAGCCCACTTTGAAAAAGCATGAGTGTATCTAGAATCTCCTACAGATATTTTAGCTTCAAATAAAGTGGGCACTATCCCTGCAATATAAGCCGCTCTACTTGATTTATTAAAATCACGAATTAAATGCTCTCGGTCTTTCCTATTCTCAAACCAAGATGTAAAAACTTGTTTAATTTGCTCCCACATATCTTACGATTATTAATTACCTGTCAATTCCCAGATCATATTATTCATATCTTGAAAATTCAACAATACACTTTTTGAAATTGAATTATTTATAATTTCAAAATACACTAACATTCGTTTACCTAAAACTGAAGGCTCAACTTCCCATTTATAGCTCTCAATATTGTTTGCTTTAACTAAATGATTAATTAATTTCCCTTTTAAATAGACTTCATATTGGTTATTTGCATCTTTTTTTGAGAGTACTGCAATACTCTGAAGTCCTTCAATAAATATTTCAATTTTCAAATCTGAGGAAACAGCAATTCTGTCATAATTTATGGAATTATCAATCCTCCATTTATTTATTTTTATTATCTGATTTTGCGCTATAATTTGAAAATTGCACAAAAAAGAAATCACTGAAACCAAAACAATATTTCGCATCAATTTACTGTTTAAATTCATGACTATTGAAAGGAATTACTTTTTAAAAACATTGTAAACTTGATTATTGAGGTAATCATTTATACAATTAAAAAACAAATAAATCCTTCATTGGCACTTCCAATTTTTTAGTTATTACATACATCTGATAAATGCTTGTATTAATTTTCCCTAACTCGATGCGACTTATCTGAGTGTAGTCAATACCAGATTCATGAGCAAATTTTTCCATTGTAAGACCTTTGTTCTCGCGCGCTTCTCGGATTTTAGTCCCAACATGTTTACAAACTTCCTCTTTAGTTAACTCCATTTTAACAAATATGCGATAAGCACCAAATTCCCACAATGGCAGATTTGCCATATTGATTTAACGGTATGAGTAATATGAAATGATTGAATTTTGCTTTCTGTTTCCATATAAATAAAAAAGCCCCTTAGATTTCTCTAAGAGGCTATATTTAAATTGTTAACCTACCTTAAAATGGCGGTAGGGATACCATTTGCTCCCAATGCAATAAATTATTTTATTTAAGTTATCTTTTACGATAGCGTCGATATACACCTTAGTCCCTTTGGGAAGATTACCGATTTCACGAACCACTTCAGCTCGTATCGGTGTGTACAATTCAAGGATGATTCCCTTGGGTGTAATTACTAACAGCACATTGGGATGGAGAAACCCTACTTTCTGTTTCTTCATATCCTCAATTCAAGTACCAGTTAGTACTTCCGCCCGTTAGCCCAGATTGCAACTGATGCGTGAAATCAAATGCGTTAATGCTTCGTTCTAGGAAGCTATCCACGTAACTTGACTTGTTCGCACCCGTAAACAGATTGTACATCCTCCAAAGGTTAATATCCCCGTTCTCATTACAGCAGAAGCTGTTGTCTTGGAAGTAATCCTTGGCAACAGAACCTAGCTGTGTATCGGTGAACAAGAGAGGAGGTATTTCTTTCTTAACCTCATTGGGCAGGTAATTATACAAGCGTGCACGTCCTAACACCTGAGCAAATTGTGCCTCAGTCAAATTGTGTTCCGTTAAACGCTGCATCGCTCTTAGGTGAAGTTCTGGGTTGTACAGGTGAACCATATTCATTATGGCATCCATTAGCTCTCCTTGGCTTCTAACCACCAATTTAACCTGCGCACCGTCTGACCAAACACAAAGGTTACTGCACACCTTGACTGAGAAACCAATGAAGATTTTGAAATGCTCCGAAGATCCTTTCTTATTATTTAGCTTATCATCCCCGTAGCACTTCACCCCACCTATGGTTAGACTTAGTGTTTGCCCATCAATGGTAAGTTGGATGCTGGGTATCTCGAAAACAAACATTGCCCTCTCGTAATAGATGGTTCTTTCGTGGTCTTCTAACTGGTTAGCTGGCTTGTATCGTGCTTCTGGTGTTCTTCCCTTAATGGGATGCGAAACACGTATGCTAGGAGAGAGAATATCTTCCCCTTTGAAGCAATGGTTAATCACATCGTAGGTGGTCTGAATGAAATCCCCGTGACTAATCAAAGGTTCATTGTCCTTACTAAACACGGGAATAATGTGAAATCTCTGTATGTCCTGTAGATTAACTTCTATGGTATTCGCACCGATAAAAGCTGAACTACTAGATACTATCTCTTGCTTCTCTATTTCAATATAAGAAGCGTATTCTTCCACCTCCACGGGTGGATTAACTGTTAGTTGGTTGTTCATTTGGAATGGGGTTTAAGTTGCC
>NZ_JBJTND010000004.1:0-2412 GCF_046073885.1 Flavobacterium sp.
GATTTGTAGTTCTGCAACTACTTCCATGGTATTATTACCTCCTACACCTAAAACCAAAGATTTGTCTGCGTTTACCGCGATTCTTTCAGTTTCTCCTTATTATAATAAACCCACTCAGGAGGGAATTTACCAACATTTTAAAGCGGTAGCAGAGGCATCTCCACTGCCAGTAATTTTGTATAATGTTCCTGGGCGAACTTCAAGCAATATGTTACCAGCAACAGTAGTACGTTTAGCTACTGATTTCAAAAATGTTGGTAAATTCCCTCCTGAGTGGGTTTATTATAATAAGGAGAAACCGAAAGAATCGCCGTAAAATCAGATAAATCTCTGATTTGTAGTTCTGCAACTACTTCCATGGTATTATTACCTCCTACACCTAAAACCAAAGGCAATCTTCCTTTATTAGCCTCAACAACTGTCGCAATAACTACTTCTTTTTCAGCTGCTGACAATGTTGCATTTTCAGCAGTTGTTCCTAATACTACTAAATACTCAACACCACCATCAATGGAGAAATTCACAATTCTAGTTAATGCTTCGATATCAATTGAAAAATCAGCTCTAAAAGGAGTTACAAGAGCAACACCCGTTCCTATTAATGATTGCATATTAAGATTCTATTTTATTTAATATTTTTAAATATTTACATAATTCATGAACGAAAATCATATAATTTTCAATTCGTGTAGTAATCGTCAAATGATGTAATCTTTTGTCAATTGACGAAAACCCAACTTTAAATTTTGCTTTCGAATTGTTTGTTATGAGTAGCAAAATTGCTTTTTCTATTTCATAATAACTAACTAATAAATCAAATTCTGTTTGAATAAATTGACTTACATCTGTATCTGTAATCTCAGCATTCCAATTCAAAACATCCGAATTAAAAGTGTACCTAGATGGATTTTCTTTTTTATTTATTGCCTCTCTATAAACAATAACCGTGATGTTACTGGCAACAAAACCATTTGAAATTAATTCTTGAATTAGGCTCTCTTTTTCAGAAAAAGCAGTTTCATCTATTAATAATCCAACTGTTTTTATAGTATCTGTAGTGGCTAAGCTACTCACTTCCTGCCATTTGTTTTTTAATGTATATTTTAGAAAAAAATTCTTTAAATAATTTAAAAACATAGTACATTTACCTGATTACAAAACTAATTAATAAAGTGGCATTTGAAATGGTAAAACTAAAAAAGTATAATCAATTTTTCAAACTTTTTGTTATATTTATAACATCGGTACTGATTGTTTCTTGTGGAAAACCCAATTATCAATTAACTACAATTGAAGGAAAACGCATTCCAATTAAAGAAACAATACAACAAACTCCAGAAATAGAGCAATTTATTAGCCCTTATCGTGAACATATTGATGCCGATCTGAGTGCTGTTTTAGCGTATAGCCCAGAAACTTTAGACAAAAGTGGCAGCAAATGGCAATCGCCATTAGGGAACTTATTGGCCGATGTAACATTCAAAGCGGCTGATAAAGTTTTTCAATTAAGAGAAAAGAAACCCGTAAGTATTTGTTTATTGAATAGTGGCGGCATTCGCTCTATACTTCCTAAAGGAAATGTAACCGCACGCACCGCTTTTGAAATTATGCCATTTGAAAACAGCCTAGTTATTATTGGATTAAAAGGAGAACAAATACAAGAACTGGTAGATTATTTTATTGCTACAAAAAAATCACACCCGATTTCAGGAATCACTTTTACCATCAAAAAAGACAATACTGCTAAAAATATTTTAGTTCAAGGTAAACCACTTGATTCGAATACTGTTTATTATGTAGCCACCAATGATTATTTGGCTAACGGAGGAGATAATATGAATTTTTTCAAAAAAGGAATTCAGAAATTTGATTTAGATTACAAACTACGCAATATTCTAATTGACTATTTCAAAGAAGTAGATACTATCCCTGTAATCAATGATATCCGTATTACTGAAGAATAAGTTCCAAAACAACGAAAGATGAAAAGAAGAGATTTTATAGAAAAAACAGCAGCAGGTTCTGCTTTTGTAGGATTGGGATTGTCATTGAGCAGTTTCAAATCAGCTGATATTAAAAAAATAACCATTTTACATACTAACGACGTACATAGCCACATTGATCCATTCCCGGCGGATGATCCTCGAAATGCTAATATGGGTGGTGTGAGCCGCAGAGCTGCATTAATAGAAGGCATTCGCCAAGAAAATCCGAATGTATTGCTGTTGGATGCTGGAGATATTTTTCAAGGAACACCTTATTTTAATTATTATGGTGGCGAATTGGAATTCAAATTAATGAGTATGATGAAATACGATGCTTCAGCTATTGGAAATCACGATTTTGACAATGGTGTAGATGGTTTACGTGCACAAATGCCTCATGCGACTTTTGAATTTATCTCCGCCAATT
>NZ_JBJTND010000005.1:0-48897 GCF_046073885.1 Flavobacterium sp.
TTTCACTATTGAAGACGAAACTGATGGCGGTGAAGACATCCGCATGAAATACCGTTACCTTGACATTCGCAGAAATCCGGTAAAAAACGCTTTGCTTTTTCGTCATAAAGTGGCTCAAGCCGTTAGAAATTATTTATCTGCTTTAGACTTTTGTGAAGTAGAAACACCTTATTTAATTAAATCTACTCCAGAAGGAGCTCGCGATTTTGTGGTGCCAAGCCGTATGAATGAAGGACAATTTTATGCGCTTCCGCAATCACCTCAAACCTTCAAACAGTTATTAATGGTGGGCGGAATGGATAAATATTTTCAAATTGTAAAATGTTTCAGAGATGAAGATTTGCGTGCCGATAGACAACCCGAGTTTACTCAAATCGATTGTGAAATGGCATTTGTGGAACAAGAAGATATCTTAAATGTTTTTGAAGGATTAACACGCCATTTATTAAAAGAAATCCACGGATTGGAAGTAGAAAAATTCCCAAGAATGACCTACGATCATGCCATGAAAACCTACGGAAATGACAAGCCAGACATCCGTTTCGGAATGGAGTTTGGCGAATTAAATGCCGTAGCACAACATAAAGATTTCCCTGTATTTAACTCGGCCGAATTGGTAGTTGGAATTGCAGCTCCGGGGTGCGCCACATTCACAAGAAAAGAAATTGATGCCTTAATTGACTGGGTAAGACGTCCACAAATTGGTGCAACAGGAATGGTTTATGTAAAATGTGAAGAAGACGGAACCTATAAATCATCGGTAGATAAATTTTACGATCAAGCCGATTTAGCGCAATGGGCAAAAATTACCGGCGCAAAAGCAGGTGATATGATTTTTGTTCTTTCGGGTCCTAGCGATAAAACAAGAAGTCAACTTTCAGCCTTGAGAATGGAATTAGCAACACGATTGGGATTAAGAAATCCTGCAGAATTTGCTCCATTATGGGTAGTTGATTTTCCATTATTAGAATTAGACGAAGAATCAGGAAGATGGCACGCCATGCACCACCCATTTACTTCTCCTAAACCAGAAGATATGGAATTGCTTGCAACCAACCCAGGTAAAGTTCGTGCCAATGCCTACGACATGGTGTTAAATGGAAATGAAATTGGAGGAGGTTCAATTCGTATTCACGATAAAGCAACTCAACAATTGATGTTTAAATATTTAGGTTTCACCGAAGAAGAAGCCCGCAACCAATTCGGATTCTTAATGGATGCCTTCCAATTTGGCGCGCCACCTCACGGAGGTTTGGCATTTGGATTGGATCGATTAGTCGCTATTTTAGGTGGACAAGAAACCATTCGTGATTTTATTGCCTTCCCAAAAAACAATTCGGGTAGAGATGTAATGATTGATGCTCCATCCGTAATTGATGAATTGCAATTGAATGAATTACATATCAAATTGGATATGAAGTAATTAATATCAAATTCGCAACTAATTAGAAAGCAGTTATTTAATAAATAAAAAATAACTGCTTTTTTATTTAATTTATTGAAAAATATTCAAACATTTACCTGAAAATCATTTATTTATAAATGAACTTTGTTAAAAATAATTTCATTTTTTATTTATTTTTTGTTTGCTATGTCATAAATAAGTATATCTTTGAACATTATTAATTTTTTACATTACAAAATGCGCACAGGAACAGTTAAATTTTTCAATGAATCAAAAGGTTACGGATTCATTACAGATGATGAAAATGGAAAAGACATTTTCGTTCATGCTACAGGTATTAAAGCGGAGTCACTAAACGAAGGTGACAAAGTTTCTTACGAAGAAGAAGAAGGAAGAAAAGGTAAAGTGGCTGCTCAAGTAGTAGTTATCGAAGACTAATATATATTATTTTTTGGTTACCTCAATGGTCAAAACGCCCCGAAAAATCGGGGCGTTTTTTTATGCCTAATTATTTTATTTAGAATTGATTTAAATAAGTGTTTTTAAGCAATAAATAAGAAACGTTTAACCTTAGCTTTTTGCGAATTAAATAATGCAGTGTATATTTGTGCAAATTTTGAATAAGACTATAAAATTTACACTATGCAATCTACACAACACGACTATATTCCAATTCTAATGCAAGCACTTCTTGCCATAGGATTTGTTGTTGCAACTATCATTGGATCAAGCTTTTTGGGTCCAAAAAGACATTCAAAAAATAAAGATAAGAACTTTGAGTGCGGAATTGAATCGGTAGGAAATGCACGTATTCCTTTTTCTGTAAAATACTTTTTAGTTGCCATCCTTTTTGTACTATTTGATGTGGAGGTAATATTTTTATACCCATGGGCTGTTAATTTTAAAGAATTAGGCATCGATGGGATGATAAAAATGATTGTTTTTATGTTATTGCTTTTAGTTGGCTTCTTCTATATCATCAAGAAGAAAGCTCTTGAGTGGGAATAATTAATCTTGAATTTAATTACGAATTTAAATGAGTGATTCTAAAATAAATATGGTTGCTCCTCCAGAAGGAGTTACAGGAGAAGGATTTTTTGCAACCAAGCTTAATGACGTAGTTGGTTTAGCAAGAGCTAATTCTTTATGGCCACTTCCATTTGCAACTTCTTGTTGCGGAATTGAGTTCATGGCAACAATGGCATCGCATTATGACTTAGCACGTTTTGGAATGGAGCGTGTGAGTTTTTCTCCTCGTCAAGCGGATATGTTATTAGTAATGGGAACTATTTCTAAAAAAATGGCCCCAATTTTAAGACAAGTATACGAGCAAATGAGTGAGCCAAGATGGGTAATCGCCGTTGGAGCTTGCGCAACCTCGGGTGGTGTCTTTGACACTTATTCTGTGTTGCAAGGGATAGACAAAGTAATCCCTGTGGATGTATACGTTCCAGGATGCCCACCTCGACCAGAACAAATTGTAGACGGCGTAATGCAATTACAAGAATTGGTAAAGAACGAATCGGTAAGACGAAGAAATTCTCCAGAATATAAAGAATTATTAGCTTCTTATAACCTATAATATGGCTTTAGAAACGACTACAATACAAGAAAAATTGACTTCAAAGTTTGGCGATAAAGTGTTAAACTTTCACATGAGTCGCGACATTTTTTCTTTCGAAGCTACCCCGGATGCAATTCACGAAGTAATTCGAACCCTTAAAGTTGAAGAAGATTTAAACTTCCATTTCCTAACTGATTTATGTGGCGTTCACTATCCAGAAAATGAAGTAAGCCATCAATTTGCTGTAGTATATCACATGCACAATTGGGTAGAAAATGTTCGTTTAAGAATCACAACTTATTTATCAGGAGAAAATCCAGAATTAAATACAATTACCGATTTATTTTTAACTGCCAATTGGATGGAAAGAGAAACTTTCGATTTTTATGGCATTAATTTTATCGGTCATCCGCAATTGAAACGAATTTTGAATATGCCTGAGATGGTTTCGCATCCGTTGCGTAAAGAATTCCCAATGGAAGATGGAGGAAGAACAGACAAAGACGATCGTTTCTTTGGAAGAACACCAAATAATGGATAATTATTAATTATCAATTTATAATTTAAGATGTCAGACTTATTATTATTACCAGAGCATCGTTATGCCAAAATCATTGAACAGACGCGCAACGAAGACGGAAGCGAACTTTCAATATTAAATCTTGGGCCAACGCACCCTGCTACACACGGTATTTTTCAAAATATCTTGTTGATGGATGGAGAACGAATTCTTGATGCAGAACCAACTATTGGTTACATTCATCGTGCCTTCGAAAAAATTGCAGAAAACCGTCCTTTTTATCAAGTAAATGTCTTGACAGACCGTATGAACTACTGTTCATCGCCTATCAATAACATGGCATGGTGGATGACTGTAGAAAAATTATTAGAAATTGAAGTTCCAAAACGTGCTCAATACTTAAGAGTAATCGTAATGGAGTTAGCGAGAATAGCTGATCACCTTATTTGTAATTCGATTCTTGGAGTGGATACTGGAGCCTATACCGGGTTCTTATATGTATTTCAATTTAGAGAAAAAATATACGAAATCTACGAAGAAATTTGTGGTGCTCGATTGACTACAAATATGGGTAGAATTGGTGGATTTGAAAGAGAATGGTCTGAAGAGGCATTCAAAAAATTAGACACCTTTTTACAAGATTTCCCAGTTGCTTGGAAAGAATTTGAAAACCTTTTCGAAAGAAACAGAATCTTTATTGATCGTACGGTTAATGTAGGTCCGATTTCTGCCGAACTTGCAATGCAATACGGATTAACAGGTCCGAATTTAAGAGCAGCAGGAATTGATTATGATGTAAGAAAAGCACAGCCTTATTCGTCTTATGAAGATTTTGATTTTGAAATTCCAGTAGGAAAATCAGGAGATACTTACGATCGTTTTTGCGTTCGTAATGCCGAAGTTTGGGAAAGTATAAGCATCATCCGTCAAGCCTTAGCAAAATTACCAGAAGGTCCAATACATGCTGATGTGCCTGATTATTACCTTCCTCCAAAAGAAGATGTATACCACAATATGGAAAGCTTAATATATCACTTCAAAATTGTGATGGGTGAAGTTCCTGTTCCAGTTGCCGAAATTTACCATGCTGTAGAAGGTGGAAATGGAGAATTAGGATTTTATTTGGTAACCGACGGAAGTAGAACGCCCTACCGTTTACACTTTAGAAGACCTTGCTTTATCTATTACCAAGCCTATACCGAAATGATTAAAGGCGGCATGTTATCGGATGCTATTGTAATATTATCCAGTTTAAATGTAATTGCAGGAGAATTAGACGCATAATAATTATGGAAAGATCACATATCAAACAAGAAATAAACATGACTGAATCTTTGATGTCTCGCATCAATGAATTAATTAGTCATTATCCAGAAGGCAAAAAGAAATCGGCTTTACTTCCCGTATTGCATGAAGTTCAAGATGCTCATGACAATTGGTTAAGCACCGATTTACAAATTAAAGTAGCTGAAATTCTCGAAATACAACCAATTGAAGTTTTTGAAGTGGTGACTTTTTACTCCATGTTCAACCAAAGACCAATTGGAAAATACATGTTTGAATTTTGCCAAACTTCTCCTTGTTGTCAAAACGGAGTTGAAGATTTAATGGATTACACCTGTTCTAAATTGGGAGTTAAAGTGGGTGAACCAACTGCAGACGGACAATTTGAAGTACGTGGAGTAGAATGTTTGGGTGCTTGTGGTTATGCACCAATGATGCAATTGGGAGATTTTTACCAAGAGCATTTAACCAAAGAAAAAATTGATCAGTTAATTTCTGACTGTAAAGACGGAAAAATCACTTTACACGATAAATAGTATCATGGGAAGAAAAATATTATTAGACAAAATCAATGTTCCGGGAATTAAAACTTATGAAGTATACCGTAAAGAAGGCGGTTATGCATCGGTAGAAAAAGCCTTGAAAAAAATGACCCCGGATGAAGTTGTAGAAGAAGTAAAAACTTCGGGACTTCGTGGTCGTGGTGGTGCAGGATTTCCGGCTGGAATGAAATGGAGTTTCATCGATAAAAAATCGGGCAACCCAAGACATTTAGTTTGTAATGCTGACGAATCAGAACCAGGTACTTTTAAAGACCGTTTCTTAATGGAATACATTCCGCACTTATTAATAGAAGGAATGATTACTTCAAGTTACGCTTTGGGTGCCAACCTATCCTACATCTACATTCGTGGAGAATACATGTGGGTTTATAAAATATTAGAAAAAGCCATTGCCGAAGCAAAAGCTGCTGGGTGGTTGGGTAAAAATATATTAGGATCTGGATACGATTTAGAACTTTATGTTCAAATTGGTGGTGGAGCCTACATTTGCGGTGAAGAAACTGCACTTATTGAAAGTTTAGAGGGTAATCGTGGAAATCCTAGATTAAAACCACCATTTCCAGCTGTAAAAGGACTTTGGCAAAATCCAACCGTAGTAAATAATGTAGAAACTATTTCGGCTGTGCCATGGATTATCAATAATTCAGGTGCTGATTATGCAGGAATAGGAATCGGTCGATCTACAGGAACCAAATTAATTTCGGCTTCAGGTAATATTAAAAATCAAGGTGTTTACGAAATTGAATTGGGGTTATCTGTTTATGAATTCATGAATTCAGATGAATATTGTGGCGGAATGCAAACCGACAGACCTCTTAAAGCCTTAGTTCCTGGAGGTAGTTCGGTGCCAATTTTACCAGCTGATTTAATTTATAAAACAGCTGCTGGAGAAGACCGATTGATGACCTACGAAAGTTTATCTGACGGAGGATTTGCAACCGGATCGATGCTAGGTTCTGGAGGATTTATCGTGTATGATGATAGAGCTTGTATCGTTCGTAATACTTGGAATTTTTCTCGTTTTTACCACCATGAATCTTGCGGACAATGTACACCATGTCGTGAAGGAACAGGATGGTTAGAGAAAGTATTGTGGAGAATTGAAAACGGCCAAGGTCGTGAAGAGGATATCGAATTGTTATGGAGCATCCAATCTAAAATTGAAGGAAACACCATCTGCCCACTAGGAGATGCTGCTTCTTGGCCAGTTGCTGCTGCAATTCGTCATTTTAGAGACGAGTTTGAATACCACATTCGTTTCCCAGAAAAAATAAAAAATAGAGATCACTTTGTAGCAGAGCCTTTTGAAAAAGTAAAGCACTTAGTAGCAAAACAAATAATATAATTTAAAAGTCAGAAGTTGGAAGTTGGAAGTATGAAGTGGAAACGCTTAACTCAAAACTTTTAATCTTTTAAACAAATAGATAATGAAAGTAACCATAGACGGTCAAGAAATTGAAGTTGAAGCAGGAACAACCATCCTGCAAGCGGCTCGTATGATTGGTGGAGAATCCGTTCCGCCAGCCATGTGTTATTATTCTAAACTAAAAGGTACTGGTGGGAAATGCCGTTGCTGCTTAGTTGATGTAACCAAAGGTAGCGAAGCAGATCCACGACCAATGCCAAAATTGGTAGCATCTTGTATTACAGGATGTCAAGACGGAATGGAAGTTGCCAGCAAATCTTCAGAAAGAGTAACGGAAGCGCGTAAAGCTGTAACCGAATTCCTTTTAATCAACCACCCATTAGATTGCCCAGTATGCGACCAAGCGGGAGAGTGTGATTTGCAAAACTTAAGTTTCGAACACGGTAAATCAGAAACGCGTTTCATTGAAGAAAAAAGAACTTTCGAGCCCGAAGATATCGGTCCCTATATTCAATTACACATGAACCGTTGCATCGTTTGTCAACGTTGTGTGGAAGTTGCCGATCAATTAACCGATGGTAGAGTTCACGGTGTTTTAAATCGTGGTGATCACTCTCAAATTTCGACTTGTATCTCAACGGCAATTGACAATGAATTCTCTGGAAACATGATTGATGTTTGCCCGGTTGGAGCATTAACCGATAAAACCTTCCGTTTCAAATCGAGAGTTTGGTTTAACAAACCATTCAATGCACACAGAGAATGTACCACTCCAGGATGTTGCGGAAAAACAACCGTTTGGATGTTTGGAAACGAAATTCAAAGAGTTACTGCAAGAAAAGACGAGTACCATGAGGTAGAAGATTTCATTTGCAATACGTGTCGTTTTGATAAAAAAGAAGTTTCGGATTGGGTTATTGAAGGTCCGAGAAAATTCGAAAAAGATTCGGTTATCAACCAAAATAAAAAATACAATACCACTGAAAAAGTAGTTATTGAAACTGAAAAAGGTATTCTTCTAGGTAGAGATCAAGACCGTAAAAAAATAAGTATGGCCGAGATTGGATACAATGAAAAAATAGATGGTAACCCAATAAATTCAAAGCAAAATGGATAGTAGTACCACCTTCATTATAGAAAAAAGTGTGATTATAGTTGTGGTTTTTGCTGTAACTATGATCATGGCGATGTATTCTACTTGGGCAGAACGAAAAGTTGCGGCTTTTCTTCAAGATCGAGTTGGTCCTAACCGTGCCGGATGGGGAGGATTATTACAACCCCTTGCAGACGGAATGAAACTTTTTGCAAAAGAAGAATTTGAACCAGACACCAAAAATAGATTTTTGTTTTTTGTAGGACCTGCCATTGCAATGAGTGCGGCCTTAATGACTAGTGCTGTAATTCCGTGGGGTGATAAATTACATATTTTTGGAAGAGATGTAGTGCTTCAAGCTACGGATACCGATAGTGCTTTACTTTATATTTTTGCAATTGTTTCTATTGGAGTATACGGAATCATGATTGGTGGATGGGCATCTAATAATAAGTTCTCGTTAATGGGAGCCGTTCGTGCTGCATCTCAAATGGTTTCCTACGAAGTTGCCATGGGATTATCAATGATTGCTTTATTAATGTCAACCGGAACATTAAGCTTGAAAGAAATATCGGTTCAACAATCTGGTTTGCATTGGAATGTTTTTTACCAACCGCTATCGTTTCTTATCTTTTTAATTTGTGCTTTCGCAGAAACCAATAGAACCCCTTTCGATTTAGCAGAATGTGAATCGGAATTAATTGGAGGTTACCACACCGAGTATTCTTCCATGAAAATGGGATTCTATTTATTTGCTGAATATGCAAATATGTTTATTTCTTCTACTATTATATCCGTATTATTCTTTGGTGGTTATAACTATCCTGGAATGAGTTGGGCAGTAGAACATTGGGGAGTAAACCTTGCAAATATTATTGGTATGGGAGCCTTGTTTGCAAAACTTTGCTTTTTCATTTTCTTCTTTATGTGGATTCGTTGGACGATACCAAGATTTAGATACGATCAATTAATGAATTTGGGTTGGAAAATATTAATTCCACTTTCAATTGTAAATATTATCATCACGGGAATTATCAATTTAAGAGGTGAAATTTTAACTTATTTTGGGTATTAATTAGGAAATAACAATTATGTCATCAATACAAAATATTTCATTATCAGGTAGTAAAAAGCAAGTTTCCAACAAGGAAATGACCTTTTTAGAAAGATTATACCTGATTGCCATAGTAAAAGGTTTGTGGATAACCATCAAACACTTTTTTAGCAAAAAAGCAACCATTCACTATCCAGAACAAGTTAGAGAATTTAGCCCTGTTTATCGCGGAAGACACATGTTAAAACGTGATGAACAAGGTAGAGAAAATTGTACAGCTTGTGGTTTATGTGCACTTTCTTGCCCAGCAGAAGCTATTACTATGAAAGCAGCGGAGCGTAAGCCAGAAGAAAAACATTTGTACCGCGAAGAAAAATATGCTGAAATCTATGAAATCAATATGTTGCGTTGCATTTTCTGCGGATTGTGTGAAGAAGCTTGTCCTAAAGACGCGATTTACCTAACTATTTCAAAAGAATTAGTGCCAGCACAGTACGATAGAGAAGATTTTATTTTTGGAAAAGACAAATTGGTTATGCCTCTAGAAATGGCTATAGCAAATACTAAAAACCTAAATTAATATGGCACCAGTACTAATTATATTTTATATCCTAGCGGCTTTTACACTGGCAACAGCCTTTTTAACTATTTACAGTAGAAACCCAATTCATAGTGCTATTTACTTGGTATTATGTTTCTTCTCAATTGCTGGACATTACCTATTGTTTAATGCGCAATTTTTAGCAATTGTACATATCATCGTTTATTCGGGAGCCATAATGGTACTCTTCTTATTTACCATCATGTTGATGAACCTTAACAAAGAAGACGAAGTCCACAAACCGAGAATTACCAGACTTGGTGCTATTACTGTTTTTGTATTATTAAGTACCGCTTTAGTGCTAATCTTTATGTACTCTAAACCATTCGTGGGTGAGTATTATACAAGCCACGAAGATTTCCAATCAATAAAAAAATTAGGAACCGTTTTATTAGACGACAAAGACGGATTTATGGTTCCGTTTGAATTTGCTTCAGTATTGTTATTAGTAGCCATGATTGGAGCAGTATTATTGTCTAAAAAAGAAAAAACATCTAAATAATATGGAAAATATTTTAAATCAAATAGGTATAGAAAATTACATTTTCCTTTCCGTTTTACTTTTTTGTATCGGAATTTTTGGAGTGTTGTATAGAAGAAATGCCATCATCGTGTTCATGTCAATCGAAATTATGCTGAATGCAGTCAATTTATTATTCATTGCATTTTCAACTTATTGGCAAGATGCGAAAGGAGAAGTATTTGTATTCTTCTCGATGACAGTAGCCGCTGCCGAAGTTGCCGTAGGATTGGCATTACTTGTTTCGGTTTTCCGAAATATAGGATCGGTAGATATTTCAAATTTAAAGAACTTAAAAGGATAATCCCTAATGGACAATAACTTAGTTTTACTCTTATTATTAACCCCATTTGTTGGGTTCTTATTTAATATTTTCTTCGGAAAAAAAGCAGGAAAAGGAATTGCTGGCGCCATCGGAACTGGAGCAGTTGTAGTATCTTTTGCTATGAGCGTGTATTTCTTCATGCAATTAAACGCTACCGGAAAACCAGTTTCTGTTACCTTATTGGATTGGATCCAAATAGGAAAACTTAAAGTAGATTTAGGAATTTTATTAGACCAATTGTCGTTATTATGGTTGCTATTTGTAACCGGAATTGGTTCTTTAATTCACTTATATTCGATCAGCTACATGCACGATGACGAAAATATGCACAAGTTTTTTGCGTATTTAAATCTATTCGTATTCTTCATGATTACTTTAGTAGTTGGAAGCAACTTACTAGTTATGTTTATCGGTTGGGAAGGCGTTGGACTTTGCTCCTACTTACTTATCGGATTTTGGCATAAAAACCAAGACTACAATGATGCTGCTAAAAAAGCATTCATCATGAACCGTGTTGGTGATTTAGGTTTCTTGATTGGAATTTTCATTTTAGCAGGAATGAGTAATACATTGGATTATTCTGGGATGAAAAGTATGATTGAAATAAACAATGCTACACATACTTCTATATGGTATTCGGTTGCTGCTTTATGTTTATTCATCGGAGCAACCGGTAAATCAGCGCAATTACCACTTTACACTTGGTTACCTGATGCGATGGCGGGACCAACACCTGTTTCTGCATTAATTCACGCGGCAACGATGGTAACAGCTGGTATCTTTATGATTACTAGAATGAACTTCTTATTTGATTTAACACCAGAAGTTCAAAACATCATCGCTATTGTTGGAGCAATAACTGCATTATTAGCAGCTTCAATTGGATTGCTTCAAAATGACATAAAAAAAGTATTAGCATATTCAACAGTTTCACAATTAGGATTAATGTTCTTAGCCTTAGGATTGGGCGCTTATAACGTGGCTGTTTTCCATGTAATCACACATGCATTCTTTAAGGCATGTTTGTTCTTAGGATCTGGATCAGTAATTCACGCCTTACATGGCGAACAAGATATGCGTAAAATGGGTGGTTTGCGTAAAGCAATGCCAATAACTTTTGCAACCATGTTAATTTCAACATTAGCCATTGCAGGTATTTTCCCATTCGCAGGATTCTGGTCTAAAGATGAAATCTTAATGGTTGCTTTTGAGCACAATAAAGCGTTATGGATTATCGGATCTATTGCATCCATCATGACGGCTTTCTATATGTTTAGATTGATGTATTTAACTTTCTTCAGAGACTTTAGAGGAACCGAAGAACAAAAACACCATTTACACGAAAGTCCGAGTTTAATTACCTTACCGTTAATCATTTTAGCTGCTTTAGCAACTGTTGGCGGATTAATTAATTTACCAGGAAGCAATTGGTTAAACCATTTCCTAGAGCCAATTTTAGCAGGAAAACACGAAGAACATGCTCTTGGAAGTCAAGAATATATGTTAATGGGAATTGCATTAACAGGTGCGATTATTGGGATTTTTTGGGCGTATGCCAAATATATCAAACAAGGTTTTGTTCCAAAACAAGATTCAGAAATTGTTGGTGTTTCTAAAACCATTTACAACAAATATTATGTTGATGAATTGTACACCTTTTTAATTGTAAAACCATTAAACTCACTTTCTAATTTCTTCAGAACTACTCTAGAGCCAGCTCTTGGTGGAATCGTTTATGGATTTGGAAGTGTTGCAAATGGATTAAGCAATCAAGGTAAAAAAGTACAATCTGGAAGTATTGGATTGTATCTTTTTGCTTTTGTAATTGGAGTTTTGGCAATAGTTAGTTATTTATTTTTAGCACAATAATTTAAAGAAAATGAACGTATCCCTAATATTATTTATCCTTTTAATTGGTGCCTTAGTAACCTTCCTTTCTGGAAATAAATTGGCTTCCAAAGTGGCCCTGTTCTTTAGTTTGGCGGCTTTAGGTTGCACCACTGTTTTAGTAAATCACTTTCTAGGTGGAGTAAACATCAGCCTTAATAATCCTTGGATTTTACAACCTAATGTTTCTTTTGCATTAAAAGCAGATGGATTGGCCCTTGCTATGGTTTTATTAACGGTGTCTTTGATTCCGATAATCATCTTATCTTCCTTTGCAAATAAATACAATAACTCCAAAAACTTCTATGCTTTAGTATTGTTCATGGCTTTTGCAATGACCGGAACTTTCCTTGCTGAAGATGGTTTGTTATACTATATTTTCTGGGAGTTGTCTTTAATTCCAATCTACTTTATTGCATTAGTTTGGGGTAACGGAGATTTAGAAGAACGCAAAAAAGCAGTAGTAAAATTCTTTATTTACACGCTGGCAGGTTCGTTATTTATGCTAGTTGCTTTTGCTTATTTATATGACAAAGCAGGTAGTTTCATGCTGTCTGATTTAACTAAATTAAACTTATCTGTAACTGAACAATTCTGGATATTCTTCGCTTTCTTTTTAGCTTATGCGATTAAAATTCCGATTATTCCATTCCATACATGGCAAGCAAAAGTGTACCAAAAAGCACCAACTGTTGGAACCATGCTTTTATCAGGTATCATGCTTAAAATGGGATTGTACAGCGTGATCCGTTGGCAGATTCCTATTGCTCCATTAGCAGCTAAAACCTACATGCCAACCTTAATTGGGTTGAGTATTGCGGGAGTAATTTATGGTTCGATTGTGGCTTTACGCCAAAAAGATGTGAAAAAATTATTAGCCTATTCATCATTAGCTCACGTAGGGTTAATTGCTGCAGGTTGTTATACATTAACAGCAGATGGTATCAGCGGAGCAGTATCACAAATGATTGCACACGGTTTTGTAGTTGTTGGATTATTCTTTGCTGCTGAAGTAATTTACAGAAGATTAAATTCGAATAAAATTGAAGAACTTGGCGGAATTCGTTCACAAGCACCAAAGTTTACATCGCTGTTTATGATCTTAGTCTTGGCGTCTGTTGCTTTACCAGGAACATTCAACTTCATTGGAGAATTTACCGTTTTGTATAGTTTATTTCAAGTAAATATTTGGTTTGCCGTTCTTGGTGGAACAACCATTATTTTGGGAGCTTACTATATGTTGAAAATGTTCCAAAATGTAATGCTTGGTGAAACCAATACTAAAGCATTTGCAGAAGTATCTATAAATGAAACAATTGTTTTTGGGATACTAATTGCCTTTTTATTATTCTACGGAATCCATCCAAAACCAATTGTTGATTTGGTAAACCCAAGTGTACAAGAAATTCTAACTCAAATTAATAGATTTAACTAATACAAATGAATACACTAATAGCAATATCAGGTTTAGGCGTTTTTTGTCTTATAGCTGAAATCTTTAATTTAAGAAAAGCAATTGTTCCGGTAGTAATTTTAGGATTACTAGCTCTTTTAGGAACTACTTTACACCTTTGGACTTTAGGTTTTTCTGCAAATGAAAAATACAGTAATATGATTGCAGCCGATTCAACTTCTTCTGCATTTACTTCGCTGTTTATTCTACTTACAATTTTTATTGTTGCTATGGGAAGTGAGGTATACAAAGAGCATGAAACTAAAATTTCCGATTATATTTCGATCAAAGTTTTTCTTTTGGCTGGAGCTATTGCCATGGTTTCTTTTACCAATCTTGCCATGTTCTTTATAGGAATTGAAACCCTTTCAATCGCATTATACATTTTAGCCGGTAGCAGCCGATTGGATATAAAAAGCAATGAAGCAGGAATGAAGTATTTCCTAATGGGATCTTTTGCTTCTGGAATTATTTTATTCGGAATTTGCCTTATTTATGGTGCTATGGGAAGCTTTGATATTGCAGAAATTTCGAATGCATCTTTATCTGCCGAATTACCTTCTTGGTTTCCAATTGGGGTAATTTTAGTAGTAGTGGGAATGTTATTTAAAATTGCAGCGGTTCCGTTTCATTTTTGGGCTCCCGATGTTTACGAAGGTGCTCCTTCACTTGTAACAGGTACCATGAGTACTTTAGTAAAAGTGGTTGCTATTGCTACCTTATACAAATTAGTAACGGCATTAAACCTGAATTCATCGTTTGATAATCAAGATATCTTAACCTCATTTCAACTCATAATTATTGTGGTTTCTATTGCCTCAATGACTGTTGGAAATATTATGGCTTTACGCCAAAATAATGTAAAAAGAATGTTGGCATTTTCCGGTATTTCTCACGCCGGATTCATGTTAATGGCTTTACTAACCGTAGCTAATTCTTCTTCTACTTTATTGTATTATACTAGCGCTTATGCACTAGCCGGAATTGCAGCTTTTGCTGTGATTATTACTGTAACTAGAAACAAAGACAACGAAGATGTTGTTAATTTTAACGGCTTAGGAAAAACCAATCCATTAATGGCAGCGGTCTTAACTGCAGCTTTACTTTCTATGGCGGGAATTCCTATTTTTTCTGGTTTCTTTGCGAAATTTATGCTGTTTACACAAACCATTAAAGCAGGTTACCTAGTGGTAGTTATTGCCGGGGTAATCAACTCAATTGTGAGTGTTGGCTATTATTTCAAATTAATATTGGCTATGTACACCAGAGAGCCAAATGAAGAAAAACAAGAAACTCCGTTCGTGTATTATGCAGTGTGTGTAGTTTCTATTTTACTAAATGTAATCATCGGATTGTATCCTTCATTAGTGACCAATTTATTGAAATAAGAAATCCTTTTTCAAATCATATCAAAACCATCAAAAGCAATTTTGGTGGTTTTTTTTAATATAAATTAATCCGAAAGGAATCCCTATTTGACTATATTTTATAGAGAAAATAAAATGGGTTTTGACGGGGAAGCATCATTTTCAAAAGATGCAATTTGTAAATTCAGAAAATAACTTCCATCTCTAACAGAATCATCAATATAAATCAACTCGGTAATGGTACAATTTAATCTTGCATCTGCATTTAAATTAGTTGTATTTTTCACATTCCAAAATGCCTTATGTGCAAGTAATTTTCCTTCATCTTCCTCTCGGTCAACACTTGGCAAATCAATTAGAAGGTGTTCAATTCCAATTTCTCTAATAAAAATTGCCGCTTCCTCAGCGAGATAAGGCGGATTTGTTTTTGAATAATTTTGATGTTTTTTGGATTCTAAGTTAGGTAGTGTTCGAATAACAATTGCTTCAGGAGATTTACCATTTAAAGCATTTTCAATTTGAGATTTGGAGATTATACTGTCTTCCCCAACGCGTTCTGGAGTAACCGAAATCAATTCGGAAGTGAAAAAAAACTGCTTTAAACATTGATTAATCGAGTAAAATTCTCTTGTAATGTGCCCTAAACATTCGGTGTGAGTGCCATGACCATGTGGATTAAAGAAAATGTTATTGAAATTTGTAGAACTTCCCTCAGAAACTTTCCCTATCCAATCTCCAAATTTTACCGGTTCTATTTCGGGCTTTTCAATATACCAAGCAATAGGATTTGTATCGGTATTGGTTAAAGGAATCGAAATGTCTATAGGTTTTGACAAATCAATTTCAAAAGTCTGGTTTTTATGGATAATCGTTGTTTTCAAAAGAATGATTTTATTCCAAATTTAGTAAAAATAAATCGGATGCAATTCCATCGCTCAAGAACTTCCCTTTTTGAGTAGTTCTTAAAATTTCATCATCCATAAATAATAAATGATCCTCAATATATCGCGCTGCTTGCTTGTTTAAATAGTGTAAATAGATTGGGCCAAATTCCTTTTCAATTCGTTTTAAAGAAACGCCCCACATGGTTCGCAATCCAGTCATAATGTATTCATTATAACGGTCTGTTTTAGATAAGATTTCGGTTTCTAAGGGCAAAATGCCTTCCGAAATAGATTTTATATAAACCGAATTATTAGAAACATTCCAGCCTCTTTTTTGTCCGTCATAACTATGAGCAGACGGACCAATACCAATGTATTTTTTACCCAACCAATAACTCGAATTGTTTTTTGAAAAATAATTTTCTTTTCCAAAATTGGACAATTCGTAGTGAATAAAATTATTTTCGTTGAGTTTTTCTACCAATATTTGAAAATGCTCTTGGGCTACTTCTTCGTCTGGTTGTGGAATTATTTCTTTTTGAATGAACGAATACAAAGCCGTTTTTGGCTCCACCGTTAAGGCATAACTAGAAATATGCGGAACATTAAAAGACAAAGCCATTTCTATATTTTGCATCCATATTTCATTACTCATTCCGGGGATACCGTATATCAAATCAATGGAGATATTGTCAAAATATTGGGTCGCTTCTTCTAAACATTTTTTGGCTTCCGCCGAATTATGAGCCCGATTCATCATCTTCAAATCATCTTCAAAAAAAGATTGAATCCCAATAGAAAGTCGATTGATTTTGAGATTGGAAAGTGCAACTATTCGTTCTTTTGATAAATCATCCGGATTGGCTTCAAGGGTTATTTCTGGATTCTTAACAACATTATAATTAGAGTAAATTTCGGCTATCAAAAATCTTAAATCTTCAATCGCTAATAAAGAGGGTGTTCCTCCACCAAAGTAAATGGTTTCTACAACCGCATCTTCAAACTCGTTTTTTCGCATTTGAATTTCTTTGGCTAAAGCCAAAATCATTTCGTTTTTTTTCTTCATTGAAGTAGAAAAATGAAAGTCGCAATAATGACAGGCTTGCTTGCAAAAAGGAATGTGAATGTAGATGCCGCTCATTGATTATTTCTTTACGCGATCTTCATTTTGTTTTACAAAAGCATCCCAACCAGAATAACTTTTTGCACCAACAACTTTCCCTGAGTTGAAAAAATGACAAACCGCAGCAGCTAAACCATCAGTGGAATCTAAATTTTTAGGAAGTGTTTTTAGTCCCAATAACTGTTGTAGCATTTTAGCAACTTGCTCTTTTGTGGCGTTTCCGTTTCCGGTTATAGCCATCTTAATTTTTTTCGGCTCGTATTCAGTAATCGGAATATCTCTAGACAATCCTGCTGCCATTGCAACACCTTGAGCTCGTCCTAATTTCAACATCGATTGCACATTCTTACCAAAAAAAGGTGCTTCAATAGCTATTTCATCGGGGTGATGGGTATCAATCAATTCAATGGTTCGCTCAAAGATGACTTTTAGCTTTTGATAATGGTTGTCGTATTTACTCAAAATCAATTCATTCAACTGAATGAATTCCATTTTTTTATTTACAACCCTAATCAAGCCAAAACCCATAATCGTGGTTCCAGGGTCAATACCTAGTATGATGCGCTCGTTTGCCAATTATTTAGTTTCAAGATTAAAAAATCTAAGCAAAGTTTTGTGTTTCTTTGCAACAATGATTTCAATTTCTCACAAAGCTAAACAATTCGGCGTTTTTATAATCAAACTTTTGATTGTAATTGCAGCTTTTTATTTCATCTACCATGAATTAGCAAATAATAGCCAGCTCGATTGGAATAAATTTTTGGTTTTGTATCGAAAAAATCAGTCGGTAGCTGGAATTAGTTTTTTATTGTTCCTAAGTTTTTGTAATCGCTATTTTGAAATTTTAAAATGGCAAAATTTAGCACAAGAAGTTAAAGTAATTTCAAAACTTGAAGCAACCAAGCAAGTACTTGCCGCCCTAACACTTGGGGTATTTACTCCGGTTGGTGTAGGTGAATATGTTGGAAAGGCTTTGTATTTTGATAAAAAAGACACCAAAAAAATTGTTTTTTTAAACCTTCTTTGCAACGGAATTCAAGTGTTCGTTACAGGAGTATTTGGTTTAATAGGAATGCTCGTTTTAGGCTATTATTATTGGAGTGCCTTGTTAATATTAAGTTGCTTTTTAGTGCTTTTAATTTCATTTTTTACCAAAAGAATTTTGATTCAAGGACACTCTATTGAGAATTTCATTTCTAGAATCAATGCCATTCCAAAAAAAATACATCACAATAACATCCTACTTGGTTTGGCTAGGTATTTGGTTTTTTCACACCAATATTATTTTTTGTTTGTAGCTTTTGATGTTAATTTGCCATACGTAAATTTAATGGCGAGTATAACTACGGTTTACTTATTGGCCTCCATTATTCCAAGTTTTCAGTTTTTAGACTTTGCTTTAAAAGGAAGTTTGGCAGTTTATTTCTTCGGAGAATTGGGAGTTAATCAATGGATAACGGTATTTGTAACTACATTAATGTGGTTTTTAAACATTGTATTACCTGTTATTATTGGAAGTTACTATGTTTTAATATTTAAATTAAAGAGCGTTAAATTATAGGTTATGGTATTTGTGTTATTTTTTATTTTGTTGCTATATAGTGTGTTTATTGTGCAATTATTATTTGGGTTTAACAAACTAAACTATTTTGAAAAAACTGAAAAACCACCTCAAAATTCGTTTTCAATTATTGTCCCATTTAGGAATGAAGAAAAAAACCTGCCTAAGCTTTTAAAATCAATTGCCAACCTTAATTATCCAGTTGAAAAATTTGAAATTATATTGGTGGATGACTTTTCTAGTGATGCTTCCGAAAGAGTTTGCATCAACTGGCGTTTGGCTAATGGCTTAATCGAATCGACACTTTTAGAAAACTTACGGCTATCCAATTCTCCAAAAAAAGATGCTATTTCACGAGCCATACCCATTGTAAAGCACCCTTGGATAATCACTACGGATGCCGATTGTGTGGTCCCAAAAAACTGGCTTACAACTTTAGATAATTTTATACAAGAGAAACAACCCGAAATGGTAGTGGGTGCTGTAGTTTATAAAACTAAAAACAATTGGATGCATCATTTTCAACAACTCGATTTAATGAGCCTCCAAGGAACTACAATAGGTAGTTTTGGACTTGATAAACCGTTTATGTGCAATGGCGCTAATTTTGCCTATACGAAGCAATTATTCCTAGAAATTGGTGGCTTCGGAGGAATTAACAGCATGGCAAGTGGTGATGATGTTCTTTTGTTACAAAAAGCAATTGCTCACAATTCTGATAAAGTGGGTTATTTAAAAAATAAAAACTTCATTGTAAAAACCAAACCCATTAATGACTTGTTTGAACTCTTTATGCAGCGCGTTCGGTGGGCAAGTAAAACTTCAAGTTATAAAAATAATTACGCCAAAATACTTGCAGTAATTGTATTGGGAATGAATTTATCTTTATTGCTTTCTCTCGGACTTTGTTATTATGGTAAAATAAACTTTTGGTATTTAGTCTTTGCTTTTGGAATTAAATACTGCATTGATTATTTATTACTTTATAAAACAAATTCTTATTTGAGAAAAAAGAAACTATTTCCCCCTCTTGCAAGTAGTCTTTTATATCCTTTGTTTTCATCTTTAGTTGCCATTTACTCAATTTTTGGAAGTTATAGATGGAAAGGCAGAAGCTTTTATAGTTAAAAACTAAGATCAGAATAATACTATTATTTATAAGAAAATACTTATAAATTCTTATTTTTGACAAAAAAAATGATTAGATATTCCCCCTTATCTATCTTAATCTTTTTTCTGTTTACATTATTTTCGGGAGTTGCTCAAGAAAGTATAGCTGAAAAAGATTTTATGGTGCGTTATTTTTCAGATCGATTAGAACTTGCTTTTGATAAAGCAAAATTACCAAGTACTTTAAAAGTTATTGATGTTTTTTCAAATAATGAAATAGCTATTGAGAAAACTACCAATCCAAATTATTTTATAATAAATTCCATAAAACCTTCTCAGTTTTTCAAAATTGAATACACCTTGAAGGATGCTAAAACAAGCACTTTAAGTACCGTGATTGCATCAAAATCAGCATCGAGCGGAACAATAAATGTTTATTTCAATCATCCAGTTGACACTAGTTTTAGTCAAACGCAAGTCGCAGTGAATTTGGCTGATACTTTAGATAATATGCTGATAAGCTATATTGATAATTGTGTTGCAACATTGGATATTGCCATTTACAATTCTTATTCTCCCTCTGCAGCAGCAGGTATTGCCGGAGCTATTAATGCAGCCTATGCAAGAGGTGTTCAAGTACGAATTATTTATGATGGAAGCACAAGTAGCGTAATGATACCATTGTTAAATAGTGCGATTCCTACCCTTGCAAGCCCTACAACTTCGAGCTATTCCATAATGCATAATAAGTTTGTCATTATCGATGCCAATTGTAATAATCCATTTTTATCTTATGTATGGACCGGCTCTACCAATTGGACAGTAGCTCAAATTGATGGTCCAGACAAAAATAATGCAATTGTAATTCAAGATCAAACTCTAGCGGCAGCCTATACACTAGAATTCGAAGAAATGTGGGGAAGTTCTACAGCTCAACCGAATACTACAAATTCAAAATTCGGTCAGTACAAAACAGACAATACTCCGCATAATTTTATTATTGGTGGGAGAACCGTTGAAAGTTATTTTAGCCCATCTGATGGAACTACATCTAAAATAATTTCTTCAATAAATTCGGCCAACTCCGATATTGAAATTGCAGTAATGAATTTCACAAGAACCGATATAAGTTCAGCAATTTTCAATAAATATGCTGCAGGTGTTACGAATATTAATGTTTTGGTAGATAGTAGTAATCCAACAAGTAATCAAATATCCAATTTACAGGCAGGCTTATTACCTAATCATGCAGTTGTTGATGCAGCTACAGGAATTATGCACCACAAGTTTATGGTTGTAGATAATTTTGATAACAATTCAGATCCGCAAGTTCTTACCGGTTCTCATAATTGGAGTACTTCTGCCGAAACTAAAAATGATGAAAATACACTGATCGTTCATGATGCCAATATTGCCAATCAGTATTATCAAGCTTTTGCAAATGTATATCAAGCTGCTGGAGGCATAATAATCAATCCATTAGCCAATTCAGAAAACCAACTTGAAGATTTCAAAAATCTAAAAATAATACCAAATCCAAATAATGGTGTTTTCCAATTGTTCTCAAGTGTACCAATAGACTCTTTAGATATTAAAATTTACGATGTATTAGGAAAACTTGTGCAAGAAAAGCACTTTACTGAATTCGTCAATAGTTTGATTGATATGACTTCAGAAATGGCTGGTTTTTATGTAATGGAAGTAAATCATGACGGTAATTCTTTTCACTATAAAATAGTAAAAAATTAATTATTTTTTGCCGTTTTCCGTTTTAATAATAACAGGTAAAATAAATTGAGTTTTTACCGGAATTCCTCTTTTTATTGCTGGATTGACTTTAGGGAAATCAACTAATTTTATTTTTAAAATGCTATCTATTTTAATGGTGTCATATGCAATCGTATCGCGAGGAAATTGGGGTTCAAATTGCAATGAAGCGTCCGAGTTAATAGTAACTTTTACTTCAATAGTATCTAATTTTGGAAATAAAATTTTTAAAGTGTCAATGCTTAATTTCTGCTGAATTGTGCTTTGCATAAATTCAAAAAAACATTGTTTGCGTTGTATGGGATTCGTTAATTTCTCACAATCGGCTATAGTTGGATATTGATCTACTTCTTTCCAATTGATTTCTTTCATTCGTTGATTCAATAAATCTTTTTCATTAGGCACTTGCTTCTCAAAATATTGACAAGATTGAAAAAGGACCACTAAAAAAAATAAACTTATCTGTTTCAATTGTTTGCTAATTATACAACTCCCCAAAAATAGTAAAAAATAAAATAGTTTCCTAAAAGCAAAAAAGCCATCCATTAAAGGATGGCTTTGATTATGTGAAAAACTTAATCAATTAGTTTACAATTATTTTCTTGATTTCCTTTTGATTGGAATCTGATGTTACTTCTACAAAATAACTTCCTTTTGCTACTTCTTTGAGATTTAAAGTTTCAATTGCATTGGCAGAATTGTAATTTTCAGTTTTTATTGTTCTACCAAGCATATCAATTAATCTAATTTGTTTTACAGTTGTATTTCCTGATAACTGAACCGTTAGTTGTTCTCTAGCAGGATTTGGAAAAACACTGAAATTTAAATTTGAAAATTGATCAGAAGCAAGTGCTTCAACTGTCACATCAATAGTTGTAACACCTGCACATTGCCCAGCATTTGGAATAAAAGTATAGGTTTGTGTTCCTAAGGAAGTAGTTGAAATTGATGATGGTGACCAAGTTCCTGTAATTCCATTATTAGACACTGTTGATAAACTATCAGGAGTTGCATTTTGATAATACGGTCCATAAGTGTTAAATAATGGAGCAATAGTTGTATTTACTGTATCTGTTGTTAGAACAAAAGATCTCGTTTCAACGCAACCGGTTGATATTTTTTTAACCCCAGCCCAAATTACTTCTCCATTAGTGCCTACATAATTGGTATTATTGGTTATTGGATTGGTTAAATTTTGTGCATCAGTTTGATTATGATAATAGGTTACTGCATAACCATTTGCTATTAAACCCGTTAATATTACTGGAGTATTGGATGTTAAATTATAAGTAGACCCTTGACATGCTGTTAAATTAGTAGGATTTGTGATGATCATTGGTGCAGCAAACTCAACATTAATACATTGTGTAGTTGGACACGAAATACCCATAGGATAAACAGTAACACATAGTTGCCCTGATTGATTAATAGGCACACATGACCCCGTTACATTTGGTATTGCAACTCCATTTAACGACCACTGATGTAATATTGAATTAGATAATCCAGTACATATTTGCTGTGTAGTTCCATAACAAGGAGCTGATCCATTAGACACTAAAAAATCATTGGGTAAATTCACTAACTGATTAGCATTAAAACTATTAGCTTCAATAAAAACTGCGGAATCAAAAGCATTATCACTCACATTTGCGATTGCTAATTTAATATGATAGGTTTCTCCACATTGAACCGTTGTAGTTGCAGGTAATACCTTGGTGTGACCATCATATTGAGAACCAAAATTAACATTTGGAGTAGATCCAGTACCATTATTTATATAAAAATCTGAATTCAAAACATTGTTTATTGTGTTAATTGTAATTGGAGTATTTGTTGAAGGCAAAACCGCAAGATTTTTAGCATTACCACTAAAAGGACCCGTAATTCCGGGACCGCTAATAAAGAATCCAAAAACGTCATTATAATTTGAATTAACAAATTCTAAATATTCTTCGGAAGCAAAAACAAAATTGAAACTTAAATTTTGTCCAATTGGAACAAAATCAAATTCTATAGATGCTGTATTTCTTACTGTACTAGTGGTTAGCAAAGCTAAATCTGGATCTCCAGTTATTGGGCTAGCAGGCGCCAAACTTGCTCCTGAAAGATCATTAGGCCCTTCAGCAACCATGGAATTCCCAGTAGAAAGGATAATTCCATTAGTAATTCCTACACTTGCTGTTCCATTCGAGAATTTTCCTATTTGATCAACAATCGTATTTGCAGCAGTAGTCGAACCATTAAATTTAATATTGGTTACAGTGACTCCACTTCCTAATAAATAATTTTGAATGTATTCTGCTGGTGTTAAAGCATTATTTCCAACTATAATTTGGGCGTGAATTGTATTAATTGAAATAATAAACACGAAAAGTAGTATTTTTTTCATAGGAAATCTATATGTTAAATAATTGAGCAAAGTATTAATTCATTGCTAATTACAAATATATAATTTTAATTTTAAGTTGATCTCAAAAAAATTAACATTAACAAAAAAAGTGAGTTGAAAGTTATTAAAAGCAAAAAAGCCATCCACAATAAAGTGGAAAGCTTTTCATTGGTCTAACTACTAAACCGTGATGCGAGTTACAAATTCGCATCGAAAACAACACAACTAATTTTGAATGAACTACTGAAAAATAACTATTCAGCACTTGCATTTCATATGCTTTATTGGGCAAAAAAGCACTTTGTTTCCAAAGTGCTTTTTCCCAATTTTAGCGGTCTGGACGGGACTCGAACCCGCGACCCCATGCGTGACAGGCATGTATTCTAACCAACTGAACTACCAAACCTTCGCTTTATTGCGGTTGCAAATATACACCCATTTTTAAAATTAGCAAGTGTTTCAATGCTTTTTTTTATTAATTTTTTACTTGATTTAGCATTAGTTAACCAAACATTTGTTTTTCAGCTAAATATGTAGTCAAGATTTTATCAAAATTTGCCCCAACATTTACAGGAACATACTTGATTTTATTTTGTGCACAAACTAGAGAGAGATTTTTAAAGTAATCTTTCAGATTTTTCTCATACTCCTCTTTTACATTTTCCGCAAATAGATTCACAACTTCTCCAGATTCTACATCTATAAATTTTCTTGGGGTATTGTCAAAGTCAAAATTTAATTCTGTTTTATCATCAATAACATGAAATAAAACTACCTTATGTTTGTTGTGTTTTAAATGCTGTAAGGCGTTGAGTAATTCCTCTTGATTCCCGTCTTGAAACATATCTGTGAAAATAACAATCATCGATCTGCGATGAATTTTTTCTGCCACTTGATGTAAAAAAGTGATGGTATCTGTAGCTTTGGATTGCTTTGGATGATCTAGCAAATCTTCTAGCCTATGTAATAACATTCTATGGTGGCGATCACTTCCTTTTTCGGGAGCATAATATTCATAATTATCCGAAAAAACACTCAATCCAACTGCATCACGCTGCTTTTTCAACAAACTCATAAGCACCGCAGAAGCCAAAACCGAAAATCCGATTTTACTTTCATAAAAATTTTGATTTGCCTCCAACTTTGGATAATGCATGGATGAGGAATTGTCAATTATCAAATGACAACGAAGATTGGTTTCTTCCTCAAATCGTTTGGTAAATAATCGATCTGTTTTGGCAAAAAGCTTCCAATCGATGTGCTTCGTGCTTTCACCGATGTTGTAAATTTTATGTTCGGCAAATTCGGCAGAAAAACCATGAAAAGGTGATTTATGCATCCCCGAAATAAAGCCTTCCACAACTTGGTTAGCCAATAGTTCGAGATGTTTAAATCCAGAAATAAGTTCTTTTTGTTCTTCTATTTTCATAATTCAAATATAATTTGAAAATTTCAAAATGTTTCTATTTCTAATAAATTATATTAATAAAAAAAGGTTCAGCTTTCACTGAACCTTTTAATCTATTTATTTTCTTTAATTATAACAAAGCGTCAATTGCATCGGTATAGGTTTTTTTCGGAGCAACTCCAACTTGACGACCAACTACTTCTCCGTTTTGGAAAATTAATACCGTAGGAATGTTTCTCACACCATATTTCGCAGCAAATTCTTGGTTTGCATCTACATCTACTTTTCCAACTACAGCTTTGCCTTCGTATTCTGAAGAAACCTCATCGATAACTGGTCCGACCATTCTACATGGTCCACACCAGGCTGCCCAAAAATCAACTACTACTGGTTTATCTGATTTTAAAACTACTTCATCAAAAGTAGCATCTGTTATTGCTAATGCCATATCTTTTTTATTAAATTTATTTATGTTTTCGTTTATCTAGGCAAATATAATTAATTATTTTATGGATGAAATGTAACAAGTATTACTTTTCGCTATTTATTAATTAATTTAGTTTATAGTTAACCGGAACTTTATCTAATTCTTCCAATAATTCTTTGGAAATTTTGACTTTCAATTTTCTGCTTGGCATGGCCAATCTTGTAACAACTCTATTCTCTTCAACTGAAATTGGCATATTCACCTCCATGTCGGGCTCGTTTAATTCGGATTCCAAATCAACTGCCACCTCATCCAAATCACCTTCTTCAGATTCAGCAGGAATTGGTAGTGCTACCGGCATATTTTGCTCTAGGATTTTGGTTACTTTTTCTATTTCTAATACTTCAAAATTAACCGAATTCTCTCCAGTATTTGCTTTAAAAAGTTCGCTCAATCTTTGAATTAAATTTGAATTCAAATCTTGAATATTCAAATGAATGGATAACTTTTTGGCGAAAGCCGGCAAAACATCAGCCAAGAATTTTGCGTCTTGAAAGGTAATTCTTGGATCCGATTTTTTTCCGGTGTCCCGATTTACCCAACCGTCTTTTACGCTAATTTTGAAATAAATGAATTGATTGTTGACTAAAAAATGTCGGAATTTCAGATATTCTTCGTCAAATATTCTAAAGTCATGGCTTTCATCATAACCTTCTAAAGTGAAAGAGGCCCAATCTTTACCTTTCTGCCCAGTGCGGTATTGTACATTAGTTACAATCCCTCCAAAAGTTAAGTTTTTACCTACAAGTGGTTCTAAATTTTTTAATTGAGCCAATTTAATATTACAGAAATAGTTCATTTCATATCGATAATCATCCAGTGGATGACCAGAAATATAAATACCAACTACTTCTTTTTCCTTAGCCAGTTTTTCCATCGTACTCCATTCGGCACAAGGAGGCACGATTGGCTCGGCAATTTGTACTTCACTGGCTTCGCCAAACAAACTGACTTGCGATGAATTTTCATTTTCCTGAAATTTCGAACCATAACGAATTGCCTTCTCTAAAAAGGTAATTCCATCTCCATCCAAGTGGAAATATTGCGCGCGATGGGTATCTTCAAAACAGTCGAAGCCACCTGCATATGCTAAACTTTCAAAAGCTTTTTTATTGGCTGCACGCAAATCTATTTTTTTGGCTAAATCAAATATTGATTTATAAGGAGCGTCTTTTCTATTTTGTACAATGGTATCTACGGCATTTGCTCCAACACCTTTTACGGCTCCTATTCCAAATCGAACAGCATAATTATCATTTACCGTAAACTTATAAAACGATTCATTCACATCTGGTCCTAGCACCTTCAATCCCATTCGCTTACATTCTTCCATAAAGAAAGAAACTTGCTTAATGTCGTTCATGTTATTAGACAAAACCGCTGCCATATATTCGGCTGGATAATTGGCTTTTAAATAGGCTGTTTGATAGGCAATCCAAGCGTAACAAGTAGAATGCGATTTATTAAACGCATACTCTGCAAAGGCCTCCCAATCTTTCCAAATTTTCTCTAATTTATCGGCTGGATGTCCTTTAGCTTCCGCTTGAGAAATGAATTTAGGCTTCATTTTGTCAAGTACATCTCGTTGTTTTTTTCCCATTGCTTTACGCAACACATCGGCATCCCCTTTGGAGAACCCTGCCAATTTTTGGGACAAAAGCATTACCTGCTCTTGGTATACGGTAATTCCGTAGGTGTCTTTTAGTAATTCTTCGCAAGCTTCAAGATCATATACAATTTCTTCTTCCCCATTTTTTCGCTTAATAAAACTCGGAATATATGCAATAGGTCCGGGTCTATACAAGGCGTTCATGGCAATCAAATCAGGAAAAACCGTTGGTTTTAATTCCTTCATGTATTTTTGCATTCCCGGACTTTCATACTGGAAAATCCCTACCGTTTCTCCTCTTTGAAAAAGTTCATAGGTTTTAAGATCATCAATTGGAAATTCATCTGGATTGAGCTCAATACCTGTTCTATATTTTACTAATTTAACCGTATCTTTTATCAAAGTTAGGGTCTTCAAACCCAAGAAGTCCATTTTCAATAAGCCGGCACTTTCAACCACCGAGTTATCAAACTGGGTTACATACAACTCCGAATCTTTGGCAGTAGCAACAGGAACGAAATTGGTAATATCGTCTGGAGTGATAATTACCCCGCAGGCATGAATACCGGTATTTCTTAAATTTCCTTCTAAAACTTGCGCTTGCTGAATAGTTTCTCCACCTAAATCACCAGATCTTCCCAGAGCAATTAAATCTTTAACTTTATCAAATTCTTCAGGACGAAGTGCCTTTTTCAAACTGGCTTCATCCATTGAAAATATCTTAGCTAAATTCAAGTTATTAGGAATCAGTTTGGCAATTTTATCCGCTTCAAACAAAGGTAAATCCAATACACGAGCGGTATCTCTAACCGAAGATTTTGCCGCCATGGTTCCGTAGGTAATGATTTGAGCCACCTGTTTTGAACCGTATTTTTGAATTACATAATCCATTACTTTCCCTCTACCTTCATCATCAAAATCAATATCAATATCGGGAAGGGAAACCCTGTCTGGATTCAAGAATCTCTCAAAAAGCAGATTGTACAACAACGGATCAATATTGGTAATTCCCAAACAATAAGCCACAACAGATCCGGCTGCAGAACCCCGCCCAGGGCCAACAGAAACTCCCATTTTTCGGGCTTCGGCAATGAAATCTTGAACAATCAAAAAATATCCTGGATAACCCGAATTTTCAATGGTTAGTAATTCAAAATCAATGCGTTCCTGAATTTCAAGAGTAATGTCTTTGTATCTTCTTTTGGCGCCTTCATAAGTTAAATGATGAAGGTATTTATTTTCACCTCGCTTCCCGCCGTCCTGTTGATCTTCAGCAACGAGAAATTCCTCGGGAATTGAAAATTTTGGTAACAATACTTCACGAGCAAGATCAAAAATTTCAATGCAATCTACAATTTCTGCAATATTTGAAATTGCCTCAGGCAAATCTGCAAAGAGTTGCTTCATCTCTTCGCTCGATTTGAAATAATATTCTTGATTTGGCAAACCGTATCGGAAGCCACGACCTCTACCTATTGGCGTAGATTGCTTTTCTCCATCTCGAACACAAAGCAAAATATCATGGGCATTGGCGTCTTTTTTATCAATATAAAAGGTATTATTGGTAGCCACTAATTTCACATTGTGCTTTCTGGCTAATGTAATCAAGGAAGCGTTTACTCGGTTTTCATCCTCTTGATTGTGGCGCATTAATTCGATATAGAAATTGGCGCCAAACTGTTCTTTCCACCAAAGTAATGCCTCTTCTGCTTGATTTTCTCCAAGATTCAGCACTTTGTTTGGAACCTCACCATACAAACTTCCCGAAAGAACAATAATGTCTTCTTTATATTGTTTGATTATATCTCTATCAATTCTAGGAACATAATAAAACCCATCTGTGTAAGCTATAGAAGCCATTTTGGCTAAATTGTGGTATCCCTTTTTATTCTTGGCTAAGAATACCACCTGAAACCCATTGTCTTTTCGAGTTTTATCTTTATGATTTTCACAAACAAAAAATTCGCAACCTAAAATTGGCTTAATCGTAATTTCTTCTGGAGTATTTCCAGCCTCAATTGCGGCTTTGTTTTTTGCTTCCGCAGATTTGTTATGGTACAGAATGTCCCTCACAAAGTGGAAGGCTCCCATCATATTTCCCATATCGGTCATTGCAACCGCCTGCATTTTATTCTTTACTGCCGCAGCAACTAAATCTTTGACAGAAACGGTTGATTGTAATACCGAAAATTGGGTGTGATTGTGCAAATGAACAAACTCCGAGTCCACAAGAATTTGTTTGTTTTCGGTAAGCGTTTCATTTGAAATTGGAACATGGTCTTTATCACCAAATTGTTGTCTTATCTTACTAGAAGCCTCTTTAAGATTAACATGTTGTAACCCAATTAAAGAAATTGTCTTGGGATTTTTTAATTTAAATTCTTCAAAATATTCTGAAGTAACTCCAAGTTCTTCTTTGGTAAATTGTTGAGTTCGTATTAATTCGAAAAAACATCTCGTGGTTGCTTCAACATCGGCAGTAGCATTGTGAGCTTCTGCAAAAGGTTGCCCAAAAAGATATTGGTGTAATTCGGTTAAAGTGGGTAATTTAAACTTTCCTCCCCTTCCTCCCGGAAGCTGTAACAAAGAAGCGGTTACTTCGGTACAGGTATCAAGTATTGGCATTGAAGACATGGGTGACTGAATTCCCATTCGATGGAATTCGCAGCCCATAATATTCACATCAAAACCAAGATTTTGCCCAACAATAAATTTAGCTTTGGAAAGCGAAATATTAAATTTCTCTAGCATTTCAGCTAAAGAAATTCCTTGTTGTTGCGCTAGTTCGGTAGAAATTCCGTGAACGCTTTCGGCATCATACGGAATATTAAAACCCTCGGGTTGTATTAAATAATCTTGATGCTCCACAAGATTTCCCATTTCATCATGCAGCTGCCAAGCAATTTGAACGCATCTTGGCCAATTATCTGTGTCGGTAATTGGTGCTGCCCATTTTTTAGGAAGTCCGGTGGTTTCGGTATCGAATATTAAATACATCTGAAAGTAATAAGTAAATAGGGATTGGTAATTAGCTAAAAAACTAACATCCAATTACAACTTCAAAAGTACATTTTAAGGAGTGAATTTTCAATTTTAGTTATTAACAAAAAAAAAACATCCGAAAAATCGAATGGTTTTTGTAGTATAATAAGCTTGAAAAACTAGTATCTTCCTCTGTTACCGTCACCACTGTTTCTATCGTTGTAGCTTCCGCCACCACGAGAATTACCTCCACCATTGTAACCACCGCCTGAACGGTTGTTAGAAAAAGATCTTCTTTCTCCTTCTGGTTTTGGCTCTGATTTGTTTACTACAATTGTACGGCCTTCAACAGTTGCTCCGTTCAATTCAGCAATTGCTTTTTCAGCTTCTGCATCGTTTTCCATTTCAACAAATCCGAATCCTTTACTTCTTCCAGTAAATTTATCAGTAATAATTTTAACAGAACTAACCGATCCGTACACTTCAAAAGACTCTCTCAAATCTGCTTCCTCTATACTCCAAGGAAGACTTCCAACAAAAATATTCATATTTATTTTTTAAAATTCCTTACAAATGTACTCATAATAAATGGGGTATGTGTAGTATTAAGGTTTTATTATGATTAATAAATAAAAAACCCATTTGTTTCCAAATGGGTTTGCACTCTATTTATATAAATTTCTTTATGGAATTGCTTGAATAGGTAGTTTATAAAAAGTACCGTATTGGAAATTCACTAACTCTCCTCCTAAAGGATTTCCACTGGTATTTACAGCGTTGAATTTAAAATTTCCGGATACTGTATCGCCCGTATATTCAGTGATATTCACTTCACCATTACTTCCTTCAACATTTAATACTGCAATTTTAGCATTAGCTCCACCACCCAAAATTGTAACTACATCACCCGTTTTATATCCGGTTCCTGGCGAAGCAACTTTAACAGAAGTTACATGACCTGCAGCATTTGCTATAACATTAAGGGTTAATCCACTTCCTGTTCCTGTGCTGGTTGTAGCGTGAGAATTTCCGCACACATATACTCCGTTTAATAAATTACAATCTGTAGAATATCCTGTTCCTTCATTAATCATGTAATTGTACATTTTAGCAACTGGACCAGTAATGTTATTTGTACGATAAGACAACGCTAATCCATTAAATGTAGAACTGTAAGCAGCATTGGTAGATAAATCATTTGTTCCAAAGTAGTAGGTTCCAACATTTGCATTTGAAATATTTATTTCTACTTTTTCATCTTGAGCTAAAGCTACAAAAGAAAGGTCACCAGTAAAAGCAGATCGGGTTGCCTTCACGTCTAAGGCTCTAAATAAATTTCCGTCACGGTAAGCTTGAAAACCAGGATTATTGAATTTCACATCGGTAGTACACGACAAAGTAGCGAATAATACTACAATTAGGGAAACTATTTTTTTCATCATTAATAATAATTAGTAATTACAAAAATAGTTTTTTTTGCAATAATTCCAAGTCAAACTATTTTTTTTATTTACAATTAGTTAGAATCAAAAAGTTTTATATCTTTGCACCCTTAATTAACCGAGGTCGAGAACCTCAATTTAATCATTTAGATTTATGTCAGTAAAAATTAGATTACAAAGACACGGTAAAAAACAAAAACCTTTTTACTGGATCGTAGCAGCAGATGCTCGCGCGAAAAGAGACGGTAGATTCCTTGAAAAAATAGGAACTTACAATCCAAACACTAATCCTGCAACTATTGAATTACACCTTGACCAAGCGGTACAATGGTTACACAATGGTGCTCAACCAACAGACACAGCTAGAGCTATCCTTTCTTATAAAGGTGCTTTATTGAAACACCAACTAGATGGAGGAGTTCGTAAAGGAGCTTTAACTCAAGAGCAAGCAGATGCTAAACTTGAAGCTTGGATTAAAGAGAAAGCTACTAAAGTTGAAGCTAAAAAAGAAACTTTAACTAAAGCACAAAAAGATGCTAAAGCTAAAGCTTTGAAAGCGGAACAAGCTGCTAACGAAAAAAGAATTAATGCTGCTGCTGAAGCTTTAAAAGCTGCTGAAGCACCAGAAGTAGTAGAAGAAGAGGTTGCTGAAGTTGCTGAAGAAACTGCTACAGAAGAAGTAGTAGCTGAAGTTGCTGCTGAAGAAGAAGTAGCTGAAGAGGCTCCTGCTGCTGAAGTTACTGAAGAAGAAGCTGCTCCTGCTGAAGAGGCTGCTCCTGCTGAAGAAAATAACGAAGAAACAGAGGCTTAATATCTTGCAATAATGCGTAAAGAAGATTGTTTCTATTTAGGCAAAATTGCAAAAAAATTTAGTTTCAAAGGCGAAATCTTAATCTATTTAGATACAGATGAGCCAGAGTTATATGAAAATATGGAATCGGTTTTTGTTGAATTCAACAAAAACTTGGTTCCATATTTTATTGAAAATTGCAACCTTCACAAAGGCGATTTTCTTCGAGTTAAATTTGAAGATGTTGACAACGAAGCAGATGCCGATGAAATTATTGGTTGTGAAATTTACCTTCCTTTAAACATGTTGCCAAAACTAGAAGGCAACAAATTTTACTTTCATGAAGTAATTGGTTTTGAAATTGAAGACCAACGATTGGGAGTATTTGGAAAAATTGTTTCCATTAACGATACTTCGGCTCAACCACTTTTTGAAGTAGTAAATGGATCCGTTGAAATTTTGGTTCCTATGATTGATCAATTTCTTGTAAAAATAGATAGGACCAACAAGAAAGTCATCATGAACCTCCCAGAAGGATTAGTAGAAATGTATCTTTAAAGATTTTTAGATTCGCTACGCTTTTATATTATTAGAAACGCCTGCGACTTAGGAAATATCTAAATTGTCTAATATTCTAAAAAGTCTCAATTGTCCAAATTCCAATTCAAACAATTCTCTGTATCCCAAGACCGATGTGCCATGAAAATTGGAACAGACGGAGTTTTACTTGGTGCTTGGTGCCCTATAGAGAACAATCCGTATTCTGTTTTAGATATTGGTGCAGGAACCGGAATATTATCTTTAATGCTAGCCCAACGAAGTAATGCCGAACAGATTGATGCCCTTGAAATAGACGAAGATGCCTACGAACAATGTGTAGAAAACTTCGAAAATTCACCTTGGGGAGATCGATTATTTTGTTTTCATGCCGGTTTGGATGAATTTGTTGAAGAGCCAGAAGACGAATACGACCTCATCGTTTCCAATCCTCCTTTTTATTCGGAAGATTATAAAACCGAAAATAAGCAACGTGACTTAGCACGCTTTAAAGATGCATTACCTTTTGAAGAGTTAGTTGAAGCAGCCCACTTATTACTGTCTGAAAACGGAATTTTCGCAGTAATCATTCCTTTTAAAGAAGAAGAAAAATTTATTGATTTGTGTGCCGAAGTAGAACTGTTTCCTATAAAGGTGACTCGTGTAAAAGGCACCCCAACTACCGAAATTAAACGAAGTTTATTAGCTTTCAAACGCTATGAGCTAAGTACTTTAACTGCAGATGAATTGGTTATTGAAACGGCCCGACACCAATATACAGAGGAATATATAGAATTAACCAAAGCATTTTATCTAAAAATGTAAATTCTATTATTGTCATTATTTGACTTGATTTTTCGAAATAAATTATCATATCATTAAAAATTATAACATTCGTTGAATGAAATACTAAATTTGTTTATGTAAATTTGTGTCATCAAAAAAACAATCGAATGAAACCAGATTTATTTCAAGCTCCCGATTACTACTTGTTAGACGATTTGCTAACTGAAGAACATAAATTAGTTCGCGATTCTGCCCGTGCCTGGGTAAAACGTGAAGTTTCTCCAATCATTGAAGAGTATGCTCAAAGAGCAGAATTTCCGAAACAAATTATTAAAGGTTTGGGTGAGATTGGTGGATTTGGCCCTTATATTCCAGAAGAATATGGCGGAGCAGGATTGGATCAAATTTCTTATGGTTTAATCATGCAAGAAATTGAAAGAGGGGATTCTGGAGTTCGTTCTACTTCTTCTGTTCAATCTTCGTTGGTGATGTATCCTATTTGGAAATTCGGAACCGAAGAGCAACGAATGAAATATTTGCCAAAATTAGCAACCGGAGAATTCATGGGTTGTTTCGGCTTGACCGAACCCGATCATGGTTCTAATCCTAGCGGAATGGTAACTAATTTTAAAGATATGGGTGACCATTATTTATTGAATGGAGCCAAAATGTGGATTTCCAATGCACCATTTGCTGATGTAGCAGTGGTTTGGGCTAAAAATGAAGAAGGAAGAATTCACGGACTTATTGTGGAACGTGGAATGGAAGGATTTACAACTCCTGAAACACACAATAAATGGTCACTTCGTGCTAGTGCAACTGGAGAATTGATTTTTGATAATGTAAAAGTTCCAAAAGAAAATTTATTGCCAGGAAAATCGGGTCTTGGAGCACCAATGATGTGTTTGGATTCTGCTCGTTACGGAATTGCTTGGGGTGCTATTGGCGCTGCAATGGATTGCTATGATACCGCATTGCGTTATGCTAAAGAGCGAATTCAATTTGATAAACCAATCGCTGGAACCCAATTACAACAAAAGAAATTAGCCGAAATGATAACTGAAATCACCAAAGCACAATTGTTAACTTGGAGATTAGGTGTTTTAAGAAATGAAGGCCGTGCAACAACAGCTCAAATTTCGATGGCTAAAAGAAACAATGTGGATATGGCTATAAATATTGCTCGTGAGGCGAGACAAATATTAGGTGGAATGGGAATTACTGGTGAATATTCTATCATGCGTCACAGTATGAACTTAGAATCGGTAATTACCTACGAGGGCACCCACGACATCCATTTATTAATTACAGGTGCCGATATTACTGGAATTCCTGCATTCAAATAATTGATTAAACAATAATTAAAATTGATATAAAAAGCTTCTCTATAACGAGAGGCTTTTTTATTTTTACGAAAAATAAATAAGATGACTATTTCAACGATAAACGAGAATATTCAGGAATATAAAAATCAATTACTGACGCATAGTTTGTATGAAAAGGTAAAAACAATTGAAGATCTTCATTGTTTTTTAGAAAATCACATTTATGCCGTTTGGGATTTTATGTCGTTGCTTAAAGCATTACAAAGTAAACTTACCTGCACAACAACTCCATGGTTGCCTGTTGGAAATCCACAGGTGCGTTATTTGATTAATGAAATTGTTGTTGCTGAAGAAACCGATTTGGCTATGGACGGTACCCGTCAAAGTCATTTTGAAATGTATTTGGATGCCATGCAACAATGTGGCGCTACTACCAGCGTAGTTACTGAATTTCTTGAGAATGTAAAAAACACACAAAACATATTTGTATCCATCAAGCAAAGTAATTTACATCCTAATGTGAAAGCGTTTTTAGATTTTACTTTTAGAGTAATTGAAGAAGGAAAAGCACACAAAATTGCAGCCGCTTTTACCTTTGGAAGAGAAGATTTGATTCCGAGTATGTTTACCGAAATATTGAAGAATTTTCAATCGAATTTTCCAGAAACTGATTTGTCAAAATTGATTTATTATTTTGAAAGACACATCGAATTGGATGCCGACGAACATGGACCAATGGCAATGCAAATGATTTCTGAATTATGTGGTTCAAGTGAAACAAAATGGAGTGAAGTTGAAGAAGTTTCTGTCGAAGCATTACAAAAACGAATCGGACTTTGGGATGCCATTGAGGAACAAATGACCAAAAAAGAATTGGAACTAATTTAAACAAAAAAGCGAGAATTTATCTCGCTTTTTTGTTTATTGCTCTGGAGCTATCTCTAATTCAAGTCCATCGATATCCTCTGTAATTTGAATTTGACATCCAAGCCTGCTATTGGATTTTACATGATAAGCATCTAACAACATGGCCTCTTCGTCGTCATTGCGTTCTGTCTTTAACACATCATTCAAAACATAGCATTGGCATGAGGCACACATTGCCATACCACCACAAACACCTACAGTGCCTTCTTCAGCTAATTCATACATTCGAATCAACTCCATTACATTCAAGTTCATGTCGGTTGGCGCCTGAACTTCATGTAAAACACCGTTTCTATCGGTAATTTTTATGGTAATATCTTGTGGCATTCTTCTTAATCTATTGATTTTACAACGGCTTTTTCAGCTTCTTTTCGGGTACCGTCAAAACCATCCACTCCGGAAACAGTAGTGTATTTAAGCACGTATTTTTTTCCTGGATTGATTCGTTGGTAAACACTTTGACACATTAATGTGGCTTCATGAAATCCGCAAAGAATTAATTTCAATTTTCCTGGATAAATATTCACATCTCCAATGGCATAAATTCCTGGGATATTGGTTTGATAATCTAGAGCGTTATTTACTTTGATTGCATTTTTTTCTATCTCCAATCCCCAATTGGCAATCGCTCCTAATTTTGGCGTAAGCCCAAATAAAGGAATAAAATAATCGGTTTCTAAAAGTTGTTGGTTGCCCTCGTTTTCAAGTACAATACTTTCTACGTGGTCTTTCCCATTAATAGCAACTACTTCTGCTGGAGTCACTAGATTGATTTTTCCTGCTTTTTTAAGTTCCTGAACTTTTTCAACTGAGTCTAAAGCACCACGGAATTCATTTCTTCGGTGAACCAAAGTCACTTCGGAAGCTACATTAGAAAGAAAAACACTCCAATCTAAAGCGGAGTCACCTCCACCCGCAATTACCACTCGTTTATTACGAAACAATTCGGGGTCTTTTACAAAGTACTCCACTCCTTTTTCTTCATAATAAGCAATGTTATCTAATTGAGGTTTTCTAGGTTCAAAAGTTCCTAATCCACCAGCAATAGCTACTGCTTTTGCATGGTGTTTTGTTCCTTTATTGGTAGTAACAATAAATGTTCCATCCTCTAATGTATCGATAGTTTCGGCAGTTTCGGCAAGTGTAAATCCGGGTTCAAATTGTTTAATTTGCTCCATTAAATTAGTAACTAAATCACCTGCTAAAACTTCGGGGTAACCCGGAATATCAAAAATTGGTTTTTTAGGATATAATTCAGCTAATTGCCCTCCGGGTTGCGGAAGTGCATCTATAATATGGCATTTTAACTGCAATAATCCAGCCTCAAATACAGCAAATAATCCGGTTGGTCCTGCACCAATGATAAGTATATCGGTTTCTATCATTTTTCTAATCCTATTTTACTAGGCGATATTTTCTACAGTTTCTATTTGAGGAGCGTATTTTTTAATAGTAGTTTCAACACCTGCTTTTAGTGTCATTTGATTTACGCTACAACTAGTGCATGCCCCTTGAAATTTCACTTTCACATGTTTTTGATCTTCTATCGAAATCAAACTAATATCGCCGCCATCGGAATTCAAGAAAGGTCGAATTTCCTCAAGTGCTTTTTCGATATTTAAAGTCAACTCTTCGTGTGTCATAATTTTGACATTTTAGATTAATTGGATTTTTAGACTACTTAGAAATTTAGTTCTTTAGACATTAAAGAGATCTAAAAGCCTTATTGACTATTTCTTTACTGCAGAACAACCTGCCATTGTTGTAATTTTAATTGCTTCTGTTGGCGCCAAATTTTCATTGCGTTTCACAGTTTCTTCAACCACGTTTCTTGCTATTTCTTCAAATACAATTTCCAAAGGCGAATCGGTTTGTAAAGCTGCTGGACGACCATAATCTCCGGCTTCACGAATGCTTTGTACTAACGGAACTTCTCCTAAAAAAGGTACTTTTAAATCTTCTGAAAGATTTTTTGCTCCTTCTCTTCCGAAGATATAATATTTGTTTTCTGGTAATTCTTCTGGTGTGAAGTAAGCCATGTTTTCAATAATTCCTAATACCGGAACATTGATGCTATCGGCCATAAACATAGAAACTCCTTTTCTTGCGTCTGCAAGGGCAACCGCTTGAGGCGTACTTACTACAACCGCTCCTGTGATAGGCATTGATTGCATAATCGACAAGTGAATGTCCCCTGTTCCTGGAGGTAAATCGATAAGCATAAAATCCAGTTCACCCCAATCGGCATCAAAAATCATTTGATTTAATGCTTTGGCAGCCATTGGTCCTCTCCAAATCACTGCCTGACTTGGGGATGTGAAAAATCCAATGGAAAGTAATTTTATTTCATAACTTTCAATAGGTTTCATTTTAGACTTGCCATCCACTTCAATAGAAATTGGTTTTTCATTTTCTACATCAAACATGATCGGCATACTTGGCCCGTAAATATCGGCATCTAAAACACCAACTTTAAAGCCCATTTTTGCTAAAGAAACTGCAAGGTTTGCTGTAATTGTAGATTTACCAACACCTCCTTTACCTGAAGCCACCGCAATAATATTACTAATTCCTGGGATGGCTTTCCCTTTTATTTCATTCGGATTTTCTTTAGCTTCAACTTTGATATTTACTTTTACCTCAGCCTCTTTCGAAAATTGTTCGTGAATTAATTTTTTTATATCGTCTTCAGCACGCTTTTTTATGTGCATGGCTGGAGTAGAAAGTACTAAATCAACCACTACTTCATTTCCAAAAGTGATGACATTTTTTACTGCACCACTCTCAACCATGTTTTTCCCTTCACCAGCAATAGTAATGGTTTCTAACGCTTTAAGGATTTCTTTTCTATCTAGTTTCATTTTTTTTTGATAATAAAATCTAACTATCTTATTAAGATTGATTTTAGATTGCAAAGGTAATAGTTATTTACAGAAAAATATCATTTTTTATAAATTCTATACCTATAAAACATAAAAAAAAGCAGCTGTAAAACAGCTGCTTTAACTAACTAAAAAATAAATCAATAAAGTAAAAATAAATTAAAATTGATGTCAACGTTTTCTTCGACTTGAATCAAACCAAACATTTTTTTTGGCGATTTTAAATTAAAATCTTTGATATTCAACTTTAAAGTTCCTTTTACATTATTATTTTTTTCATTGAAAGTAGTGGGGACTAAATAATCTTTAGTTTTTCCAGCAATTTCAATTTCAATTCGTGTAATTAAATTAGAATTCTCGATTTCTATTTCTTTCAGTTGAATATTAATTGTGTTATAACTATCTGCTTTTAAAGTAGTTTTAAAATCTTTAGTTATCAAATTGTTACAACAATCAAAACCATTACTGCTAATAGAAATCTTAGCATTATTGAGATAAATAATATTATCGGTACTTTTTACTGAAGTAACTAAAATCTCTTCATCTAGTAAATTAGAATTGTATTTGCATTGAAATGAATTAATATTTGATTTGCCGCAAATTGAAACTTCACTTTTAGGTGAAATTTTAACTTTGGTCTTAGTCATAGAATTAAAACTAATTAGAAATAACCCAAATACAACTATACAAATACTAATAAATTTCATGACTTTAAAAAGAGAAAAGCCGAAGCTTTTCTCTTGTATTTATATTAATTAGAACGTAATTACAGATTCAAACATTAATCCATTGAATTTACCATTATATAAATCATTTGGATTACCACTTACAAATTGAGAGTAGTTATTATAAGTTTGATTAATATACGCCAATTTTGCTAGTATATTTTTAGTCATAAACCAACCACCACTTAATTCTACTCTATTAATGCTTATAGCATTAGCATCTGCATTAGCTAATTTTCCAGTAACTGTATTGTATTTAGCACCTAGATATAAATTTTCTGTTTTACCAAATCTATATACAACATCGCCAGAATATTGATTTACGGTACGTTTATCATCATTCCCTTTTACATCGCCACCTGAAGCTAGTTCAAAAGTTCCAAAAAATTCTAATCCTTTGTATTTCAAAAATGGATTAATCATTATTGAAGTTGCCCAGTTTCCAAATCCAGGATTAAATCTTCCAGTATCTTTATTTGCAGTCACGTCAAAGTTATTTGCAACAGCACCAGCAACACCTGTGTATGCTTGGTGAGACATTACTCCATAATAGTGACTTCCCGCTCTATCAGAAGAATATAAATTACTACTCATATTAGAAACATGGTATAAAGATCCAGTTAATCTTACTCTTAAATCTTTATCTAATTGTTTGTCATAACCAAATTTTGCTAAGATAGTTGGACTAATAGTGGTGTTTTGATTTGGTAATGCTACAGTAGCTGTTGAAGGTACAATTTCTGCAACACTTTGATTTAATTTAGAATTCGTAACACCTAACATGCTAACCCATCCGCTTCTATTATAGTATACTTCTATACCTGGCTCTGTTGTGAATGCGTCCATTACATTATTTTCAATAAATGGATTCACTAATGCACTTCCATTATCTGATCTTCTAAAATGTGCATCTCCATAGTTATTTTCCATTTGACCTATTTTAATAGTAGCATATTTCATGAAGTCTTTAAGGAAATCTTTTTTAATAAAATCTAATTTATCAATTTGCAAATACCCTCCTTTAACCCAAGTTTCATTGTGGTGTCTTGCAGAAAGATATAAATCCAAATGCACTCGAACTCCATCGGCTAATTGAGCTCCAAAGGTCATGTTGGCAATTGGTAGGTTTAAATTATTTGCTAAATCATTTAAACGATAATTTGCTATTGGTGCTGATAAGTTTTCTTGTCCATTAAATGAATTTAATGCCTGAAATTGTAATGCAAATGCGCCGCCCATATAAACACTTAATCCTTTAAAAGGGACGCTGTCTTTTTTTACATCAAACTTATTTATTCCGTCTTTGTCTCTTGGGATGCTATTTTGAACATTCCCAAAAGTAGTTTGAGCATTACTATTGGTACTTAAAAATAGTAGAGTTACCAATAAAGAGAATTTAATAATTGTTTTCATAATATTGATTTTTAATTTGTTTAATTATAAGTTACTTTAAAATCTGCGGTTACATCTGGCCCTGTTTTTATAGTTCCGAAGAGTGCTGTAGGTGGAACTACTTTATATTGAGTCATTGTAATTTTTGTTTTACCTGAGAGAGTTATTTTTTTTCCAGTAATTACAGCTGTAAAAATTTGATTTATGTTTCTTGTAGTTCCTGCTATACTTAAATCTCCCTGCACTTCAATGGTGTAAGTGGTTGAAGAAACTTTAGTGATTTTTGAAACATTGGTAAGCTTATAGTTGATGGTTTTGTATTTTTTAGTATTTAATGCTTTAAAGGTGTTTTCATCCATTCCAGATCGGCCACTTAGCAATTGTTCAGAATCTACTACAAAATCTAAATTTTTAATATCTGAAAGTATAGAATTATCAAAAATAAAAGTTGCTTTACCGCTCATTGCATTAGCAACTATATCCCAATCATGTAAATTAGAAGTACCAAATACGGTTAATTTACTTTCAGCTAAAATTAATTTAGATTCTTGAGCGAAAAAAAAGGTTGGAAGAAGTAATAGAAATGCAACTAAGGCATTTTGCAAGTTTTTTTTAAAAGTATCCATCGCAGTATTCGTTTAATATTATACTGCAAATTTCTACTGAATTAAAAGGGTAATATATGACTTTTGTCAGTTTCGAATAAAAAAGTCAAAAAAATCTAAAAAATTGATTTCGAAAACGTTTGAAATGAAAAAAATAATCAAAACTATTTTTATATGTTGACTTCTGGCTCCCAAAAAACCGAGTCAAAATCTAAAATTTGATTGTTCTCTACTTTAATTCCTTCGTTTTCTAATAGTTGTTGCATCAAGTTGGTTCCTTGAAAATGGTGTTTACCAGTAAGTAGTCCATTTCGATTAACCACTCGATGAGCCGGCACATCGGCTCTATTATGGGAAGCGTTCATTGCCCAACCTACCATTCTAGCAGATCGAGCTGTGCCTAATGCTTTGGCGATAGCACCATAGGAAGTGACTCTACCTTCAGGGATTTGCTTTGCAATAGTGTAAACTCTTTCAAAAAAATTATCTTCCATTAAAGTACATTTTCAAAAGATGAAATAAGGTAAATAGTGCTACTATTCCGGTTATGGTTCCTATCATTTTATTCATGTTAGCAATAAAATAATCGGCTTTGCTTTTCATTTTGTTAAATAAAACAACATACAAATAAAAGACCAAACTAGATCCTAAAACAACACCTAATACAAACAGAATTTCTTGAAGTAATTCAAATTTTAATAAATTATAGCTGGCTAGAGTTATGCTAATTAACACATAATAAGGAATAGGAAAAAAGTTAATTACTGAAACCAACATACCAACCAAATACCGGTTGCGTTTAACTTTTATTACCTTGGGTGCTTCGGAAATTACTGCTGTTTTTTTAGCAAATTTTAGAAAATAGATAGACAAAATAACAAAAATTACAAGTCCAATTTCTCTAATTAAAATAATAATATCTTGGTTTCGATTAATGTACTGCGCAAAGAAAACTGAGATAAAGGTTTGCGCTACAATTACCGTTAAAGCCCCAAAAACAAACTTCATTGCCATTTTTTTTCCATCAATAAGGCTAATTTTTGCAGCGGTTAAATTGATTAATCCTGGAGGAATAATCCCAACTACGGCGGCCATAAACCCAAATAAAAATGGAAGGAAAAACTGCATTTATTTTATTTTAAAACGAATATACGTAATTGCTTTATTAATTTCTAAATATTGCTTTTCATAAAAGGTTTGAATACTTGTTACCTCAGCTGGTGCCCCTTCATTTTTATACACATTATGGTTTGCATATTCTACCTCGTGCCCTTCTCCGTGTAACAATCCAAGGGTATATCCGTGCATAAATTCTGAATCGGTTTTTAAGTTTACAACACCATTTGGTTTTAGAATTTTCTTATACATTTTAAGAAATTCAGAGTTGGTCATACGGTGTTTGGTTCGCTTGTATTTTATTTGTGGATCAGGAAAAGTAATCCAAATTTCATCTACTTCACCATCCGCAAAAATATGGTTAATCAATTCGATTTGGGTTCTAACAAAAGCTACATTATGCATCCCTTCTTCAACAGCAGTTTTTGCACCACGCCAAAAACGAGCTCCTTTTATATCAATTCCAATAAAATTTTTATTTGGATAATGTGCGGCCAATCCTACAGAATATTCTCCTTTTCCACAACCTAATTCTATAATAATTGGATTTTGATTTTGAAAAAAATCAGAATTCCACTTTCCTCTTAACGGAAAACTATTACTTACTACTTCTTCTCTTGTTGGCTGAAAAACATTTTGAAATGTTTCGTTTTCTTTAAATCTCTTAAGCTTGTTTTTACTTCCCACGATTTGTTGTCTATTTTTTGGTATAAATTACCATAATTTTAAGATAACAAAACTAAGGAATTAAAAAGTAACACAGTTAAACTTTTAGTAATGTTAAAATAACCTTAACAAAAAACAACATCATTTAATTTGTAGAAAACAATTACACTTGGAAAAAAGAAAAGTTGAATTAGTAGTAATTTCCGATGTGCATTTGGGCACGTATGGTTGTCATGCTAAGGAATTATTAGAATATCTATCTACAATAAAGCCAAAAACATTAATTCTTAATGGAGATATTATAGACATATGGCAATTTAGAAAATCGTACTTCCCTAAAAGTCACTTAAAGGTTATCAAAAAAATAATATCCTTAAGTTCAAAAGGAACTAAAGTGTATTACATTACAGGCAATCACGATGAGTTTTTAAGAAAATTTACCGATTTACAACTTGGAAACATCAGTCTATTAAACAAATTAGTTTTAGAATTAGACGATAAAAAAGCATGGATTTTTCATGGAGATGTATTTGATGCTTCCATAAATCATGCTAAATGGCTAGCCAAACTTGGCGGTTGGGGGTATGATTTATTGATATTATTAAACCGATTTATTAATTGGGTGTTAGACCGATTAAATAAAGAACCTTATTCGTTATCAAAGAAAATAAAAGGAAATGTAAAATCGGCTGTTAAATTTATTTCTAACTTTGAAAATGTATGTATCGAATTAGCTATAGAAAACAAGTTTGATTATGTAATTTGCGGACACATTCATGAGCCAAAATTTGAAAGTGTAGAAACCGAGAAAGGGAAAACAATTTATCTAAATTCTGGCGATTGGATTGAAAATTTAACGGCACTTGAATACAATAAAAAACAATGGCGTTTATATACCCATGAAAAAAAGATAAATACTCCAGAAATTGTTGAAGAATTGGATCATGAAAGCAATTTGGCAGAGCAATTTATTTCTATACTAAACAAAGATTAAGATGAGTAAAAATATATTGGTTGCTCCATTAAATTGGGGATTGGGTCATGCCACGCGTTGTGTTCCAATAATTCAAGAGTTACTAAACAATGGTTTCAATCCGATTATTGCTTCGGATGGAGTGGCATTGGCTTTGCTTAAAAAAGAATTTCCCGATTTAATTGCTCTAGAATTGCCTTCTTATAACATTGAATATTCTAAAAAAGGAGAAAATTTTAAATGGAAATTATTAAAAAATAGTCCGAAAACTATCAAAGGTATTTTATCCGAGCATAAAATAATTGAAAAATGGATTAAAGAATACCAATTAATCGGAGTCATCTCAGACAATAGACTCGGATTGTATACCAATAAAGTGCCTTCTGTTTTTATTACACACCAACTCAAAGTAATGTCTGGAAATACTACTTGGCTAAGTAGTAAAATGCACAGTATTATTATTAATAAATACCAAGAATGCTGGGTTCCTGATGCTGAGGGAACTCCAAATCTATCGGGAAAATTAGGCCATTTAGAAAACACCAATTTAAAAATTAAATACCTTGGTGTATTGAGTCGATTGAATTACAAAAAACTCAAAAAACAATACGATGTAATGGTTTTGCTTTCAGGACCAGAGCCCCAACGAACTATGCTTGAAGAAAAACTACTTTTTGAATTTAAAGAATATCCAAAAAAAGTGGTTTTTGTGAAAGGAAAAGTAGAAGCCGAACAAAAAATGGAGCAAATTGGTAACGTTACGGTCTATAATTATATGCAGGCGACCCAATTGGAAAAAACAATCAATCAAAGTGAAATGGTACTTTCACGATCGGGTTATACTACCGTAATGGATTTGGCAAAACTAAAAAAGAAAGCCTTTTTTATACCTACGCCAGGACAGTTTGAACAAGAATATTTAGCAATACAATTAGCTGAGGACGGATTAGTTCCTACTGCAACGCAAGAGGAGTTCACTATAAAAAATTTAGATTCAATAGATGAATATAAAGGACTTCCAGAAATAAATACAGAGGTAAATTGGAGCGAATTATTCAGCCTTTTCAAGGGTAAATGAAAACTCTGATCCTTTAGAAAATTCACTTTCTACATAGATTTTTTCATTGTGCCCTTCAATGATGTGTTTTACAATAGAAAGACCCAAACCGGATCCTCCTTCGCTTCGAGAGCCACTCTTATCAACTCTAAAAAAGCGTTCAAAAAGTCTTGGAATGTATTGTTGTTCTATACCTTCACCATTATCTTTAACTCTAACAATGATTTTATTCTCAACTAAATCTTCAATTGCTACTTCGGTGGTCCCGTTTTCTTTACCGTATTTAATAGAATTAGTAATTAAATTAGTAAGTACTTGTTGAATTTTTTCCTGATCAGCAAACACATTAATAGGCTTACTGTATTTTCGGTCAAACATTAAAATTATATTCTTGTTGTCTGCTTTCATTTCTAGCAAATCGAAAACATTTTGAATTAACTCAATTATGTTAAAATTGGATTTTTCTAAATTTAATTGTCCCATTTCTAATTTAGAAATCATATCTAAATCTTCCACAATATATATCAGACGTTCCACGCCTTTTTCGGCTCTCTCTACATATTTAACCCTTAATTCTTTATCTTTAATTGCTCCATCGAGTAAGGTAGACAGATAGCCTTGAACTGTAAATAAGGGCGTTTTTAATTCATGCGAAACATTTCCCATGAACTCTCTACGGTATTCCTCTCTTACTTTTAAGTTTTCAATTTCAATTTTTTTATCGGTAGCAAATTTCTTAACCTCTCGAGTTAACGTAGCCATATCGGTAGTTATTGATTGAGAACTGAGGGTTGTAGAGTCTAAAAGAGATACATCATCATAGATTTTTTTAACCCTTTTATAGATAAAATGTTCTACTCTGTATTGCAATACGAAGAAAGAAAATAAAGCTACAGAAACCGAAAATGCCAAGCAAAATTGCCATGAAAAAGCTGAAAAAAGAAACGACAAAATAACTACCAACGCAGTAGAAAAAATGGTAATATAGGTTGTTGAAACTACCGCAAAAGTATAGGTTTTTTTAAAACTTAATGACATTAATATGATGTGAAATTAAAGTATTGTTATAGTTTACAATTCAAATTTATAACCAACCCCTTTGGTGGTTTTAAAATAATCATCGCCAATTTTTTCACGTAATTTTCGAATATGAACGTCTATGGTTCTTCCTCCAACAATTACATCATTTCCCCAAATTTTATCTAGAATTTCTTCTCTTTTAAAAACTTTTCCAGGTTTTGATGCAAGTAAATAAAATAATTCAAATTCTTTACGCGGTAAGACAATTTCAATTTCGTCTTTTATTATTTTATATTCCTCTCTGTTTATTATTATAGGTCCAACCGTAATAGTTTCTGGATTTTTATTTTCGTCACTTTTAAGTCTTCTTAAAAGGGCTTTTACTTTACTTACCAATAACTTCGGTTTAATTGGCTTCGAAATGTAATCATCGGCTCCAGCCTCAAAACCAGCAACCTGAGAATAATCTTCACTTCTTGCTGTTAAAAAAGTAATTATAATATTATTTAATTCTGGGATTTTTCTAATATTTTCACAGGCTTCTATTCCGTCCATTTCTGGCATCATCACATCCATTATGATTAACTGCGGGAGTTCTTTTTTTGCCATTGCAATTGCCTCTTTTCCATTAGAAGCGGTTACAATATTATATCCTTCTTGAGAAAGATTATATCCAACAATTTCAAGGATATCTGGTTCATCATCTACCAATAAAATTTTAATGTCTTTTTTTTTCATAACAGAAGAAATGGTTTTGTTGTGTGAATGTAAAGATAATATAAAACATTAAAAGATATCAAGCTACTTAAAATATAATAACATTATAGTAACATTATAAAAACAAGAAATTAATATATTTAAATTTTTGAATGATTAACAAATAGCTTATGAATCGTAAATATACCTTAGGTTTATTTTTATTACTAAATTTTACAAATGCACAAATAAAAACTACAGGGCTAGTGCCATTAGGAACAGGAGAAATGACTGTTCAAATTGATCTAAATGACACTACTTCTAAAGTAACCGCTACATTATCTGGGCCAGCGGCTAAATGGTTTTCAATAGGACTAAATATAGACTGTATGTGTGTTGCAGATTGCTTACTTTATAAAGATAATACATTTTACGATGCGCAATTACAAGGTGGTCATAATGCCCCAATAATAGACATTGAAAATAATTGGACTCTAATGAACGATGTGGTAAACAATTCGACTAGAACAATTATTATTACAAGAGATTATGCCTCTAGTGATCCTAGTGATTATAATTTTTCTTCAAATATTAATTCGATGAATATAATTTGGGCTTATGCATGTGATGATCCCGCTATTCTTTTTTCACATTGTGATTATTTTGGAGTACAAAATTTGACATTTGTAGAATTAAATTCTTATTCATTTGATAATGAATTATCCAATTTTGGTTTGTTCCCAAATCCTGCTTCAAAAATGATTAACCTGATAACAAGATCTTCTATTGAAATTGAAAAAATCAGTATCTTTAATTCTATTGGACAATTGATTACGACTAAAACTATTGACAACCGTATTTCTAATTATGCTTTAGATATTGCAAATTTAACTAGCGGTTTATATTTTATTGAAATATCAAATTCAAGAAGTAAATCAATAAAAAAGTTTCTTAAACTATAAAAGAATTATTAGTAATGTTAAAAGCCTCGAAAGTTAATTTATTTCGAGGCTTTTTAATTTATATAAATATATTTTTCTTCTGAATCCTTTTGTAACAAATAAAAAAAGCCTCATGAAAATCATGAGGCCTTTTTCAATTTACTAAAAAACCTATTTACTATTTTTTAATGATTCGGAATGATTTAGAAAAATCACCTTGTTTAACTACAACAATGTAAACTCCTGAATTGTAATCGTTACCAAATTCTAGATTGTTAACATTACTATATTCAACCTTTTTCATTTCGATTAATCTTCCTGTCATATCGTATACTCCTACATTTACATCATCTGAAGAATTAGAAGTTAAATATAATTTGAAATTATTTCCAAATGGGTTTGGAGCTAATACTAAGTTCATTTCTGATTCAGTAGCAAAAGTATCATTTGCTAAATTAAAATCAGCTCCAGTAGCAGCGATTGACCCTACAGCTGGTCTGTAATCTAATCCTGTATAAACAGTTGCATTAGTTGCATCGTAAGGATTAATTAATATTCCTGCACTTGCAGTTACAGTTGTATTGTTATTTGCATTATACCAAGTTGTAATATCAAATGTAGAACCTGTATTTACTTGTAATGTTTTTGCAGGTGTAGCAATTCCAGCTAAAATGTTGTTTTTCCATTTTAAT
>NZ_JBJTND010000006.1:0-2115 GCF_046073885.1 Flavobacterium sp.
CCGATCTGATCGCTCCAACGGAGGAATGTCCATGGCGTGAGCGGATCCTCTGGGGAGAGGTGCACGATGATAACGCCTGGGCCATGGGCGGGATCGCGGCGCATAGCGGATTGTTCGCCACGGCGAATGATTTGGTGCCTGCATATGACCTTTATCTCCTTTTGCATCAGGAGTTAACCAAGATTCGAAAACTGATTGTAATTACATAAAATCGGGGAAATTTGTGAATGAAGAAACCGGTGATGAAATTACTAAAGGTTACTCAATAGAATTTCGAGGAGAAAATGTAATAGAAAAGATTGAGGACGGAAAATATTATTTAAAGTCTAAAATCACATATACTTCTGAATGTAGTTATGAAATTAAGGTTTTAGAAACAAATATTCCTGGTTATGAAAGCGTAATTGGACAAAAATTTTATACAGAGATTTTAGAAACAGCCAAAATTGATAAGTTGATAAAAATACGTTCGAAAGGTGAAGAATGGAAAACTTTGGTTTTGAGAAAAGTGGAAGAATAAAAACTGGTCATAACAGCCGTTTCTCGCAATTGCGAATTTTGTGGTAAGTTCACGTTCACGTTTCGCAAGAATTTTTATCTTTAACAGAAAATAATTCGTTCCGAACTTCGCAACTGACGAGAAGCGGCGGAACGTTATGTGTCATGCTAACAGAATTCCGTAAATTCAATAACTTAATGCAACACTTTTAATTTTTTTAAATTTGTTGTAATGGAAAGAAAACGTAACAGGCTAACCTTTGCAGAGCGCGTCATTATAGAGACTTTGCTCAATCAAAAGAAATCAATTTTATACATTGCCAGGCAATTAAACAGAAACAGAACTTCTATTCATAAAGAAGTCAAAAAGTGGGTAATCAAACCTACTGATAAATACAATGCAGAACTGGCTCAGTTTTGCGCTAAAGAAGAATATTTAAACAAAAGGAACTTAGATAAAATAAATACCTATTTTAAACTAAAAGTCTTTGTTTATAAAGGTTTATTAAATGACTTCTCACCTGAACAGATTGCCGGAAGCATTAAAGATTTATATCCAAATGATCCGATAATGTCAATATCGTATGAAGCTATTTATCAGCATATTTACAGGCACAGGCAATCCAGATTGGGAAGAAAACTCATTAAACTCCTGCCCTACAGCCACTCTAAAAGAAGAAACAAAAAAAGATTTGGCTCTAAAAGAACCAGAATTAAAGATGCGGTTAGTATTGAGTTTAGACCAAATATCCAAGACAGAAAACAGCTCGGACATTGGGAAGGTGACCAAATTGTAGGTATTGGACATAAAAGCGCAATAGCTACAATGGTAGAAAGAAAAACAAGATATACCTATATAATTTTCCTTAAAGACAGAACATCTGAAACCATGACACAAGCTGTAGCAGAAACTTTAAACAACTTAATCCCAGAGGCAAGAAAAACAATGACCTATGACAACGGAATGGAAATGGCTAATCACAAATGGCTAACTGACAATACAGGAATGGATATCTATTTTGCGCATCCATACTCGCCTTGGGAAAGAGGAACTAATGAAAATACAAACGGACTAATAAGACGCTATTTTCCAAAGAAAACTGATTTTAATAACATTACAGAGCAGCAACTAAAACATGCCCAGAATCGCCTTAATAACAGACCTAGAAAAGTACTGGGATACAAAACTCCAGCTTATATGCTGGAACTCGAAATAAGTAAAATAAAATATCAGAATTATAAACTAAATTAATAACTTTGAACATAACCAAAAGAGACCATCTGTTGCATTAAGGTCTTGAATCCACCATCGTTAATAAGACAAAATGAAGATAAAATCAACTTTTTTATTTCTAATTATACTTTTGATTTCTTGTAAAAATGAAACAGAAAAGAAAATTGTTACTTGGAAAAAACAAACAGAAAAACATAAAAAAGAAAGCGTAATTAAAGTTGATACTTTATATAAACTCTTGGAATACGCTAAGGTAAAAGACACTTTAGAATTTTCTAATCAAGAACCATTTTTATTTATAAAAAGTGGAAACTTATTTTCAAAAAATGAAAAAAGTACGATAATTGTAAATTGTCCAACTGACTCAACATATAGAATTGAAC
>NZ_JBJTND010000007.1:0-47998 GCF_046073885.1 Flavobacterium sp.
TCCACACCGTGGTGTTGTTCGTCGGGTCGTAGGGGTAGGGGTCGGCGAAATTGGGCAGGGAGTCGCCATCGCTGTCGCTCCAGTCCGGGCTGTCCGTGGCGTAGGTGGCGGCGATGAAAGTAATTCAAACCGTTTTACCCAATTTATCAGCTTCCAATCAATCGAGTATTGTATTGTTTAGTTCGGTAGCAGCCAGTATGGGTATGCCTTTTCACACCAGCATTGCCGCTGCGAAAGGAGCCATTGAAGGATTTGCAAAAGCATTAGCAGCAGAATATGCGCCAAAAATTAGAGTTAATGTTATTGCACCCTCGTTAACCGACACGCCACTAGCTGATAAGTTTTTAAATTCGGATTTGAAAAAAGAAAAATCAGCTGAAAGACATCCACTAAAAAAAGTTGGAACAAGCGAAGACATGGCACAAATGGCTTGTTTTTTATTGAGCGAAAAAAGCAGTTGGATATCGGGGCAAATTTTTCACGTAGACGGCGGAATGTCAACTTTATTAGTTAATGGATAAAAAAACAAAAAATATATTTTGGTTTCGTCGTGATTTACGATTAGAAGACAATGTTGGATTATTTCATGCCTTAAAAGGTGAACTACCTGTTTTACCTATTTTTATTTTTGATGAAAGTATCTTATCTCAATTACCAAAAAATGACGCTAGAGTCACTTTCATTCACCAACAACTAGAAAAAATTCAATTAGAGCTTTCTAAAGCAGGAAAATCGTTAGCTGTATTTCACGGAACGCCCCAAGTAGTGTTTCAAAAATTAATTTCAGAAAACGAAATTAAAGCGATTTACACAAACCACGATTACGAACCTTATGCTCGAAAAAGAGATTTGGAATTATTCCAACTTTTTAAAGAAAACAACATCGAGTTCAAGACCAGTAAAGATCAAGTAATTTTTGAAAAAAGTGAGGTTGTAAAAGACGATGGCAATCCCTATGTGGTTTATACTCCTTACAGCAACAAATGGCTGGATCATTTCAATAAAATAAAGCTGAATTCCTATAATTCTGAAGAATTAATTTCAAACATTGCAGTTCATAATTATCCTTTTTTGAAGTTGGAAAACATTGGCTTCACTCCTTCAACGATTCAAGTTACTCCTTTTGATATTTCTTCCAATTTGATTGATAACTACGAAGCTACACGCAACTTTCCGGCATTAAATAAAACGTCTTATCTCGGAATTTATTTGCGATTTGGTGCTGTTTCAATACGGAAGATGGTTGCTTTAGCTCTTCAAAGCAAGAATAAAACTTTTCTTAAAGAGTTAATTTGGAGGGAATTTTTTATGCAAATTTTATGGCATTTTCCACATACAGCCAAATCAAGCTTTAAACCTAAATACGATGCTATCCAATGGGACAATAACGAAGAGTTGTTTCAAAAATGGTGTGAGGGAAAAACAGGATATCCTTTTGTAGATGCAGGAATGCGAGAATTAAATGCTACTGGGCACATGCACAATCGCGTTCGAATGATTACGGCAAGTTTTTTATGCAAGCATTTACTTATTGATTGGCGTTGGGGAGAAACTTATTTTGCAACCAAACTTTTAGATTACGAACAAGCTAGTAATGTTGGTAATTGGCAATGGGCTTCGGGTAGCGGTGTAGATGCAGCTCCCTATTTTAGAATTTTCAATCCTACCGAACAAATTAAAAAGTTTGACAAAGATTTAATTTACATCAAAAAATGGATTCCGGAAATTGATACTTCAAGCTATCCAAACCCAATTGTAGATCATAAAGAAGCAAGAGAAAAATGCTTGCGAGTTTACAAAAATTCTGTAGGCTAAAACGATTCAAATTTACTAAAAAAATAGTAATTTTGCATCTTTAAAACAAACAAACCATACAATGAAAAATACCGCTTTATCTCACATACACGAAAATTTAGGTGCAAAAATGGTTCCTTTTGCAGGTTTTAATATGCCTGTTCAATACGAAGGAGTAAATGCAGAACACGAAACTGTTAGAACTTCCGTAGGGGTTTTTGATGTTTCACACATGGGCGAATTCTTCTTAAAAGGAGAAAATGCTTTGGCATTAATTCAAAAAGTAACTTCAAATGATGCATCTAAATTAGTTGATGGTAAAGCGCAATATTCTTGTTTACCGAATAATGAAGGCGGAATTGTAGACGACTTAATCGTTTATAAAATTGCCGACAACGATTATATGTTAGTAGTTAATGCTTCGAATATTGAAAAAGATTGGAATTGGATTTCTTCTCACAATGATTTAGGCGTAAACATGACCAATGCTTCTGATGCGTATTCTTTATTAGCAATCCAAGGGCCTAAAGCGGCGGCGGCAATGCAAAGTTTAACTAATATTGATTTGGCTAATATGGCCTATTACTCCTTCCAAATAGGAGATTTTGCTGGAGTTTCCAATGTAATTATTTCTGCAACTGGTTACACAGGTTCAGGGGGATTTGAGATTTATTTCAAAAATGAAGATGCCGAAACAATCTGGAATAAAGTATTTGAAGCAGGCGCTTCATTTGGAATTAAACCTATTGGATTAGCAGCTAGAGATACTTTACGATTAGAAATGGGATTCTGTTTATATGGAAATGACATCAACGACACCACCTCTCCTATTGAAGCTGGTTTGGGATGGATTACAAAATTTGATAAAGAATTTACAAATTCGGCAAATTTAAAAGCCCAAAAAGAAGCGGGCGTTTCTAAGAAATTAGTTGGTTTTGAATTAATCGAAAGAGGAATTCCGCGTCACGACTACGAAATTGTAGATTCTAACGGAAACACTATCGGAATTGTAACTTCGGGAACTATGGCGCCAAGCTTAGGAAAAGGAATTGGAATGGGATATGTAAAAACCGAATTTGCTTCAGTAGATAGCGAAATTTATATTCAAATTAGAAATAATAAAGTAGCAGCTAAAGTAGTTAAAATGCCATTTTACAAAAAAGCATAACTTTCTTTTGTTATATAAACGAAAGAATTACTTTTGCAACCGATAAAAAATTATACAAAATATTCTTAGAAATGGGAAGAGCATTCGAATTTAGAAAAGGTAGAAAAATGAAGCGTTGGGCAGCAATGGCCAAAGCATTTACTCGTATTGGTAAAGACATTGTAATGGCCGTGAAAGAAGGCGGACCAAATCCTGAAGGTAACGCAAGATTAAGAGCGGTTATTCAAAATGCCAAAGCGGCAAACATGCCAAAAGAGAATGTTGAAAGAGCTATTAAAAAAGCTACCGATAAAGATACTGCAAACTATAAAGAAGTATTATTTGAAGGCTATGCTCCTCACGGAATTGCACTTTTAATTGAAACCGCTACCGATAATAATAATCGTACCGTTGCTAATATTAGAAGTTATTTCAATAAATGCAATGGAACCTTAGGAACTCAAGGTTCGGTTGAATTTATGTTTGATCATACTTGTAATTTCCGAATTCCAAATAATAATATCGATATTGAAGAATTAGAATTAGAATTCATTGATTTTGGTGCCGAAGAAATTTTTGCAGATGAAGACGGAATCTTAATTTATGCTCCTTTTGAAAGTTTTGGTGCAATTCAAAAAGAATTAGAAAACCGCGGAATTGAAATTTTATCTTCTGGATTTGAGAGAATTCCACAAATCACAAAAAAACTAAGCGAAGCTGAAATTGCAGATGTAGAGAAATTGATTGAAAAAATTGAAGAAGACGATGATGTGATGAATGTGTATCACACCATGGACGAATCAGAATAAAAGTTATTCCAATATAATTAACTCCGTTTTGTGTAAACAAAGCGGAGTTTTTTCTTATATTTAATATTAAATTTGAAGAAATAATATGGCTCGATTTGTAGAAAACGATTTGCCAAAAGCAAAAATTAACAGCAGTTCATTAAGTAAAGCACTTTTAATTTTTAAGTATGCTGATAACCATAAATGGAAGTTTTACTTAGGATTGTTTTTCTTATTAATGACCGGCTGCACTGCCCTAGCCTTTCCAAAGTTAATGGGGATGTTGGTAGATTGTGTTAAAAACAAAGATACTTCTGAAGCGAATTCTATTGCCTTAATTTTAGTAGGTATTTTATTCTTACAATCGTTTTTTTCTTTCTTCCGACTTTCTTTATTTGTCAATTTCACCGAACATACTTTGGCTAATATCCGCTTGGCATTATACAGTAATTTAGTAAAGTTACCCATGACATTCTTTTCTCAAAAAAGAGTCGGTGAATTAAATAGTAGAATTAGTTCAGATATTACTCAAATTCAAGACACCTTAACTTCAACCATAGCAGAGTTTTTAAGACAATTCATTTTAATTATTGGTGGCGTGGCTTTGCTTGCTAGTCAAAGTTTTAAACTTACATTAATGATGCTTTCAATAGTTCCTGTGATTGCTGTGGCAGCAGTAATTTTTGGAAGGTTTATCAGAAAGTATTCTAAAAATGTACAAGATAAAGTTGCCGAAAGTCAGGTTATTGTAGAGGAAACATTGCAAGGAATCAGTAATGTTAAAGCCTTTGCTAACGAATGGTATGAAATTGCGCGATATAAAGGTAAAATACAAGAAATCGTAAAAATCGCTATAAGAGGTGGAAAATACCGAGGCTACTTTGCATCATTTATCATATTCTGTTTATTTGGTGCTATTGTTGCCGTAGTTTGGTATGGTGTAACATTGAGTATCAGTGGAGAAATGAGCGTTGGGCAACTAATTTCATTTGTACTGTACTCTACTTTTGTTGGTGCTTCTTTTGGCGGTATTGCCGAATTGTATGCACAAATTCAAAAAGCAGTTGGAGCCACCGAGAGGGTTTTTGAATTATTGGATGAAACACCCGAAAAAATCAACGCAATTTCAGATGACAATCTTGAAAAAATACAAGGAAATGTAACCTTTAAAAATGTTTCTTTTTACTATCCTTCACGTCCTGAAGTACAGGTTTTAAAAGATGTTAATTTCACTGCAAATTATGGAAAAAAGGTTGCTATTGTTGGGCCAAGTGGTGCAGGTAAATCGACTATTTCCTCACTTTTACTTCGATTTTACTATATAGTTGGAGGTTCGATAGAAATTGATGGAAAAGATATTTATGAATATGATTTGGAGAACCTTCGTGGGAATATGAGTATTGTCCCTCAAGATGTGATTTTATTTGGCGGAAGTATTCGTGAAAACATTGCTTACGGAAAACCTACTGCCAGCGAAGAAGAAATTATTCTTGCTGCCAAACAAGCCAATGCCCTTGATTTTATTAATGGTTTTCCTGAAAAATTTGATACTTTAGTTGGTGAGCGCGGAATTAAACTATCGGGTGGACAACGCCAACGAATTGCAATTGCCCGAGCATTATTGAAAAATCCAAGTATCTTAATTCTAGATGAAGCGACTTCCTCTTTAGATAGCGAAAGTGAAAAATTAGTTCAAGAAGCTTTAGAAAACTTAATGGAAGGAAGAACCAGTATTATTATCGCCCATCGTTTAGCAACCATTAGAAATGCAGATGCTATTTTAGTATTGAATGAAGGGGTAATTGCAGAATCTGGAACCCACAAAGAGTTACTTGAAATAGAAAACGGTATCTATAAGAATTTAAGCAACTTACAATTCAACGAATATTAAATTTATTTCGACTTTCTTCTATCTCTTTCCGTTTTAAGTAAATTCAATTCTCTGCTAGTTTGTCCTGCAACCGAAGTGTTTTCTTCAGCTCTTCGAATCAAATACGGCATCACATCACGAACAGGTCCGAAGGGTAAATATTTTGCCACATTGTATCCATTTTCAGCCAAGTTATAACTGATGTTATCACTCATTCCATACAACTGACCAAACCAAATTCGGTTGTCATTTTTTCCAATACCATTTGCTGCCAACATTTCCAACAATTTATACGTACTAGCTTCATTGTGCGTTCCCGCAAAAATTGCCATGGTTTCAATATGGTGCATCATATAATCTACTGCAGCGTTGTAATTATCATCGGTAGCTTGTTTCGAAGCACAAATTGGCGTTGGATAACCTAGTTCTTCCGCACGCTTATTTTCTTTTTCCATGTAAGCACCGCGAACCAATTTCATCCCGATTTTAAAACCTTGTAATTTAGCTCGTTCATGTAGTGATTTCAAATAATCCAATCGATCCCAGCGGTACATTTGCAAAGTATTGAAAACAATAACTTTTTCTTTGTTGTATTGAACCATCATTTCTTCAACCAATTCATCAGCGGCATCTTGCATCCAACTTTCTTCGGCATCAATCAATAAAGCAACATCCTTATCATAAGCGGTTTTGCAAACCTTTTCAAAACGAACTTTTACTTTATTCCATTCTTCTTTCTCGTCATCAGTTAAAGGCGACTTCGCTCCTACTTTGGTATACAAATCCAATCTTCCAAAACCTGTTGGTTTGAAAACTGCAAACGGAATTGCTTTGCGTTCTTTTGCAAATTCGATAGTCTTTAAAGTCATTTCTAAAGCAGCATCAAACTGCGCCTCTTCTTCTTTTCCTTCCACCGAATAATCCAAAACGGAAGAAACCCCTTTGGTATACATTTTATCAACTACAGAAAGACAATCTTGCTCGTTAACACCACCACAAAAATGATCAAAAACGGTAGCACGAATAAGCCCTTCAACCGGAAGGTGTGCCTTTATAGCAAAATTGGTTACCGCCGTTCCAATACGAACAAGAGGTTCGCTGTCAATAAGTTTAAAAAGAAAATAGGCTCTATCTAGTTCGGTATCGCTTTTTAAAGAGAAAGCAACCTCGGTATTATTGAAAATTTTATCCATTATTTAAATTGTGATAATTGCACAAATATAATTAGAGTTAAGCGAATATTTATTAAAAATAACCTTATTTTTGACCTTAAATTACAAGAAAATGCAATCCATAAAAGCCAGCGAATATTCTATTTATTTCAACCAAGAGGGTTATCAAATGCTTAATGCCTGGATTTCAGACAGCAATTATTCAAAATTATTCCTTTTAGTTGACGAACATACCAACGAATTTTGTTTGCCAAAACTGTTACCAAAATTAGAGGTTGAGATTCCAATTGAAATTATTGAAATTGAAGCAGGCGAAGAAATGAAAACCATTTCAACTTGTGTTGAGATTTGGTCCATTCTCTCCGATTTAGGTGCAGATAGAAAAAGTGCTGTCATTAATCTTGGAGGAGGTGTTATTACTGATATTGGAGGATTTGTGGCTGCTACATTTAAAAGAGGAATTGATTTTATAAATATTCCCACTTCACTATTAGGAATGGTAGACGCTTCAATTGGTGGAAAAAACGGAGTTGATCTGGGAAATTTAAAAAATCAAATTGGAGTGATTATCCCTCCAAAATTGGTTTTAATTGATACTGATTTTTTAGAAACATTACCTCAAAATCAAATGAAATCCGGTTTAGCAGAAATGCTTAAGCACGGATTAATCTATGATAAAAATTATTGGCTTCAGTTTAAAAATTTAAATGAATTGAATTTTGACGATTTCGATACATTAATCCATCGTTCGATTGAAATAAAAAACGAAATCGTTTCTCAGGATCCAACCGAAAACGGAATCCGCAAAGCACTAAACTTTGGTCACACCTTAGGACATGCTATAGAGAGTCATTTTTTAGACACTTCCACCCCATTACTTCATGGTGAAGCAGTGGCTATTGGAATGATTTTAGAAAGTTATATTTCAAAAGAGAAAAAACTGATTTCCGAGGAAGATTATTGCGAAATAAAAAATACACTTTTGGCAATTTATGAAAAACCTATTTTTTCGAAAAAAGACCAAGAATCCATAATAAATTTACTCATTCACGATAAGAAAAATGAGTATGGTAAAGTACAATTTGCGTTAATTCAAAATATCGGAGCGATAGTTTTAAATCAATCTGCTGATAATGAATTAATTATAGAGAGCTTTAAAGAATATCAAAGTTGATTATTTTTTAATTATTTTTTTTTCAAATGACATATTTTATTTTATAAATTTGCGCTGATGATTAAAAACAAAAACAACAGTTTTCCTTTGTTTCTGGATGCAAATTTTTCAAGTTGTCCAGAGGGTAACGCTAGTATTTACAATACTAAAACTTCTTATGTTGTTGCAAATTTTAACATTATTGAATACATCACAATTGACTTACCAATTGCATACGCAAATATTAGGGTTTGAATAATGAATTAATCCGTGTTTAATTTCATTTATTTAATCTAATACCATCCCTAATGAATACTAAATATTTCGACTTAATTAATCAAACTTACTATTTTCCTCAAGAGGAATTTAGCCTTAATAAAGATAATGCCCTTCAATTTCACAATATTGATTTGATGAAATTAGTTGAGCAATACGGAACTCCATTAAAGTTCACTTATTTACCTCAAATTTCCAACAACATTAAAAAGGCCAAAAATTGGTTCCGTAATGCTATGGAGAAAAATAAATATGAAGGTAAATACTACTATTGTTATTGCACTAAAAGCTCTCATTTTGAATACATTATGAATGAAGCTTTTAAAAATAATATACATATTGAAACCTCTTCAGCATTTGACATTAATATTGTAGAAAATTTAATGGAAAATGGAAAGATTAATAAAAGCACCTATATTATATGTAATGGATTTAAAAGAGATCAATACATAACCAATATTGCAAGATTAATAAATAACGGACACAAGAATACGATTCCAGTAATTGATAATTATGAAGAATTGGATTTACTTCAAGCTGAAATAAAAGGTAAATTTAAAATAGGTATTCGTATTGCTGCAGAGGAAGAACCAAAATTTGAGTTTTATACCTCGCGTTTAGGAATTGGATACAAAAACATTGTTCAGTTTTACAAAAAACAAATTCAAGAAAATGATAAATTAGAGTTGAAAATGCTTCACTTCTTTATCAACACCGGAATCAACGACAATGCCTATTACTGGAACGAATTGGTTAAATGTATTAAAGTATACATCGCATTAAAGAGAGAATGCCCTACCCTTGATGGATTGAACATTGGAGGAGGTTTTCCAATTAAAAATTCTTTAGCTTTTGAATACGATTACCAATACATGATTGATGAAATTATCCATCAAATTAAAATTGCTTGTGATGAAGCTGAAGTAGACGTTCCAAATATTTTTACAGAATTTGGATCTTTTACAGTTGGAGAATCTGGAGGGGCTATTTATCAAGTATTGTATCAAAAACAACAAAACGATAGAGAAGCTTGGAATATGATTGACAGCTCTTTTATTACAACATTACCCGATACATGGGCAATTAACAAACGTTTTATCATGTTGGCCGTTAATAGATGGAATGACACATATGAAAGAGTCCTTCTTGGCGGAATGACTTGTGATAGTGATGATTATTACAATTCTGAACAAAACATGAATGCCATTTATTTGCCAAAATACAATAAAGAAAAACCACTATACATAGGATTTTTTAACACCGGAGCCTACCAAGAAACTATTGGTGGATTTGGAGGTTTACACCACTGTTTGATTCCGCAGCCAAAGCACATCTTAATTGATAGAGACGAAAACGGAATCCTTGCAACCGAAGTATTTTCAGAGCAACAAACATCGGATGATGTGTTAAAAATATTAGGATACACGAAAAAACAATAAAATAATTTTGTTTAGAGCGTATCTAAAAGTTCAAATTATTAGTTTAAATTTATTTAATATCAGCAACTTAAACCCTTGTATTTAGGGATATAAAGTGCGATAAAATTAATTATCAAAAATTTGAAATATTAAAAAAAATAGTTTTTCTTTGAACCCAAGTGATTACAACCCAATTAAACAATAACAATGAGTAAAGGACCAATAAGTCAGTTTTTAGAAAAAAATTATCTTCATTTTAATTCTGCTGCATTAGTAGATGCTGCAAAAGGATATGAACAACACCTTTTGGAGAATGGAAAAATGATGATTACACTTGCTGGTGCCATGAGTACTGCAGAGTTAGGTAAATCACTTGCCGAAATGATTCGCCAAGATAAAGTTCATATTATTTCATGTACAGGGGCCAATCTTGAAGAAGATATTATGAATTTGGTTGCTCACAATTCTTACAAAAGAGTTCCAAATTACAGAGATTTAAGTCCGCAAGAAGAATGGGATTTATTAGAAAATCACTACAACAGAGTTACAGATACATGTATTCCTGAAGAAGAAGCATTTAGAAGATTACAAAAACATTTATTTGATATTTGGAATAATGCCGATTCAAAAGGAGAGCGTTATTTTCCGCATGAATTTATGTATCAAATGTTGAATTCAGGAGTTTTAGAACAATATTATGAAATTGACCCTAAAGATTCTTGGATGATAGCTGCAGCAGAGAAAAACCTTCCAATTGTAGTTCCTGGTTGGGAAGATAGTACCATGGGTAATATTTTTGCTTCGTATTGTATTAAAGGAGAATTCAAGCCTACAACAATGAAAAGTGGTATTGAATACATGATGTGGTTAGCAGATTGGTATCCAAAAAATTCAGGTGGAAAAGGAGTTGGTTTCTTTCAAATTGGTGGTGGTATTGCTGGAGATTTTCCTATTTGTGTGGTACCAATGTTATACCAAGATATGGAAATGCATGACATCCCTTTTTGGAGTTATTTCTGCCAAATTTCTGACTCGACAACAAGTTATGGTTCGTACTCTGGAGCAGTTCCAAATGAAAAAATTACATGGGGTAAATTAGATATTGATACTCCAAAATACATTATTGAATCGGATGCAACTATCGTAGCTCCATTAATTTTTGCTTATTTATTAGATTTATAATACCTTATTTATGAAAAGAATAATTGTTGATTATGCCAAGCTAACCGGTGACATTTTAAACTTATTAGTAGAGAAATTCCCTGATGGATATGACAGTACTGATATTATTCGTTTTAGAAATGCTAAAGACGAACTAATTGAAGCTGTAGAAGTTAGAACTGAAGATACAATTTATTTAGTTAAAGTAAGCACCAAACTCGCCAGCAGAATGGAGAAGTTTGAGGAAGATGATTTGGATGCAGTAATCGAACCAATCACTCCTGTTAAAGGATTGGATCTTGATGATGATGATTTACCAGGTGATGATGAAGAAGAAGTTGATCTTTTGAAAGATAATGGAGGAACCGATGACGGTGAAGATGATGAAGAAGATTTTGAAACTTCCGATAATTTTGAAGACGAAGACGAATAATAATAATAAAAAAACCTCAAGTTTCCTTGAGGTTTTTTTTATAGTTAATTTATAAATACCGTTCAGAAAATACTTGCTGATGGTGATTTTGATGACCAATAATAAAAAACCCAGCAGCTCGCACTGACATTGGATTATTTGAAGCAATTCCAATTCTGCTTAACTGCTCTGCATCAAAGGATTTAAACAAACTCAATGTGGCATAGCGAACAGCAGACATTTCATTTAATAATTCCATAATACTTCTTCTAGATCCGTTAGCATATTTAGCAAAATCATCTTCTTCGTATCCTGGCAATTCGGTTGAATCATTTCGGGCAAATCGTAAAGCTCGGTATGCAAAAACCCTTTCTGCATCAATAATGTGTTGTATAATATCTTTTATTGTCCATTTTCCCTCAGTATAACTATAATCAAATTTATCCATGGGAATATCTTGTACAAATTTGATAAAGCGATGTAATGAAATTTCCAACTCTTCAACTAGTGTATATTCGTCAGATACAAGTTTTATATAGTTGTATTGATAAGTACCGTATTCATTCGGATTGACATCATGTATCTTCATTTTGTTTTTTTTTAGCAAATAAATAAAATTAAATAAAAAACCTCAAGAAATTCTTGAGGTTTTATTTTATCATATTGAATTATTAAATGTCTTTGAAAATGGTGTGCATAAGACGTTTTTTATCATTAATGCTTTCATCTAATGATATCATTGTTTCTGTTCTGTATACTCCTTCAATATCATCTATCATAAAAATAACTTCTTTTGCATGTTTTGTGTCTTTTGCACGAATCTTACAGAAAATATTAAACTTTCCTGTAGTTACATGAGCAACCGTTACAAAAGGAATTTCACTAATTCTTTCTAAAACAAATTTTGTTTGAGAAGTGTTATTTAAGAAAACACCTACATAAGCAATGAAAGAATACCCAAGCTTTTCATAATCTAAAGTTAATGAAGAACCCATAATGATTCCTGCATCTTCCATTTTTTTAACTCTTACGTGAACTGTCCCTGCAGAAATTAATAATTTTTTTGCAATATCCGTAAAAGGAATTCTGGTATTATCAATCAACATGTCTAAAATTTGATGATCCACTTCATCTAATCGGAACTTACTCATAACTATAAATTTATATTAATAAAAAAATTATCAGTTCAATTAAATAATTCTGAAAGGAAATTGATTACTTCTTAATTCCGTTTTCAAATTTTATTACTTTACCCAAAGTAAAGTTAGCTTTTTGATCTATTTTCGGATAATTTCCTTCACCATCTTCATACAACATTTTGTGTGCATTGTATTCATAATGACCAAATTTCCCTTTTAAATCTCCAATTTCAACTACGTAAGCATTAAATTGGAGTTTGCCATCAATAAGCTCTTCCTTAAACTGTGCAGCAAAATTCGCAATAATTTTTTTACCATCATAATTTATTTTGACATTTTTATAAAGAAAATCATAAAATACAGCATTATTTTTAGCTATTTGGAAATATTCTGCATAATTATCATCAACTATATCGATTTCGTAAATATGTTGCAATCCCGAAATCAATGAAATGAAAATCATTTTTCGTGTAAATTCTCTATAATAATCACTTTGAAAATGCCCCGCTTCAAATAAAATTGTGGGAACACCCTGTGAAGTAAATTGATCACCAATGCAATTCGGATTAAATCCGTCATCAAAAAGAGCAACTTGCCCCGGAATGTGTATTTGCAACTCTTTATTCATGGCCACAATTACTTGCATTGCTTTAGCTCGAACACCATTAACCTCTCTAGCTTCATTATATGAAGGGGCCAAAAAAGAAACAGTCGCAGGATTCCCATCGTTTCCAGCACCATATATTGTTCTTTGATCGTGTAAATTAAAACAAAAATTAGGCTTAAAAGAATCAAATACTTTTCGTAATATTCTACTTTCAGGTTGGGATAAATCAACCGAATCCCGATTTAAATCTATATTATTTGCATTCTCACGAGTATAAACTTCCGCTCCATCAGGATTTACCATTGGTAGAATACAAAATGTAAATTGTTTTCGTAATTCAATTCCAATTTTCTCATCTGAATGTAACAGATTAATAAAATCAAAAACTGCCTTGGTAGTGGTACTTTCGTTTCCGTGCATTTGAGACCACATGAAAACTTTAGTTTTCCCAGAACCAACAAGAAATTGATAAATCGGCTTCTCTAAAACTGATTTTCCAACTACTTCAATAGAATACTTATTTAATATAGGCTCAATATCTCGCAAGGTAATGTACCTCCCAAACAAAGAGTTTTCCTTGTACTGCTTATGTAATTCAATATAATCCATATTACTTATTCAACGATAAAACTTTGTTCTACTATTTTGCCAACCACTCCTTTATAAAAAGGCAATATCAATTTCATGTCCTCTTCATAATTGCCTGTTGGCGTCAATAACTGACCTATTTTAACTTCTTTTTTTCCAAAATCAAAAGCGACTGGAATTATAGGAACATTTGCCTTTAATGCAATATAGTAAAAACCTGTTCGCAATTCCTTTACCTTTTTTCTAGTCCCTTCTGGAGAAAGTGCCAATCGAAACACATCCTGTTTTGCAAATACTTCTGCGGAAGCATCAACATTATTTTTTCCTCCACTTCGATCTAATGGCGCACCACCAACTGCCCTAAAATAATAACCAAAAGGAAAAATAAACAGTTCTTTTTTTCCAACAAAATTGATTTCGATATCCAATATACCGCGAATCAATAAGGCAATAAAAAAATCCAAATTACTGGTATGTGGAATCACAATGAAAACACATTTTTTAATTTTAGGATCAAAATTTCCGATTAACTTCCAACCCAATAACTTGTAAAAAATAAAACTGTATAGTCGTTTTTTCATTTGAATTATTTTGTGTAAATTTAATATTATTCTGCTATTTTTGAGAAAAATATAAAAATGATCGCCAAATTCTTAAGTTATTTTCTTCCTATTAATGTGATTAAGAAGAAATCTTCTGTAAGTAACTCAATTGAAGTAACTTGGAATAACGGTGAGCTTGTAATTGATTCAAAAAACACCAATTATTCTTACGGGAGTTTGCAGCGAATTTTAAAAAAAGGATTAAAATATATTGGGTACGAACGTATAAGAAAATTTGAAAAAGTATTAGTCTTAGGAGTTGCTGGAGGAAGTGTAATAAAAACTTTAGTTGAGGACATTAAGTTTAGCGGAAAAATTATAGGGGTTGAATTAGATCCTGAAATCATTGAAATAGCTAATACCTATTTTAAAATTAATGAGATAAAAAACTTAGAAATAGTAATTGGAGATGCTTTTGAATTTGTTTTAAAATCTAAAGATAATTTTGATTTAATTATTATTGATGTGTTTCAAGACACTACCATGCCTAGCTTTTTATTTGAACCTCATTTTACGCAAAGAGTAAATAAAATATTAAATACCAACGGATTTATTTTATTCAATACCATGGTGATTAATGAGAAAAACAGAATTCGAAATCTAGACTACAGAAAAAATTTCGACGAAAATTATTCCCTCAGAATGTATCCAAAAGTGGAAGTACACAACGAGCTATTCACTATAAAAAAATTGAGCTAAATACAAAAAAAAGCACAGAAAGAATATTTCTGTGCTTGAATTGACTCTTACCTGTATTCGTAGTCTTCCGTAAACTCTACGCTGCCCATATAACCAAGCCAATAGTATAGTGAATCATATCAACCATTTTGATATTACAAATTTGCAAGGTTTGGAAACAATAAATATTACATGAAAAATAATTTCTTTTACATAAATTACATATTGAAGATTATTTAAATAAAAAAAACACTATCAGAGATAGTGTTTCATAATTATATTAGATTAATAAATTCCTATTTTTTAGACAATTGCTTTCTAGTTTTATAAGCTTTAAGGTATTCTCCTTTTGGTTTTCCATCATCAAACGAACTAAATAAAACAGGAAATGCGGCTTTACTTCGCGCTTCTTCATTTGAAAAACCTTCATACTCTATTCTATAAATTGCCGAATACAATTGCGCTCTACCAATTCCGTGATAACAATGAATCAAAACAGGATAATTTGATTGATCATCCATGATTTTAAAAAATACATCTAAGTTTTTTTGATTCGGAATTTGATCCGATCCATTATTAAAATAGTGAACCCCTGGGATTTTTGCAACCGCATCTTTTTCGGCGGTTAATTCTGCTGGGATTTCTGGATTATTTACATCATCTCCAGTTCCAGGAAATCGTAAATCAATTATTGATTTAATGTGGTATTTTTTAACATAACTTTCAATCTCATCGGGCGGAATCACACCACTTTTATAAACTTTACCTTCAGTTATAGTCATAAAATTATGATTAATATGTCGGTCATAAACATATTTCCCGGTAAAAATCAATGCAATGATAAGTACTGCAACTACTATTTTTTTTTTGATACTCATTTGAATTTATAGCTGTTCTATTTTGCAAAACTACTAAATACTATAAGATTAATTAAAATTATAATGATAATAAATTTATTATTAATTAATTTGCATAAAATTACCATACCTTATAGAATGACAAACATTACCCGACTTTTCGATTTTCCCTATTATCAATTACAAAAAAACAACATAAAAAACTGTTTAGTTACTAAATACGATGGAAAATGGGTAGAAACATCCACTCAAGAATATATCAATAAAGCAAATGCAATTTCAAGAGCATTGCTTCGACTCGGGGTAGCGAAAAATGATAAAATTGCTATAATTTCTTCCAATAATAGAACAGAATGGAATATTATGGATATTGGAGTTCTTCAAACTGGAGCTCAAACTGTGCCCATATATCCAACCATAACCGCAGAAGATTACGAATATATTCTTGTGCATAGTGAATCCAGTTATTGTTTTGTATCGGATGAGGAAGTATTAAATAAGGTAAACTCCATTAAGCAAAATGTTCCCAATTTAAAAGAGGTATATTCCTTTAACAACATTAATGGTTGTAAGTCTTGGACTGAATTATTAGAATTAGGTGAAGATACATCAAATCAAAATGAAGTTGAAGATCGCAAAGAAAATGTAAAGCCAGAAGAATTAGCAACGATAATCTACACATCTGGAACAACGGGAAAACCTAAAGGCGTTATGCTATCGCACCATAATATTGTTTCCAATGTTTTAGACAGTTCGCCTAGAATTCCATTTGAAGAAGGAACCAGTGTTGCGCTAAGCTTTTTGCCTATTTGTCATATTTTTGAAAGAGTCATTTTATACATCTATCAATATTATTCAGTTTCTATATATTTTGCCGAAAGCATTGACAAACTTTCAGAAAACATTGCAGAAGTAAAACCTACTGTGTTCTCAGTAGTTCCTAGATTATTAGAAAAAGTGTACGATAGAATAATTGAAAAAGGATCTGCCTTAACTGGTATTAAAAGAAAATTATTCTTTTGGGCAGTTAATTTAGGCTTGAGATACGAACCTTATGGAGCCAATGGAATTTGGTATGAATTGCAATTGAAATTAGCTCGTAAATTAATTTTTAGCAAATGGAAAGCAGGTCTTGGAGGAAATCTAAACGTATTGGTTTCGGGTAGTGCTGCTTTACAACAAAGACTGACAAGAGTATTTGCTGCTGCTGAAATGCCTGTTATGGAAGGTTATGGGTTAACCGAGACATCTCCGGTAATCACTGTAAACGATAAAAGAAACAGATTATTTAAGATTGGAACCGTTGGTAAAGCAATACAAAATGTTGAAATTAAAATTGCAAGTGACGGAGAAATACTTTGCAAAGGATCGAATGTTATGATGGGATATTTTAAAGATGAAAAATTAACCAATGAAGTTATTGTTGACGGCTATTTTCATACGGGTGATATAGGTGAAATAGATTCGGAAGGTTTCTTAAAAATAACCGATCGTAAAAAAGAAATATTTAAAACATCGGGAGGAAAATATATCGCTCCTCAAAATATTGAAAACACAATAAAACAATCCCTTTTCATTGAGCAAATTATGGTTATTGGAGATGGTGAAAAAATGCCAGGAGCCTTTATTCAGCCTAACTTTGGCTACATTAGAACATGGGCAGAAAATGAAGGGATTGCAATTGGAGATTCTAATGAAGATTTAATTTCAAATTTCAATGTGATTCAAAAAATTCAAGAAGAAGTTGATTTCTACAATGAGAAATTCGGTAATTGGGAGAAAGTTAAACGATTTGAATTGACTCCAAATGTATGGAGCATTGATGGTGGTGAACTTACTCCTACCTTAAAATTGAAACGAAAAATTATTAAAGAAAAATACATTCAGTTGTACAACAAAATTTATAATTCTTAGAACGTTTTATTTTTAAAAAAATAAAATACTAATTATCAATTTTTATTGCATATAAATTGCAAATCAGCTAAAAAAATTCCAAAAAATATCTTTAATTTGTACAAATACAATGAAGAATGGAATTTAATCCTGAAACCTTAGAAACCAAAGCAATTTATAAATTGCTCACCGGAACCATAATTCCCAGACCCATTGCTTGGGTTTCCACTGTGGATGAAAATGGCATTAATAACCTTGCTCCATTTTCATATTTTAATATGGTTGGAGATGACCCGCCTCATATTATGTTCTCTACGCGCAGAGATGCCAATTCCAATAAAGACACTTTAAACAACATTTTAATCAACAAACAATTTGTGGTAAATATGGTCACCGAAACGCTCGTTGAACAAATGAATGCTACAGCACAATCGGTTACCCCTGATGTTGATGAATTTGAGTTGGTTGGCGTAACTCCTGTACCATCTATTGCAGTAAAACCAAAGCGTGTTAAAGAAAGTCCGATACATTTAGAATGTGAATTGACACACCATTATTTTTTAGAAGACCACAAACAAGGGGGTGCATGCGTGCTTATTGGTAGAATAATTCACATGCATTATGATGATTCTGTGCTACTTGATGATTATAAAATAAATTTGGAAACCTATAAACCAATTGCGCGTTTAGCAGGCTCCAATTACAGTAAAATAGGAGAAATTTTTTCTGTTAAAAGAAATTAAAATATGAAAATAGCAGTTATTGGCGGTGGTCCTGGCGGACTTTACTTTTCGATTCTTACCAAAAAAGCAATGCCGCATTGCCAAATAGATATCTACGAACGCAACAAACCCGATGATAGTTTTGGATTTGGAGTTGTTTTTTCAGATGAAACGTTAGGTGAATTCTTAAAACGCGACATGCAGTCGTACGAATTAATTCGAAGCAAATTTGCTTATTGGGATGACATAATTGTAGCAAGAAATGGCGAGCAAGTTAGCATTGCCGGAAACGGATTTTGCGGCTGTTCTCGAAAAACCTTATTGCAATTACTGCAACAAAGATGCCTTGAAGAAGGTGTGAATTTACATTTTGAACAAAATATTGATGATTTATCTCAATATGCCGATGCCGATATTATTCTTGCTTCCGATGGAATTTCAAGTGGAATTAGAACTAAATACGAGAAAGAATTTGGAACCAAAATTGCTTTAAAGAAAAACCGATTTGTGTGGTTGGGATCAACCAAACCCTTGGATGCATTTACTTATTTTTTCAGAGAAACCCCACATGGAACAATTGTTGCCCATTCCTACCAATACGAAGAAAATCGAAGTACTTGGATTTTCGAATGCAGCAATGAAACCTGGGAAAAACATGGTTTTGAAGTAACTAATGAAGAAGATACCATTGCAAAAATTTCCGAACTATTTAAAGAAGAATTGGATGGACATCCATTGCTTACCAATAAATCACATTGGCGTCAATTTCCACATGTAACCAACGAAAATTGGTACCATAAAAATATCGTTTTACTAGGCGATGCTAAAGCTACAGCCCACTACTCTATTGGTTCTGGAACTAAATTAGCAATGGACTGTGCGATTGGTTTATCCGATGCAGTAATTGCAAATCCAACTGATGTGCAAGCGGCGTTTCAGCAATATGATATATTTAGAAGAAATACGGTAGAAATGATACAGCATGCGGCTTTAGTTTCGCTAGATTGGTTTGAAAATATGGATCGCAACATGCAACATCCTTTTTACCAATTTGCTTTTGGATGCATGACTCGATCTAAAAAAGTGACGTATGAAAATCTAAGATTACGCGATAAATCATTCACCGACAAAGTATTGGCAGAGTTCAACAACAATCAACTCTCTGCTCCTGCTGCTTTTTCTAAATTTAAATTACGTGATTTAGAATTGCAAAATAGAATTGCAATGGCTCCAATGGGGCAATATCAAGCCGAAGATGGGGTTGTAAATGATTGGCATTTTCAACATTATACTTCAAGAGCTTTAAGTGGTTTAGGATTGATATTAACCGAATTAACAGCAATATCAGAAACAGGAAGAATAACTTTAGGTTGTACAGGAATATATAATGACAATCAATTAGTTGAATGGAAAAAAATAACTGATTTTATTCATAAAAATACGCAAACTAAAATCGGAATTCAACTGGGTCATTCAGGCAGAAAAGGTGCTACCAAAAAACCATGGGAAGGTGGCGAACCATTACAAGATAGTTGGGAATTACTTTCTGCTTCACCTTTAGCCTATACTGAAAAATTTGCAGTACCAAAAGAAATGTCTGTTTCCGATATGGATCAAATTGTTTCTGAGTTTGTTCAGGCTACTAAAAATGCAAATGAAGCAGGTTTTGATTTAATCGAATTACAAGCGCATCATGGATTTTTATTGGCTTCCTTCCTATCTCCACTTACAAATAAAAGAAAAGATGAATTTGGCGGAAGCATTGAAAATAGATTGAAATTTCCATTACGTGTTTTTAACGAAATGCGTGCCGTTTTTCCAAAAGAAAAACCAATGTCCGTTCGAATTTCTGCAACCGATTGGGCTGAAGACGGTATTTCTGAAGCACATGTATTTACAATAGCCTCTGAATTCAAGAAAGCGGGCGCCGATATTATTAATGTTTCAACGGGTAACACCGTGGCAAATCAAAAGCCCCAAACGGGTAGAATGTGGCAAACGCCTTTTGCTGATGCCGTTCGAAATACCGTTCATATTCCAACTATTACTGCGGGTTATATTCAAGACATTGATCAAATTAACACCATTATTCTTAATGGAAGAGCCGATATTGTAGCACTTGGAAGACCTTTGTTGTTGGATCCTTATTTTGTTCGAAATGCTCAAGCCTACGAACAATTAGAAACAGAAATTCCAAATTCCTACAAAGCAGGAATATCCCATTTATATCCTTTAAAAGCAGCCGAAAGAAAACAATTGGAAGGAATGAAAAAAGCATTGAAACCAAAAAGTAATAAGAAATAAAATGATGCCTTATTTAGATAATTTTGCTCATGACAATTTACCAAATCAGGAATTACAACCTGATTATCTATTTACCGATTTACCTCAATTTCAACATCCAGAAATACTGAATTGTGTAGATAAATTGTTGGACAATCATATTAAAGAAGGTCGCGGCAATAGCGTTTGCATCCGAACTTTTGATGCAACATGGACCTATCAAGAACTATTTGAAAAGGCAAATCAAATAGCACACGTATTGGTTGAAGATTTAAATTTCAAATCGGGAAATCGGGTACTGATTCGTTCAGCAAATAACCCAATGATGGTCGCTTGTTGGTATGCCGTATTAAAAGCAGGAGGTGTAGTTGTTGCTACCATGCCGCTACTTAGAGAGAAAGAACTGACCACAATTATTGATTGCGCACAAATTTCTCATGCGTTTTGCGATAAAGAGTTGGAAGAGGAAATGATGCAGGTGAAATCTGAATATCTAAAACAAATCTGTATTTATGGAAATTCTCAATTGGAGGAATTGATGAAGTCAAAACCTACTACTTTTTCTAATTATAATACCAATAAAGATAGCGTTGCACTCATTGGATTTACCTCAGGAACAACAGGATTACCCAAAATGACTTCACATTTCCACAAAGACATTTTAAATATTTGTGAGTGTTTTCCAAGATATTCTTTGCAACCTACTTCCAATGATATTTTCACTGGAAGCCCTCCAATCGGTTTTACCTTTGGATTAGGTGGATTGGTTTTGTTTCCCATGTATTTTGGTGCTTCGACTTTTTTAATTGAAAAACCAAGCCCTGATGTAATATTAAATGCAATACAAGAACATAAAATCACCATTTGCTTTACCGCTCCAACTGCTTGGAGAATCATCACAACCAAAGTAAAAGAATACGATATTTCTAGTTTGCGAAAATGTGTTTCGGCAGGAGAAACTTTGCCTTTAAAAGTTTGGCAAGATTGGTACGATGCTACCGGATTAAAGATAATTGACGGAATTGGAGCTACAGAAATGCTGCATATTTTCATTTCTTCCAATGAAGAAAACATGAAACCTGGAGCCACCGGATTACCGATAACAGGTTATGAAGCCAAAATAATTGACCTTAACGGAAACGAAATGCCAACCAACGAACCTGGAAGATTAGCCGTGAGAGGAATTACAGGTTGTAAATATTTAAATCGTGAGGACAAGCAACGAGAATATGTTGAAAACGGATGGAATATTACCGGTGATATTTTTAGAAAAGACGATGAAGGATACCTTTGGTTTGTGGCTCGTGGCGATGATATGATCATTTCTTCTGGATACAACATTGCTGCAATTGAAGTAGAAAGCGTACTTTTGACTCACGAGGATATTCTAGAATGTGCTGTTGTGGGTTTACCCGATGAAGAACGCGGTATGTTGGTTTGCGCGCATATTGTATTGAAAGATAAAGATAAAGCTTCAGATGCGATGAAAAACAGAATCCAACATTGGTTTAAAGAAGTGGCTGCGCCCTACAAATATCCAAGAGTAATTAATTTTACTGAGGCTTTGCCAAAAACTGAAACCGGAAAAATACAACGATTTAAATTAAAGTAAGTTGAACCAACCCTTTATATAACAAGAAAAAATTCGTTTTCAGCATGAAACCAAAAGAATTACAATAGTAGATTTGAAAGTATAATTCAAAAAAGAAGCTCAACGAAATAAATTTTAATTGAAAAATTTATGAAAAAACTATTACTCTTTTTATTTAGCATTACTTGTTTTGCTCAGGCACCTGCTATTCAGTGGCAAAAATCTTTTGGCGAGAGTAATAATGATTACACTGCAGAAATAAAACAAACTCCTGAAGGAGGCTATATTTTAGTAGGATCAACAAACTCAACAACAGGTAACTGCATAAATAATCATGGATCATTTGATATTTCGGTCATTAAAATAAATTCAACAGGAGAATTAGAATGGCAAAAATTATTAGGAGGAACTGCATTGGATTACGGGCGAAGTATTGTAACAACATCTGATGGTGGATATTTAGTTGCAGGTTATACTGCTTCTACCGATTTTGATGCTATAGGCAACCACGGAAATAAAGATTACCTAATAATAAAATTAAATCCTTTGGGGGATGTAGAGTGGAAAAAATGTTTCGGCGGAAGTCTGGATGATTATTGCGATACAGTTATCAATACTTCAGATGGAGGTTATGCTTTAGCTGGATATAGCGGTTCTCACGATGGAGATGTTACTGCCGTTCTACCAAATTCGGGATGTTGGATATTAAAATTAAACGCAGAAGGAAACATAATTTGGCAAAAATCTTTTCAAGATAATATCTATTCAACTGGATACAAAATAAATATAAAGCAAACTCTCGACAATTCTTTTTTAATTGAATATGTTGCATCTTCTCCTAATGGTATTACTGAGGGTAACGTAACTACATATTATAGCGATATTTTTGTTAAAAAAATAGACAGCTTAGGCAACAACGTTTTATTTCAAAGACATTATGGTGGATCCTATAGTGAAAGTGCTGGTGAAATAGCTCCAACAAGTGATTCGGGATTTGTACTTATTGGTGGTTCATTAAGTAATGACTTGGATGTTTCAGGACATCACGGATTTCCTTCAGATACTAGCGGTAATGGTAACTCGGATTTGTGGGTAATGAAAGCAGACAGTAGCGGAAATATACAATGGCAAAAATCTTTAGGGGGTACGATTAATGATAATGGGGTATCGGTAAAAACAACTGCAGACGGAGGGTATATTATTTTAGGTTCTACAACATCAAATGATGGTGATGTTACTGGAAATCATTCACAATACATTAGCGATTATTGGCTGATAAGATTAAACAGCATTGGTATAGTATTATGGAAAAAATGTTTCGGAGGTACTGAATCTGAAACCGCGAGTAATATTGAAATCACAAATGATAATGGATATATTATTTCAGGTATAAGTACTTCAAGTAATGGTAATGTAACTGTAAATAATGGCCTTTGGGATGCGTGGATTATAAAACTTACTCCTGATTCTTTATTCAATACTGAATTCACTCATAATCAATTTTTAGTTTATCCAAATCCTGCAAATAACCTATTAAATATAAAACTTGACAATAATTTATCAATAGATAAAATAGTTATTTCTGATATTTGTGGTAAAATAATAATGGATCAAAAACAATCAGAAACACATATAAATGTAGAGAGATTATCCTCTGGATATTATATTCTTGAAGTTTTTTCTGGAGAAAATAAATATCAATTTAAATTCATAAAACAATAATGAACCAACCCTTTATAAAACAAGAAAAAATTCGTTTTCAGCATGTAGATTATGCAGGAATAGTTTTCTATCCTAGATTTCTAGAAATGCTGAATTGCTTAGTCGAAGATTGGTTTGAAGAAGCATTAGAGCGTCCGTTTTCAAAAATGCACGAAACTAATGGAATTCCAACCGTTGATTTGAAAGTACAATTCAAAAAAGCTGCCCGCTTGGGAGAAATCTTAACTAAAAAATTATGGGTAAAAAATTTAGGTGGTGCTTCCATTCTTTGCGGATTTTCATTTGAAGATGAGAAAAATGCTATTTGCTTAGAAGGCGAAGTGACTCTAGTTAATGTTGCATTTAATGAAGATCGTACCGATATTAAAGCGGCTCCTTTTTCTGAAGAAATGAAAAATAAAATAGCTTCATTTATAATATAATTTAACAAAATGGATTTCAACAAATTCAAAGCCGCCACCGTTCAAACGTCACCCGTTTTTTTAAATGTAGAAAAAACGATTGAAAAAGCAATCACTTTCATAAAAGAAGCGAGTAACAACGGCGCACAACTAATTGCTTTCCCAGAAGTTTTTGTAGCAGGTTATCCGTATTGGAATTGGATCATGACTCCGGTACAAGGGAGTAAATGGTATGAAGAATTGTATAAAAATTCGGTTGCTGTTTCTGACGAATCCATGCAACCCTTATTTCAAGCGGCAAAAGATAATAACATTCATATTGTTATTGGAATCAACGAACGCGGAGATAGCTATGGTGAAATTTACAACACCAATTTAATTATTGATAACCACGGAAATCTAATTGGCAAACACCGAAAATTAGTACCAACTTGGGCGGAAAAACTAACTTGGACCTCCGGCGATGGTTCGTCATTAAAAGTATACAATACCGAAATTGGTCCGATTGGAACCTTAGCTTGTGGTGAAAACACCAATACTTTGGCACGATTCACTTTGCTGTCGCAAGGCGAATTAATTCATATCGCCAATTACATTTCGTTACCGGTTGCCCCACCGGATTATGACATGGCTGAAGCTATTAAAATTCGTGCGGCAGCCCATTCATTTGAAGGAAAATTATTTACAATCGTTTCGTGTTCTACCATTTCGCAAGAAATTAAAGACGCTTTACGAGCAGATGTTCCAAATGTTGATGAATTGCTGACTAGAAAAAATTCTGCTTTCTCTGGATTTATTGGTCCGAATGGCACCGTAATAGGAACTCCATTAATTGACGAAGAAGGAATGATCTATGCATATATTGATTTGGAAAAATGCATTCAACCGAAGCAAATGCACGACATTTTAGGACATTACAACCGATTTGATATTTTTGATTTACGAGTGAACACAGCTCCAACCAGAAAAATCACTTTTATTGACAATCATGAAGAATTTAATAAAAAATAGTATTAAGCCAACTTATTATGGAAGATAAATTTTCAGATGATGTTTACGGAAGAGCTCGAGTTCAGGATTCACCTGAATTGGAGGCCTATTACAAAGAATTAGAAACGCTTGGTGCAGGTGCATTATGGACAGTTGCCAATGATATTGAACCTTGGGAACCACGATCTACCTCAGTTCCAATGCTATGGAAATATGATGATTTGAGAGCCTTAGTCTTAAAGTCCTCCGAATTAGTTACCCCAGAACAGGCCGGTCGTCGTGTGGTTTATTTAGTAAATGACAAACGAAAAGACGTGTCGGCTGCTGTAGGTTGGTTGTATACCGGAATTCAAGTAACCCGTCCTGGCGAAAGCACTTCGGCACACCGTCACCGTGCTTCTGCATTGCGTTTCATAATGGAAGGAAGCAAAGGATACACTGTTGTAGATGGAAACAAAATCATGTTGGAAGTGAACGATTTTGTAATTACACCCAATTCCACTTGGCACGAGCATGGTGTTGAAGCAGATGGTGAAACTTGTATTTGGCAAGATGGTTTGGATATTCCTTTGGTTAATGCTTTGGAAGCAAATGATTATGCCGTTTATGATGGGAAACAACCTTTAACAAAACCTATCAATCATTCTCCAATGACTTTTGGTGGCGCAGGATTAATTCCGGCAGATACAACTTGGAACAAACCTTACTCGCCTCTTTTTAAATATTCTTGGAAATATGTCTATCCAAATTTATTGGAAGTAGCAAAAGTGAACGAAATCAATCCGTTTGACGGAATCTTAATGCAGTATTCCAATCCTTTAACAGGTGGTCATGTGATGCAAACTATGGGTGCGGCTATGCAATTGTTACCGGCAGGATTTAAAGGAAAAGCCCATAAACACACCGGATCTTTTGTTTACCAATGCGCCAAAGGAAAAGGCTATTCCATCATTAATGGTAAACGATTCGATTGGAAAGAGCGCGATATTTTCTGTGTCCCGAGTTGGGCTTGGCACGAACATCATAATCTTTCAGAAACCGAAGATGCTTGTCTTTTCAATTTTAATGATTTACCGGTAATTGAAGGATTGGGACTATTTCAAGGAAGAGACTATTTAGAAAATAACGGACATCAATTGATTCAATAATAAAACTTAGTTACTTAGCAACTTCGAACCATATAAAAAATGAAACTACTTACATACAAAACAGCAGACACAGAACCTCGATTGGGTTTTCTTCATAACAATCAAGTAATCGACATGGAAGATTTTGGAGATATTTCCAATTTTCCGCTTCCAAATGAAATGCTTGATTTAATAGACTTGGGATTCGAAATCATTGAAGAAATTACTGAAATGATTGCGGAAACTCCAGAGAACTTCTTTGAAGAAATTTCCTACGAAATGAGTGAAGTTACTCTACTTGCTCCGATTGAAAAACCGAGAAAGAACATCATCGGAATCGGATTGAATTACACCGAACACGTTGCCGAAAGTGCAAGAACATTAGACACAACCGGTAAATTACCTCAAAAACCAATTATCTTTTCGAAACCGCCTACAACGGTTACAGCAACCAATACCCAAATCATTAAAAACACCAAACTAACTTCTCAATTGGATTGGGAAGTAGAATTGGCTGTCGTGATTGGTAAAAAAGGAAAATACGTTGCAAATGCTGATGCGTTGGATTTTGTATTTGGTTATACCGTAATCAACGATATTTCTGCTCGTGATTGTCGTAGAGAAGGCCAATGGATTGTTTCAAAAGGGCAAGATACTTTTGCGCCTATGGGCCCTTATTTGGTAACCAAAGACGAAATCGAAAATCCGCATAACTTGAACTTATCGTTAAAGGTTAACGGAGTTGAAAAACAAAATTCGAACACTCAGTTTATGCTTTTCAATATCAATGATTTAATTGAAGATTTAAGCATTGTGTTTACTCTTGAACCTGGAGATATTATTGCAACAGGAACACCATCAGGCGTGGGCGCCGGTAGAGATCCTCAAGAATGGATGTATGATGGCGATGTGGTGGAAGCCTGTGTGGAAGGAATTGGAACAATAGTGAATACAGTTAAAGAAATATAATTATGAAATTAAAAATTACATTAATTGCATTTATTTCCATTTGTTTAAATACCTATTCACAAAATACAATTATTAAAAAAGTGAATTATGCTAACGTTGAAATTGAAGTTCCTGCAAATTATATTGCTAATTCAGAATACGAAATTGAAAATGAGAATTTTTCAGCTCAATGGTTATATCTTTCAAAAGAGATGTTTGATCAAAATGTTCAATATCAACTAATAAAACAATTTGAAGTTCAAACTAAAGCAAAAGAAATCTCAGAAATCAGTTTTATATCTAATGGATCAATATTTAAAGGAAAAATTTATAAAATAATAAACTCCAATTTAAAATATAAAGTATTGGCTTCTGGAATGGTTAATAATCAACCATTAGTGCTTAATTTAAGTTTTAAAAACGAACCTAAATCAAACACAGATTTGGATCAATTAATGCATAACTTTATTAAATTTAAAGATTAATCATTTGCGAACTTTGCGAAAACCTTAGCGTCTTTGCGTTTAACTAAAATAAATGAAATACAGAATAGGACAAATAGTTCCTTCTTCCAATGTGACGATGGAAACCGAAATACCAGCCATATTTAAGGCGAGAGAAACCATTTTACCGGAGCGTTTTACGTTTCATAGCAGTAGAATGCGAATGAAAAAAGTGACCAAAGAAGAGCTAGAAGCCATGGATGCCATGAGTTTGAAATGTGCCCAAGAACTTTCAGATGCGCATGTAGATGTTATGGGATATGCGTGTTTGGTTGCCATTATGAGCATGGGTCGCGGTTACCATTGTGTTTCAGAGGTAAATTTACACCAAGAAACAGTAGCGAATGACTTCCCTACTCCAATTGTAACTTCTGCAGGAGCATTAATAAATGGATTAAAAGTTTTAGGTGCCAAACAAATTTCGATTATTACACCATACATGCGCCCATTAACCGATATGGTTGTCGATTATATTGAACACCAAGGAATTAAAGTAAAACAAAGTATCGCACTTGAAATTCCAGATAATTTAGAAGTAGCTGCTCAAAACCCAATAAACTTATTGGAAATATACAAACAATTGGATTTGACCGATGTAGATGTGTTGGTAGCGTCGGCATGCGTTCAAATGCCTTCCTTGGAAGCGATCGATTTAATTCAAGCAGAATGTGGTATTCCAGTGACATCGGCAGCAGTTTGTACTACCTATGAAATGATGAAAAAAATTGGAATTGAAGCAAAATCAAGTATTGGTGGAGCACTTTTAAGTGGAAAATACTAATTCGCTACAATAATTCAATTGCAATTTTTGCCTTTTTTGTTTTGCGATAGTTCTCTGGCGAAGTGTGGCAGATTTTCTTAAAAACATGTCCAAAGTTGCTGTAATTAACAAATCCTAAATCGAAGGCAATTTCATTTATCGGCTGATCAGTTTCTTCAATCAATGCCTTAGCAATTTCCATTTTGTGAAACAAGATATATTGGTAAGGCGTATTTCCAATAATACTTGAAAAAATTCGAATAAAGTGATGCTTTTTCCATTTGGTTAACTTTGCTAATTCATCAATATCGATTTTTTCATAAATGTTATCATTGATGTAATTAATTACATGTCGAATACGATACGGAACATCTTCAATTACTTTTTTATCCGTTTTTAGTAAATCCAAATGCTTGTGGGAATAATTGTAAAGTATGATTTTTACCAATGCATTCAATTCTGTTTTCCGAACGGGTTTCACTAAAAAACCATAAGGTCGAGTTACTTTTATTTCTTCTAAAGTGATATTGTCTGCGTTTGTTGAAATATACATAAACGGAATTAAATCGGCATTCAATAAATATTTACCAATTTCAGTAGCTGTTATTTTCCCCTTGATATCATTGTCTATCAAAACCAGCTGGGGTTTTATTGTTTCTATTTGTTGTAAAATAGTAGTTGTAATTACCATGTTTAGAACTACTTCATAGCCTTCATTTTCTAAAATACTTTGAATATTTTGAGAAAGCTGTAATTCTGAACCAATAACAAGAACGGTATTTTTACTCATATAAAATTACTAAACAATTTAAATTCAGTTTTAAATTTAGATTTTACTTTAATTTACGAATAGATTTCAATACAACCTCATTTAGTTGAAAGAAACTAACTTAATTCAACTTTTATATTATTATCCGTAACCAATTAAAAAGTTGAATTTCAAAACAACTTCTTAACAATTCATAAAATCCATTAAATAACACTTAAATTATTTAATATTTTTTACTTTATTAACAAGTTGTGAATGTATAATTAATTAAACGATTATGTGTATTTATTCCTACAAAAAAAATATTTATAATATTAAGGGGCTGTATTAATATTCACTAAAAAAACGGATAATTGACTTAAAACAAAATTCAAAAGCAATAAATGTTAATATTATTTAAATTTATTATGCGCGCATAATAAATTATTTGTATATTTGATTTAATAATTAATTCTGATGAAAGAAAAAACAATTGACTATTTACTGAGATCCACTTGGCAGGCAGTTTCAAGGATGTACAATGAAGAGGCTTCAAAATTTGATGGATCGATGGCTATTGGATTTGCATTATTAAGTATAGATAAAGAAAACGGAACACCATCAACCTATATCAGTAACCGAATGGGAATGGAACCTACTTCATTAACTCGAACCCTAAAAACATTAGAAGAAAAAGGATTAATTACCCGAAAAAAAAATCCTGAGGACGGTCGAGGTGTATTGATTTACCTAACTCCACTTGGTAAAGAAAAAAGAGAATTATCTAAAGAAACCGTTTTGAAATTTAATGAAACGATTAAGAAAAATATACCTGAAGAAAAACTGAATCATTTTATGGAAGTTACCGAAATGATTAACGAATTAATTACTGAGAAAAAGATTTTTTGAACCACATTCAAATAAAAAATGAAAAGAATTATAAAAAAAGTAGCGGTTATCGGTTCGGGGATAATGGGATCTGGAATTGCATGCCATTTTGCTAATATTGGTGTTGAGGTATTGCTGTTGGATATTATCCCAAATTCATTAACCGAAGCCGAAGATAAGAAAGGATTGACCCTAGAAAGCAAAGCAGTTCGCAACCGAATTGCTAATGACCATTTGGCGAATGCTTTTAAATCAAACCCCTCTCCTATTTACAGTCAAAAGTTTGCCAACAGAATCACAACCGGAAACACAACCGACAATCTCCCTGAAATAGCATCATGCGATTGGATTATTGAGGTGGTTGTAGAGCGTTTGGATATCAAAAAACAAGTATTTGAACAAATAGAAAAATTCCGTAAACCTGGAACAATAATCACTTCAAATACCTCCGGAATTCCTATTAAATTCATGAGTGAAGGCAGAAGCGATGATTTTCAAGCGCATTTTTGCGGGACTCATTTCTTTAATCCTGCTCGTTATTTGAAATTATTCGAAATCATTCCGGGTCCGAAAACAACTCCAGAAGTTTTAGAATTCTTAACGAATTATGGTTCGCAATTTTTAGGAAAAACATCGGTCGTAGCAAAAGACACTCCTGCATTTATCGGAAACCGAATTGGAATTTTCGGAATTCAGAGTTTGTTTCATTTGGTAAAAGAAATGGGACTAACTATTGAAGAAGTAGATAAACTAACAGGTCCCGTAATTGGAAGACCTAAGTCGGCCACTTTTAGAACAGTTGATGTAGTTGGGTTGGACACTTTAGTTCATGTGGCTAATGGTTTGTATGAAGGTTGCCCAAATGATGAAGCACACGATTTATTCCAACTTCCCGATTTTATTTCCAAAATGATGGAAAACAATTGGTTGGGTAGTAAAACTGGACAAGGGTTTTACAAAAAAGTTGGGAAAGAAATTCTATCTTTAGATTTAACTACCTTAGAATACCGAGCTGCAAAGAAAGCCTCTTTTGCAACTTTAGAATTAACTAAAACCATAGAAAAACCGATTGATCGATTTAAAGTATTGGTTAATGGAAAAGATAAAGCAGGAGAATTTTACAGAAAAAGTTTTGCTGCAATGTTTTCGTATTGCTCCAATAGAATCCCAGAAATAGCTGATGATTTTTACAAAATTGATGATGCTATGAAAGCTGGATTTGGTTGGGAAAATGGACCCTTTGAAATTTGGGATGCCATTGGAATTGAAAATGCGATCGAATTAATGAAAGCCGAAGGATACACCTCTGCTGAATGGGTAAATGAAATGTTAGCTTCTGGAAATTCTACTTTTTACACTGTAAAAAACGGAGCTACACATTATTACAATATTGCAACCAAATCGCAAGAGAAAGTTCCGGGGCAAGATGCCTTTATTATTTTAGATAACATTCGCGAAAGCAATACAATATGGAGTAATTTGGATGCCAGTATTATTGATTTAGGAGATGGGATTTTGAATTTAGAATTCCATTCGAAGATGAATACCATTGGTGGCGGAGTATTAGCCGGAATTAATAAAGCAATTGATCTTGCTGAAAAAGAATACCGCGGATTAGTAATTGGAAACCAAGGAGCTAATTTCACCGTGGGTGCCAACATCGGAATGATATTCATGATGGCCGTAGAACAAGAATACGACGAATTAAACATGGCAATAAAATACTTTCAAGACACCATGATGCGCGTGCGCTACTCCTCCATCCCGGTAATTGTTGCCCCACACGGATTGACATTAGGCGGTGGTTGCGAAATGAGCATGCATGCCGATCGCGTAGTTGCTGCAGCAGAATCCTATATTGGATTGGTTGAATTTGGTGTAGGTGTAATTCCTGGTGGCGGAGGTTCAAAAGAAATGACTTTGCGTGCCTCCGATTTATATAGAAAAAATGATGTAGAACTGAATGTGCTACAAGAGTATTTTCTTACAATCGGAATGGCAAAAGTAGCAACCTCTGCTTATGAAGCATTTGATTTAGGCGTCTTACAAAAAGGTAAAGATATTGTAGTGGTGAATAAAGACCGTCAAATTGCAGTAGCAAAACAAGTTGCTATGCAAATGGCAGATCAAGGCTACACCCAACCGATTAGAAGAACAGACATTAAAGTTTTAGGAAAACAAGCCCTTGGAATGTTCTTAGTGGGAACCAATCAAATGGTAGCTGGAAAATACATATCCGAACACGATTTGAAAATTGCCAATAAACTAGCTTATGTAATGGCCGGTGGCGATTTATCGGAACCGACATTAGTTAGCGAACAATATTTATTAGATATTGAAAGAGAAGCATTTTTATCGCTTTGCATGGAAAGAAAAACATTGGAGCGTATTCAGTTTATGTTAACCAAAGGAAAACCGCTTCGTAATTAATTTTGTGAATTATAAATTCATAATTTAAAATTTAAAATAAAAAAAATGAAAACAGCCTATATAGTAAAAGCATACAGAACTGCAGTTGGAAAAGCTCCAAAAGGGGTATTTCGATTTAAACGTCCCGATGAATTGGCAGCTGAAACCATCCAATTTATGATGAAGGATTTACCTGATTTTGACAAAACTCGAATAGACGATGTAATGGTTGGTAATGCCATGCCCGAAGCCGAACAAGGTTTGAATGTTGGACGTTTAATATCCTTAATGGGGTTAAAAGTGACTGATGTTCCTGGGGTTACCGTAAACAGGTATTGTGCTTCCGGATTGGAAACTATCGGAATGGCGACTGCAAAAATCCAAAGTGGAATGGCAGATTGCATTATTGCAGGTGGTGCCGAAAGCATGAGTTTTATTCCGATGGGTGGCTACAAACCCACCCCAGATTATGCCATAACAAAAGAAGGGCACGAAGATTATTATTGGGGAATGGGTTTAACTGCTGAAGCTGTTGCCAAACAATTTGCAATTTCAAGAGAAGATCAAGATGAATTCTCCTTCAACTCCCACCAAAAAGCTTTAAAAGCAATGGCAGAAGGAAAATTTGAAAATCAAATTGTACCAATTACCGTAGAACAAACATTCATCAATGAAAATGGCAAAAAAGAAACCAAATCGTATGTAGTTTCCAAAGATGAAGGTCCAAGAGCTGACACCAATATTGAAGCATTAGGAAAATTAAAACCTGTATTTGCAGCCGATGGTAGTGTTACAGCAGGAAATTCCTCACAAATGAGTGATGGAGCGGCTTTTGTTTTAATAATGAGTGAAGAGATGGTGAAAGAATTGGGTGTTACCCCAATTGCGCGATTGGTAAACTTTGCTTCTGCTGGAGTTGAACCAAGAATTATGGGAATTGGGCCTGTAAAAGCAATTCCGAAAGTCTTAAAACAAGCCGGATTATCTTTAAATGATATTGATTTAATTGAGCTAAATGAAGCTTTTGCGTCTCAATCATTAGCGGTAATCAGAGAATTAGGTTTGAATCCAGATATCGTAAACGTTAATGGTGGCGCCATTGCATTGGGGCATCCACTAGGATGCACCGGAGCCAAATTATCCGTACAATTATTTGAAGAAATGCGACTGAGAAAAAGTAAGTACGGAATGGTAAGTATGTGCGTTGGAACCGGGCAAGGATGCGCTGGTATATATGAACTACTATACTAAATAAATTCAACATCGTTTTGTCGTTACGTAGAAATCAAATAATAAATATGGAATTACAATTAAGATTCCTTCGGAATGACAAGATTGCGTATAAATATTAAAAAAATAGAATTATGAGCGATATAACAAGAGGTGGACAATTTTTGGTTAAAGAAACCAAATGCGAGAATGTCTTTACGCCAGAAGATTTCTCGGAAGAACAATTAATGATGCGTGATTCGGTTAAAGAATTTGTGGAAAAAGAAATTTGGCCAAACAAAAACCGATTTGAAAGCAAGGACTTTAAACTCACCGAAGAGCTTATGAAAAAAGCCGGTGAAATGGGATTTTTAAGTGTTGCTGTTCCCGAAAATTATGGAGGAATGGGAATGGGATTTGTAGATACTTGTTTGGTATGCGATTATATTTCGGGTGCAACAGGTTCGTTCTCAACGGCTTTTGGTGCCCACACCGGAATTGGAACCATGCCAATTACCCTTTACGGAACTGAAGAGCAAAAGCAAAAGTACGTACCAAAATTAGCCTCAGGCGAATGGTTTGGAGCTTATTGCTTAACCGAGCCTGGTGCGGGAAGTGACGCCAATTCAGGTAAAACCAAAGCAGTTTTATCGGAAGATGGCACACATTATAAAATCACCGGACAAAAAATGTGGATTTCCAATGCCGGTTTTTGTTCGTTATTTATTGTTTTTGCACGAATAGATGATGATAAAAACATAACTGGTTTTATTGTTGAAAATGATGCTACAAACGGAATAACATTTGGAGAAGAAGAACATAAATTAGGAATTCGGGCCTCCTCTACCCGTCAAGTTTTCTTTAACGAAACGAAAGTACCTCTTGAAAATATGCTTTCCGAAAGAGGAAACGGATTTAAAATTGCAATGAATGCCTTGAATGTAGGCCGAATCAAATTGGCAGCCGCCTGTTTGGATGCTCAAAGAAGAGTCACTACCAATGCTATAAATTATGCTAACGAACGAGTACAATTCAATACACCCATTTCACAATTTGGAGCAATTCGTTATAAATTAGCCGAAATGGCAACTTCAGCTTATGCGGGAGAAAGCGCCACCTATCGTGCTGCAAAATCAATCGAGGATCGGATCAATGCTCGTATCGCAGAAGGAACATCACACCAAGAAGCCGAATTAAAAGGAGTTGAAGAATTTGCCATCGAATGTTCAATTCTAAAAGTAGCCGTTTCGGAGGATGTTCAAAATTGTGCCGATGAAGGAATTCAAATTTATGGTGGAATGGGCTTTTCGGAAGACACTCCGATGGAAAGTGCTTGGCGCGATGCGCGTATTGCTCGTATTTATGAAGGGACTAATGAAATTAACAGAATGCTTTCTGTAGGAATGTTGATTAAAAAAGCTATGAAAGGCCATGTTGATTTGTTAGGTCCAGCCATGAAAGTCCAAGAAGAATTAATGGGAATTCCATCCTTTGATACACCTGATTATTCGGAGTTATTTTCGGAAGAAAAAGAAATGATTGCCAAATTAAAAAAAGCATTCTTAATGGTTGCTGGTGCTGCGGTTCAAAAATTCGGAATGGAATTGGATTCGCACCAACAGTTATTAATGGCTGCTGCCGATATGTTAATCGAAATCTATACGGCAGAAAGCACCCTACTTCGTACTGAAAAATTAGCTAAAAAAGAAGGCGAAGCTAAAGTGGAAGAACAAATAGCAATGGCTCAGTTGTATTTATACAAAGCTGTTGATATTGTGGCATTACGAGGTAAAGAAAGTATTATTTCATTTGCCGAAGGCGACGAACAGAGAATGATGTTAATGGGATTACGAAGATTTACGAAATACACTAACATGCCGAATATTGTAGCATTAAGAGAAAAAATCACATCTAAATTAGTAGCCGAAAATAGTTATTGTTTTTAAGCAACTTTTAAATATAATAGACTACTATTTAGCTAACTTTGATAAAAATAAATCAAATGAAAAAAATACTTCTTCTTTCAATAGCGGTTTTAGCAATTATAGTTGCCTGTAAATCTGGAAATTCAAGCAAAGCAAATGCTTTAACCATAACACTTGAACCAAAAAGTGGCAGCACCGTATCAGGAACTGCAACATTTAAAGAAAAAAACGGGATGGTTACTTTTGAAGCGAAACTTACCGGATTAAAGCCGGGGGTTCATGCTATTCACATTCATGAAAAAGCTGATTGTTCGGCTGGCGATGCTACATCTGCTGGCGGACATTGGAATCCATTGCATGTAAAACATGGAAAATGGACCGATGCCGAACACCATAAAGGCGATATTGGAAACTTTACTGCTGATGAAAATGGTAATGGAACCATCACATTAAAAACAGAGGAATGGTGCATTGGCTGTGGTGATGTAACCAAAAATATTTTAGGAAAAGGTTTAATCGTACACGATAAAGCAGACGATTTTGTAACGCAACCAACAGGAAACGCAGGCGCTAGAGTGGCATGCACCGGAATAATAAAGTAGTTATTAAATCTCCATTATAAAATCGTTATTTATTAATTTAGATAACGATTTTTTATTTAAAATTATCCTAGATTTGTAATGCAAAATTGTTTTTATGATTAACCCTTCGGCAAATGGTTGGATAGAAAAGTATTTCTTGGAACTTTCCAACACATTCCCTTGTTCTGCAACGGATTCTTTGTCATTTTATAAAAACATTCGTAAAACAGGTTTTATTTACGGTCATATTGTTAGCATAAACAACAATTCCGAACATACCATATCACAATGGGATCCAGAAGAAGTATCTAAAATTGCCTTGCTTAATACATTATTTGAAACCTATTACTTCACTACAAAGCAAATAGACAAAAAAGACTTTATAGACAAAACAGTTCATTTTTATGAAAAAATGACACCCAAAGGATTTGGAATTTTGGATAAACTACTTCCCTCTTCAGATAGTTCAAGATTGGAAAGTATTATTGAAGAAAGAGTCCAAACCAATAAAGATATTATCAGTCGTAATTTTTCTCATATTGTCACCAATGCCATTTTATTTGTAGACATTTTAGCTTACAGACACTACTTATTTAATGATGAAATTCCGGAGAAGTATTTAAAAAAAACGGAAGAATCAATAATTAGTTTGGTTTCATTAGCACTACAAATAAAAACGGTTAAAACTTCAAATGACGATTTATTGATAAAACTATTTGATGCTTCACTTCGGTATACTAAATTTTCAAAAGTAGACATTCAAACCATTGAACAATTGCCTTTAGATTATTTTAAAGATGATTTAGAAAAATTCTATTTGTTAGATATGGCTGGATTAACTGTTTGGAATGACGGAATATTAGACAATGAAGAATCTTATTTTTTACATAAAGTTGCGCAAATACTTCAATTGTCGGATGAAATTACAAGAGAGAGTATTCAGGATATAACGGATTTTATCACCGCTTACAAGTCTGAAATTCAATATTTTAATTATTCAAACCCGGTTAAGCACTTCTATGAACAAACTACTTCTAGCGTTGAGTTTTTAATTAAACGAAATAAAAACAGATTATCTAAGGAAATAGTTGAAAGCAAGGAGTTAATGCATTTAATTATGCAATCAACTAAAAGGGATTTGGATGCATCCGAAAAAAAGAAAGTAAAAAAACAATTGTTAGACATTTGCAAAAGCGTGCCTTCCTTAACTATCTTTTTACTTCCAGGTGGGAGTTTGCTATTACCTATTTTAATTAAATTTATTCCGCAAATATTACCCTCTGCTTTTAATGAAAATTTAGAAGATTAGTAGGATTCAATCCACGAAAAACTATTGCTATAAATTTCCTCTTTGTTTTGTTTCACAAATTCCAAATAGGCGTTTGCAACCGGACTCATTTTTTTTGATTTAAGCCAAATTAAACGCCAATTAGTGGTAATTGGCAATTTCGGAACCGGAACAATTTTTAATTCGCCATTTTCTAATTCATTTTTAATTCCAATTAATGGCATGATTGACAAACCCAATCCTGCAATTACAGCTTGTTTCACAGCTTCGTTAGATGTTAATTGAATCTTGGTATTGGGATTAATTTTATTAGCTAATAAAAAGTTTTCCATTGAAATTCGAGTTGCAGAACCCGTTTCTCTGTATAATAAAGGAATCTGACTCAACATATCTTTAATTGTTAGTCTTGAATCAAAGTCTTTATTGGCGATTAAATACAAATCGTTTTTCATTAGCAACTCCGATTCTACTTTAATATCATCTGGAACAGTAGAAACCAAAGCAAAATCTACTTCATTATTAAGTAAAGATTTAATGACTTTAGCCTTGTTGGTTACATCAACTTCAAATTCAATTCCGGAATTTACATTTATAAATTTGGAAAGAAAATAAGGCATAACGTATTTACCCGTTGAAACAGCTGATATTTTTAATTTACCAGATAAAATGCCTTTATAGGCCAGGGTTTTATAATTTATGGAATGAACTTCATTAATAATGTTTTCTGCTGCCAATGCTATTTCCCTACCAAAATCGGTCACATACAATTGCTTACCTACTATTTCTGTAAGTGGAATATCAAATTGATCCTGAAAATTTCTTAACTGAATTGACACTGCTGGCTGGGTAAGATGTAACGCTTCCGCAGCCTTTGTTATACTTTTCGTTTGAGTTATTTTTAAAAAAACCTGTAATTGATGTAACGTATAATTCATAAATATTTTTTATATATAACATTACAAATATAAATAAAAATATATGAATTAAATTATAGAATTTTGTCAAGCAGAATAAAAGTAATTCTAAAATATGGAAACCAATAAAAATTTCAAATTGATAGATGGTGTTTTCAATTCAAAAGAAGCAAAAAAAATCATCATCTCATTGATTAACAATAAAATAAATTATCACAATCTTGAAGACTTTAGCAATCATATTCGATTCAATAATGTATTGTCAAATTCTCAAAAAAGAATTAGTGAGTTACAAAATGCCCAGAAAATGATCGAAGAATTAGTTGATTTAGCAGAAAAAAATCAATGGAAATTAAAAATCGAAAGTACAGTAGAAATTAATATTCAAAAATAATGTATAAAGGCAGACGTCTTCTAATTGCTACAAAGCACAATAAAGAAAAAGTGATAGCTCCTATTTTTGAAAAAAAACTTGAAGTTCAATGCTTTGTTACAAACAATTTTGACACAGATGAATTAGGAACATTCTCGGGTGAAATTGAACGAAAAGACGATGCTTTTACAACGCTAAAAAAGAAATGTGAAATAGCCATGAAAGCAAATAATTGCGATTTAGCAATAGCTAGCGAAGGATCTTTTGGGATGCATCCAAGCTTATTTTTTGCTCCTGCAGATGACGAGCTATTGCTTTTTATAGATGCTAAAAACAATATAGAGGTAATAGCAAGAGAAATCAGTATTGACACAAATTTTAATGCTTCAGAACTCAATAATGAGGAAGAGTTATTTGCCTTTGCAGAAAAATCGAATTTTCCTTCACACGGTTTGATTTTGAGGCCCTCCAAAAATAACACAAATGATATTTACAAAGGTATCACCGATAGAAATGAACTTTTAAATACGTTTAACAAACTAATTAATCAATACGGAAGTGTTTACATTGAAACCGATATGCGCGCTAGTTTTAATCCAAAACGCATGAAAGTAATTGAGAATGTTGCAATAAAATTAGTAGAATCAATAGAAAGCAAATGTCCGAATTGTGATTTTCCTGGATTTTCAGTTAGCAAGGTTAATACCGGATTAAAGTGCGGTTGGTGTAACAATCCAACAAAATCAACCCTTAGCTATAGCTATAAGTGCAAAAAATGTCATTTCCAAAAAGAAGAATTATTTCCAAATAATAAAACAATAGAAGATCCAGCTTACTGTGATTTTTGTAATCCCTAGAAAAAAAATGTCAATACTATCAAGTGAAATATCTAAAGCAATTCAATTAATAAATGAGGAAAAATTGATTGCTATCCCAACAGAAACTGTTTATGGATTAGCTGGAAATGCTTTTAGTGAAAAAGCGGTGAAATCAATTTTTGAATTAAAAAAAAGACCTCATTTCAATCCTTTAATTGTTCATTTTCATAGTTGCAATCAATTGGAAGAATTTGCCAGAGATATTCCTGAAAAGGCTTACTTACTTGCCAACAAATTTTGGCCTGGCTCTTTAACTTTAGTACTAAAAAAACAACCAAGAATTCCGGATCTAATTACTGCAGGTAAAGATACCGTAGGACTTCGAATTCCGAATCATCCACTAACACTCAAATTACTTGAAAATTTAGACTTTCCTGTAGCGGCACCAAGCGCCAATCCGTTCGGATCAATCAGTCCAACTAATCCAAATCATGTTTCAGAATATTTTAAAAATGAATTACCCTTCATACTTGATGGAGGACCATGTACCAACGGAATTGAATCTACAATAATTGGATTTGAAAATAACAATCCGATAATTTATCGATTGGGTGCACTATCTATTGAAGAAATAGAAAATGAAATTGGAAAGGTTCAAATAATCAATCAAAATGAAACTAATCCAAGTGCTCCAGGAATGCTCTCTAGGCATTATGCTCCTAAGACAAAAACAATAGTAACATCTGAAATTGAGCTTGTTATTTCTAAAAATCAAGGAAAAAAAATAGGACTTATAACATTTGATAAAATAACAGAGAACAATCAAATCGAACATACTATTATCTTGTCAAAAACCGGGGATTTCAAAGAAGCAAGCAGTAATTTATATAGTTCAATGCATCAATTGGATCGATTAAATTTAGATTTAATTCTTATAGAAAAATTACCTGATTATGATCTAGGAAAATCAATAAACGACCGATTAGCAAGAGCTAGCAAGAATTAATATCATAATCAATAAATATAAAACATAAACTATGAACTTAAATTTATTAACCGATAATCTAACCAATCCAGCTTTATTATTTTTTATTTTAGGAATTGTAGCAACCCGTTTAAAAAGCGATTTAGAAATTCCTAATAATACTTCTAAATTTATCTCAATCTATTTATTATTTTCAATTGGTTTTAAAGGAGGGCAAGAGTTAGCACATAGTCAGTTTAATTTTGAAATTATTTGGTCTATTTTATTCGGAGTAACTGTTGCCATTGTGATTCCTATCTATTGTTTTTTTATATTAAAAAGAAAATTTAGCATTGAAAATTCGGGGGCAATTGCCGCTTCCTATGGCTCAGTAAGTGCAGTAACTTTTGTTACTGGAGTTAGTTTCCTAGAAATTCAAAAATATACTTTTGGAGGTCATATGGTTGCTGTAATGGCTTTAATGGAAGCACCTGCAATTATTGTTGGAGTTATCTTGATGCGCATGTATTCAAAAGAAAATGAAAAAACTTCACAATTTGGTACAGTGATTCGACATTCTTTTACCAATGGTAGCGTATTATTAATATTAGGAAGTTTAATTATTGGACTTTTAGCTAGTGAGCAACAAGCTATGGGAATTAAACCTTTTACTACCGATATTTTTAAAGGATTCCTTGCAATATTCCTATTAGATATGGGAATTGTGAGTGGAAAAAAATTAAATGATTTTTTTAAAAGCGGATGGTTTACGGCTTTGTTTGCAGTAATCATTCCATTAATAAATGGTTGCGTTGTTGCATTAGTAAGCCATTTAATTACAGATGATATTGGAAACCGATTTATTTTCTCAATACTTGCTTCAAGTGCATCTTATATTGCTGTTCCTGCAGCAATGAAAATTGTAGCGCCAAAGGCAAATCCGGGTTTATTTTTACCAATGGCTTTAGCAGTAACATTTCCTTTTAATATAACTTTTGGAATGCCAATATATTTATCAATTATTCAAAATTGGTAAATTTTTTATGTTAATTTATTTTGTTTAAAAAGAAAAGCTGTATTTTTCAATACAGCTTTTTAATTTATTAATTTGAAAACTTTAATTGATATACATCATCTAAATCTTCATTAGAACTCATATTAACACCTAAATCGGTAACATATCCCGAGTTCAATCCATAAGTCCAACCATGCAGGGTTAACTCTTGACCATTGCGCCATGCATTTTGAACAATAGAAGTTTTGGCCAAATCAAATACTTGTTCTTGCGCATTCACTTCAACAAATTTATTAAATCGCTCTTCCTCATCTTCAAAAGCATTTAAATAATTTTCATGAATTCTATATACATCTTTTATGTGACGAATCCAGTTATCAATTAAACCTATAGATTGATTTCCCATAGCTGCTTTCACCCCTCCACATCCATAATGCCCGCATACAATAACGTGTTTAACCTTCAATACATTTACAGCATAATCTAAAACACTAAGCATATTCATATCGCTATGAATCACCATATTGGCTATATTTCTATGAACAAAAACTTCACCTGGTTTAGCGCCTATTATTTCATTAGCAGGTACTCTACTATCTGAACAACCGATCCAAAGTAACGGAGGTTGCTGACCTTTTGCTAAATCCTTAAAATATTCTGGATCTGAAGACAATTGACTTTCAACCCATTTCTTGTTGTTGTCTAATATCTTTTTGTAAAAATCACTCATAGGTATATTCAAAATTATTTTATAAAATTAAGACTTTATATGAATTAAAAGATGAAATAGTGGTATTTTTAACTATAAATTAAATTGATAGGTTTTATATTTGCATAAAAATATATTATACAGATGACCATCACACAATTACAATATGTACTAGCAGTTGCCGAGCATAAAAATTTCACTTTAGCTGCCGAAAAATGTTTTGTTACACAACCCACTTTGAGCATGCAAATTCAAAAAGTAGAAGAAGAATTGGGTGTTCAAATATTTGATCGCACCAAGAAACCGATTCAACTAACCGAAATTGGTCAGAAAATTGTTAACCAGGCAAAGAATATTGTAAATGAAGCTGATCGTATACAAGATATTGTACACCAGCAAAAAGGGTTTATTGGTGGGGAATTTCGATTGGGAATCATCCCAACAATAATGCCTACATTGTTACCGATGTTTTTAAATAATTTCATTAAAAAATATCCAAAAGTTAAATTGATTATCGAGGAACTTCATACCGAGGATATTATTTTCAAATTAAACAATGGCCACCTTGATGCAGCAATTGCTGCTACTCCATTAAATGAAGAAAAAATTAAAGAAATTGTATTATATTTCGAACCTTTTGTAGCTTACATTCCTGAAAATCATGGCGTTTATAGTAAAAAAGAAATTGAAATAAACGATTTAAATCTTGATGAAATTCTATTACTACAAGACGGACATTGTTTTAGAGACAGTATATTAAACTTATGCAAAAGTGATAAGAACTTAGAGAACAACCATTTCAAAATTGAAAGCGGCAGCTTTGAGACTTTAATCAAACTTGCCGATGAAGGACTTGGAACTACTTTATTACCCTACCTTCACACTTTGGATTTAAAAGAAAAGGACCAAGCCAAATTACGTCACTTTGTAGAACCAAAACCAGCACGTGAAGTGAGTTTAATATATCCAAAAAACGAATTAAAAATTCATATTATTGACGCGTTACGCGATACAATTGCTGGAGTTGTAAAAGGAGCTATCGTTTTTCAAAACGTACAAATTGTAAGTCCGAAGGCGACCAAGTAGTTATATTTTTCTTGCTCGAAGCATTTCTCGTTTTCCAGGAGCACCTGGCAATTTTTCAACTTGAAATCCGCTTTCTAGCATGGCGTTTTTAATTGATGATCGGCAAGCATACGTTACCAACACTCCGCCAGGTTTTAATGCAACATACATTTTTTGAAAGATTTCCAATGACCATAATTCGGGTTGAACCCGAAAACCAAAAGCATCAAAATAAATTAAATCAAACTGGTTGCAATCATTAATTTCTTGAAAGAATTGTTGGCGCTTGGTTAATTTAAAATTACTTGATAATTGATGCGTCTCATTCCATGATATTTGGTGCATCGTTTCAAAAACCGATTGATTATCTGATGCATGTAATTCTGTAACATAATTCATTGATAGTGCCTCTTCAAGAAGCACAGGATACGCTTCAACACCTGTATATTCAACTGATTTATTGTTTTTTTTTGCTTCAATGAAAGTAATAAAGGCATTCAATCCAGTGCCAAATCCAATTTCTATAACGGATAGTGGTTTTTCTTCAAATAAATCAAATCCACTTTTGATAAAAACATGGTACGCCTCTTGAATAGCGCCGTGCTTAGAATGATAGCTTTCCTCCCATTCCAACAAATGAATGGTTGTAGAACCATCTTGGGTTTTAATTATTTCGCGTTTCAAGAATTAAGGGATAAATAATTTTTTAATTTTCGGAATTGGGCCTCCACATTTACCTTGATGACATGTAATGCAAGCCTTCACACCTGCATTAAAATTTTGTTTTACATTTTCTGGATCAGAATAAATCAATTTTTGAGCAGCAATGTAAGCTTTAGCATTGGCATCAAAAAAAGGATCTTTATCAGTACTGTCGGTAAATTTAGCCGTATAAATTTTATTGAAAAACCCTGGGTAATTTCCTACCGGCTCTCCTTTTTCAATTTTATTTTTTATTTGCAAATTGTAGGCATACATCTGTTCCATGAGTGATGCCATTTCTGACAACTCATACATTTCAAACTTTTTCTCTTTAGTACAAGATTCATTGTTTTCTGAAGTACTTTTTTCTTTTTTCTGACAAGAAAAAAAACAAATTACCAACAATAAGATTAGAATATTTCGCATCTTATTTTTTAATTAAAACACCATCTGCCATGAAAGAATAGTTGGTCTCTGGTGCAACAATACTATCAATTGCTGCTTGAGATTTTCCAGCATCTTTAGCATATTCTTTCAAATCACTAATTGGAGTAACTTCAACAAAAGCTTTTCCATGAAGAATTACTTCACTTTCTGAAGCGTTTTTTGGAACAAAAAAACCATAATCCTTAAAACGAACTAAGGCTGTTTTACCAGAACCTAAATCGACATTCATCCAACATCCTTTCTTTTGACACACATCAACAATCTTCGAAGCTACTTTAATCTCAAGGGTATCCGTTGGTTTTAAAGAAGTATATTTTGTTAACAAATCCTCCTTACTTATAGCACCATCAGGGGAAATGCTATCTCCAAATTTTGCGTAAGAGCCCACTTTTTCTTCTTGCTTTACTTCTACTTTCTTATTACAGCTAGTTACTAAAAGAACTGCAGCAATAACACAAATTATATTTTTCATAATTATTCATTTTTATTAAAACAAAAATAAACAGTTATTAAATAGAAACACTAAATATTGTTTCTTTTTTTTTAATTTAAATATTCATTTTTTTAGTAGTTTTGCAAATTAATTATAAAAATCACAACCCACTAAACAACTAATTGTTTTTCAATTTCTTGAATAGTGCTAATACTGTAAATTAAGCCGGATGAGTTTAAACAATACTCTAGAAATTGAAATAATAAAAGCTGCTTCTTCTAAAATCGATACCATTGATTTTGAAAATCTTGCTTTTGGAAATGTATTTACCGACCACATGTTGGTTTGTGATTTCAAAGAAGGATCATGGCAAAAGCCTGTTATTAAGCCTTACGAACCTTTTATGATTGACCCTTCGGCTAAAGTATTTCATTATGGTCAAGCCATTTTTGAAGGGATGAAGGCGTATAAAGACGATAAAGATGAAGTATGGTTATTTCGTCCAGACGAAAACTTTCACCGTTTTAATAAATCGGCGGTACGTATGGCCATGCCAGAAGTTCCAGAAAATATTTTTATTGACGGTTTAAAAACCATAATCGACTTAGAACGCAATTGGGTAAAAAAAGGAATCGGAAACACATTATACATTCGTCCTTTTATGATTGCGGTTGGATCAGGAGTTATTGCCCAACCTTCTACGCAATATCGATTTATGATTATTCTATCTCCAGCTAAATCGTATTATTCTGGTGAAGTAAAAGTAATTATTGCCGAGCATTATAGCCGTGCGGCAAATGGTGGAATCGGCGCTGCAAAAGCAGCCGGAAACTATTCAGCACAATTTTACCCAACTAAATTAGCTAATGAAAAAGGGTTCCAACAAATTATTTGGACCGATGATGCTACACACACTAAACTAGAGGAAGCGGGAACGATGAATGTGTTTTTTAGAATAAACGACACTTTATTAACTGCACCAACAAGTGAAAGAATTTTAGACGGAGTTACCAGAAAGAGTTTAATTGACCTAGCTAAACGTGAAGGTTTAGACGTTCAAATCCGTTCTGTACTTGTTGAAGAACTTGTAAATGCTGCTAAAGATGGAAGTTTAAAAGAAATTTTTGGCGCAGGAACTGCAGCAGTAATTAGTCCGATTAGCTCTTTTTCTTACCAAGAAACTGAATATGTACTTCCAAAAATTGAAGCAACTTTTGCAAAACAATTGAAAGAAAAACTAACAGATATCCAATACAACAAAGCGGAAGATACTTTTGGCTGGACGGTTAAAGTATAGATTAATTAGAATTCTTAGAATATTAGACTTCTTAGATTATTAGATAAGAATATAAAGCGATTTTCATTGAGAATCGCTTTTTTGATTAATAAATAAACGGGATTAATCTCTTGGTTTTATTACTATAAGTAATATATTTTCCACCAAATTGTTCCATTAGTACCTTTTCTTCTACACGAATTCGATATAGCATTGTATAAACTGTTGGAAAAAAAACAATAGCCAGACTAGGCCAATTGTTTAATGCCAATCCGAAACTAAAAAAAGTAATTAAAGAACCTGTGTAAGATGGATGTCGCATGTATTTATACAATCCCGATTGCATTAATTGGTGGTCTTCCCGAATGGTTACTTTAACAGTAAAAAAACGACCTAATTGCTTAATTGCAAGTAATCGGAATCCAATTCCAAATAACATTAGCACCAAACCTATTACGCTAATCCATTTAGAATTCACAATTAAAAAATCGGTGTTTGCAGAAAGATATACCGAAATTATGTTGGATGCTATTATTTGACACCAAATGATTAACCATGAATTTTTATCGGCAGACTGCTTATCCGAATTATTCGAACGAAGAAAGCTGTTAATTAATATTTCTGAAGAAATCCAAATCAAACAAACCCAATTAAATAAATTCATAGTCTTTTATTTAAACAGAAAACCAGTTGCTTACCATTTCTTTTTCGGAATGGATAGCATTTTTATGAAAAAACTCATTGGTTTTACTATCGTATTCATATTCTCCTATCCAATCCTGATAATTGTTTGCTAAATCGTTAATACTGTTGCAAACAAAAATAATCTCTTCGGTTGTGGTTGTTGGATGCACTGACATTCGTATCCATCCTGGTTTTTTAATCAAGTCGCCTGAGGTAATTTGGCACACTAAATCATTCGAAGTTTCTTGATCTACATGCAGTAAATAATGCCCATAAGTACCGGCACAACTGCAACCGCCTCGAGTTTGTATTCCGAATTTATCGTTCAATAATTTCACACCCAAATTAAAATGCAAATCTTTAATATAAAACGAAATAACGCCCAATCGATCTTGGGTTTCTTCCGCCAATAAAACAACATTTGGATTTTCTTTTAGGGCATCAAAAATATATGAAACCAATTCGTGTTCGCGTTTCAAAATATTTTCAACTCCCATTTTTTCTTTAAGTTGAATCGCCAATGCTGTTTTTATAACCTGCAAAAAACCAGGTGTTCCGCCATCTTCGCGATCTTCAATATTATCAATGTATTTGTGCTCTCCCCAAGGATTGGTCCAACTTACGGTTCCTCCACCTGGACAATCAGGAATACTATTTTTATATAAGTTTTTATTAAAAACTAAAACACCTGAAGTTCCAGGTCCACCAAGAAATTTATGTGGAGAAAAGAATATAGCATCAAGATAACTTTCGCTATCAGTTGGGTGCATATCAATTTTCACATAAGGACCTGAACAAGCAAAATCTACAAAACAAACTCCATTATTTTGATGCATCAATTTAGCTGCTTGATGATAAGGCGTTTTAATTCCTGTAACATTGGAACAAGATGTTATAGAAGCAATTTTAAAGTTTCTCTCTTTATGTTTTTCAAGTAATTTTTTTAAT
>NZ_JBJTND010000008.1:0-23501 GCF_046073885.1 Flavobacterium sp.
TTTGAAATCTCCAAGAATGTTGTTTTTATTCAATGATTCGTAACGGCTAGTAATATCAACCTCACCTTTTTTCACCATGTCTTTCAATACCTCACGGAACATCAAATTGATTTTTGTTGGCTCTCTAAATCCTAAGTTGAAATCGACACGGTACAAATCGTCTTTTAAGATTTCTGTTACTTTGTATTCTGTTTTGTATGGTTCGGTTAAGATATTCACGTGAACAAACCAGTAAATATCGGCTCTTTTAGGTCTTTTTTGAAGAATAGAATACATTACTTTTTCTTCGATTTCATCCACTCTACCAGCATTGGTCATGTATACTAAATGGGTAGCATATTTTGGGATGGACAAATCAGCACTTAATTCACCCAATACTTTTTTGTAATCTTCAATCTTAACAATTTTGGTATACGCTTTATTAATTTTCTTAGCTAAATACCAAATAGTCATAATTGAAATCAAAGTAAGAGCGATGCACAATGTTACATAACCCCCTTCGGCAAATTTGGTAATATTAGCAGCTAGAAAGCTAAATTCAATTACTAAATAAATACTAATTAAAGGCACATACAAGAACCATTTCACTCGTTTCATTATCAAATAAAAATTCAATAAAACGGTTGTCATAATCATACACAAAATGATGGCTAAACCATAGGCATGCTCCATATTGCTTGATTCTTCAAAGTGCCAAACAATTCCGACACATCCAAAAAACAATAGCCAGTTAATTGATGGGATGTAAAGCTGACCTTTAACATCTGTTGGGAACTTGATTTTAACTTTAGGCCAAAAATTCAAGCGCATTGCCTCGTTTATTAACGTAAATGATCCACTAATTAAGGCTTGAGACGCAATAACTGCAGCCATTGTTGCGATTACAATCCCAACTGGTTTAAACCATTCGGGCATAATTAAATAAAACGGATTTGAATTATGGGAATTGATTTGCTCCAATAACTTCCCTTGATGTGCTAATAAATAGGCGCCTTGACCAAAGTAATTTAATACTAATGTAGTTTTAACAAATGCCCAGCTAATACGGATGTTTTTTCTTCCGCAATGTCCCATATCAGAATATAAAGCTTCAGCACCAGTTGTACATAAGAACACTGCACCAAGAATAAAGAAACCTTCACCTTTTGCATCTGAAGTTAATAGATTATAGGCGTAATAGGGATTTAAAGCTTTTAAAATAGAAAGGTTTTGAGTCATTTGTAGAATACCCAATACGGCCAACATCGAAAACCAAATTAACATCATGGGAGCAAAAAACTTTCCTACTAGTTTAGTTCCAAATTGTTGAATAGTAAAAAGTACAAATAAAATTGCTATTACAATGGGTACGGTTGGAATATCTGGCTTAAATAAGCGCAATCCTTCAACAGCTGAAGAAACAGAAATTGGCGGTGTGATAATCCCATCTGCTAATAATGCACTACCTCCAATTATTGCAGGCACTATAAGCCATTGAATTTTAGTTCGTTTTACTAATGCATATAAAGCAAAAATTCCACCTTCACCATGATTGTCTGCGCTCAAGGTGATGAGTACATATTTTAATGTAGTTTGCAAGGTTAAGGTCCAAAAAATACAAGATAGACCTCCAAGAATTAAATTTTCATTGATAATGTTTTCTCCAATTATGGAGTTCATTACATAAAGTGGGGAAGTACCAATATCCCCATATATTATTCCAAGAGTAATTAATAATCCAGCAGCTGAAAGCGTGCTATGAAGATTTTTATGATCATGCGAATTCATAATATATTTTTCTAAAAGTTTACAAATGTATTACTTTTAGATAATTCAATTCTAATTTGTGAGATAATTATTTAGTAGTCGAACATTTTAGAAATAAAAAAAGCATCGAATTTCGATGCTTTTAAACTAATTGTATTTTTATCTTCTTCCTCCACTGTAACTCCTTGGTGTTGAATTTCCAGAATTAATTGTATTAGGAAGATTTTCCTTAGGTGTTGGATTATGATATATTGGAATATCTCCTACTTGAATTGGATCCGATGGTGCACTGTTAGGGTTTGGAACATAACTTCTAGTTCCCGAATACACACTAGATTTTGGATTACTTCCATAGGTTATATCACGAACCGATCTGGATTTGTTTAATTCATATCGATTGGAGTAACCTTGATTTCTTGTGTCAAATGATCGATTTGGATGAGCTCTTTCATAGTAATTACCTCTTCTTTCATGATAATTTTGATAAGCCGCATGGCATCTTCTGTTGTTTACATAATTATAAAAATAATTAAAGTTGATATGGAAACCTATGTTGTTTCTATAATTGGCTATTGGACATGGACTCCATCCGTAATAATATCGTGGATAATATTTCCAATTCCATTGTGAAAAATAAGGGCGGTAATTAATTACCCCAATATAACTGAAAATTACAGGTATTGTTTTGTAATTTGGTTCATAGATATAGTTGCTTCCGTAAATATAAGGGTCTCCAACAACTTGAATTTGCATTCTGTTGTAGGCGTCTTTTTCTATTTCAACTGTTGCAATATCTTGAAATTGATCTTGACCTAATACAGCTTGTAAAACAATAATATGGGTGCTTCCCTCAATAAATTCATCCACTCTTAAATAATCAACCAGATTGTCCTCATTTAAATCTAAATTTGATATTTGAGCTTTCGGATCATTTAATCTATATTCAAAATCAGCTAAATCTCTTGAGTCTGCAAAAATTGAAGCTACTGCTCTTAGATCCAAGTTGTCGCTTATTTCTGAGTTAGATGCATTTACTATGGTTCTGTCTTGTGCAAATGAAGTTGCAAAAACCAAACTCATAATGGTCGAAAATAAAAGATTTGTTTTCATAGTATTAGTGTTTAAGATTGCTAAATTATGTTTAATATTTGGAATTCCAATTTCTATGCCAACAATATCATTTTCACAAATCATTAACAGTAATTTTTATTGTACTTTAGCAAAGAAATCTTTTTTATTTATGAAAAAAATCCCGGTATTTTCATTAGTTGCTTTGATGTTATTCTCATGCAAGTCCATCCATAAATCAATTACTACAGTTAAAATTGATACGTTACTAGTAGATAAAATTAGTATTCGGCCAATAGTTATTTCCGGTGAAAATGTGTTTTATGCTGCCGATAAAAATAGAGTAGGGGTGGTAAATTGGAAAACCAATAGTAAAAACGAAATTACGATTGAAAATAGTGATTTCAAGTTGGAATTTCGAAGTATAGCTCAAACAAGCAGCTCTATTTTTGTTGCAAATGTTGGTAATCCGGCATTTATATATAAATTTTCTAAGGATTTACAACAGAAAAAACTTGTTTACGAAGAACACAATTCGAAAGTGTTTTATGATAGTGTGCAATTTTGGAATGATCAAGAAGGAATTGCTGTAGGAGATCCCACAGAAAACTGCTTGTGCATGCTAATTACAAGAGATGGAGGTGCAACGTGGACTAAAGTAACTTGCGATAACTTACCTCCTGTAGTTGAAGGTGAGTCTGCATTTGCAGCTAGTAATACGAATATTGTGATACAAGGAGATGCTACTTGGGTAGTTTCTGGAGGAAAAAAATCGAGGGTGTTCTTTTCTTCTGATAAAGGAAAAACGTGGAGTGTGTATTCCACTCCAATTATTCAAGGGGAAGCCATGACTGGAATATTTACAGCCGATTTTTATAATGATAAAATAGGCTTTGTAGCAGGAGGAAATTATGAAAAGCTAAATCAAAATTTTGGCAATAAAGCATTAACTACCGATGGGGGGAAAACTTGGAAACTAGTTTCTGAAAATGAAGGTTTTGGATATGCTTCGTGCGTACAGTTTATTCCAAACGGCAAAGGAAAGCAATTGGTTTCTGTAGGGGCAAATGGAATTTATTATTCTTGCGACCAAGGAAATTCATGGAAGCAATTAAGTTCTGATAGTTCATTTTACACCCTTCGTTTCATTGATTCTACTACCGCAATCGCAGCGGGTAAAAACAAAATGGTGCGATTGTTTTTCAAATAAAAAAAAGGTGATTTTTCATCGAAAAATCACCCTTGAATTAAGATGGCTTATAGTATTACCTTCTGTTATCTCTTTTGTCGCGGTATTGTTGTAGTAATTTTTTATTAAATTCTTCTTCCGCTCTTTTAAGTTTTAGGATTTTAACAGACGGAATCACTCCTTTTAAATTAGCAACAAATTTCTTTTTCAATTGATACAGCTCTTCTTCTGCACTCTCCATTTGAGTTAATAATGCAGCAGCATCTTTTTCTGATAATTTATCCAAAGAGTTGTCTTCGGTTCTATCAATGAAAGCTCTAATTTTTTGTTTTTTTATTTCTTTTTGTTTGTCTTCAAATGCATTAAAAATAGGCCAAAACCTTGCTGCTTCATCTGAAGTCAAATTAAGCTCTGTGGTGATGAAGGCAACTTTTAATGCTTTAATTTGTTCTTTCTTCTCTTGTAATCGTTCTCTTATTGGACCTCTTTGTCCGAAAGTAGTTATTGAAATAAAGAAAACGGAAATAATTAAGTATAAATTTTTCATAATCATAAATATTAATTGGTAATGTATTTTTCAAGGTCAGTTGATGCAGATAGTTCTTCTTCTATAGCTTCATTGGTGATTGTTGAATTTGTTTTTAATTGATCAATGTCTTCCTGTTCTAATAAATTTACAATTTCATCTTCAGAAATTGGACTTTGTTGAGTTAAGTAATTTTCTATTTCGGCGGCGCTTGGCTGTTCTTGATTTCTTTCTAATTGGTATACTAAAGGCAATGATAGCATTATTACTAATACTGCAGCTGCAGCATAAATCCACTTTTTATTTTGAGTGTAAAATGAAATAGTCTTCGTTTCATTTATTGGAAGCTCTAGTAATAATTTTTCTGAGAAAGTATCAAAGTAGCCTTCCGGAATTTGAAATCCAGGAGTTATTTTTTTGCTTTTCTCTAAATTAATATTTTTCATATCCATTTGACATTGATATTGTACAAAGGTTTAATTTGAATTTAAATATTCTTCTATTTTTTTTACTGCATGAAAGTAAGATGCTTTTAAGGCTCCAACCGAGGTCCCTAAAATTTCTGAAATTTCTTCATATTTTAATTCTTCAAAGTATTTCATTTTAAATACGAGCTGTTGTTTTTCGGGTAATAAAACAAGTGCTTTTTGCAGTTTTAATTGAATTTCATCTCCTTCAAAATAAACGTCCGATTGCAAATTCTCAACTAACTTCGATTGCAATTCCGAACTCGTTAATTTGCTTCGCTTCGCTTTATTATTAATAAATGTAATGGCTTCGTTGGTAGCAATGCGGTACATCCAAGAAAATAATTTGCTATCTCCTTTGAAATTCTTTAAATTTTGAAAAACTTTAATAAACGTATTCTGTAGCACATCATGAGCGTCATCATGGTCGATAACAATGTTACGAATGATTTGGTATAAAGGTTTTTGGTATTCGCGCAGCAATTTTTGAAACGCAGTATTTTGCGTTCGCGGATCAATTAATTCCTTTATGAAGTCTTTTTCTTCTTGCAATACCAAATTTATTTATTGGAATAAAGATAAAGCAAAAGGTTTAATTAGGTTGAACTAATTTTCTGTTAGCCGGCGTTACAGGTTCAATTGGAGTGTCGGCTGCTGTGGTTGTTTCTTCGGTTGCAGCCTCTTCTTTTACTTCGATGGCTTTAGGGTAAACCGGAATATAAACTTCTGTAACCCATTTAGAAGGGTTGATCACATCTTTTCTGCCAACTTTATGCACTTCAATAATTTGCCCCGATCTATTACGCTCCAAATGATTTTTTGCAACAAAATCAAGTGCTTTTTTCCAGGCTTTTTGAGTATGAGAATAATCTCCCACTAAAGTGGTTTTTAAACAAGTATAACTTGCGGTCTTCCCAGATTGTATATCGCTACCGGGCATGATGTTAATAGAATCTTTAACAGGCATGCATACCGAAAAGGCTACATCATTATTGGCTCGATCGTATTTGTGGTAAATAATAAATGGTTTTCCGTTGCTTCTTAGTTTGTTTTTGTCAAAGAAATATTCCATTCTCGAAACAAGTATGCTCACATTTTTTTCAGTTTCTTTTTGCTTGCAGTGTAAGTATTGTTTTAAATGAAATCCACCTGGAAGTGTTGTTATTCCATTCACTTTTATAGAGTAGGTGTTTATTTCGTAGTCTAAAGTTGAATTTAGATTTTCTAAACTCTTTTCGTATATAGCGCTGACAACACTTTTTATTCCTCCAGAAAAAAATGCGGCAACTTTATTTTTAAAATCAAGTTTTCCTTTGTTTCTCCAGGTTACTTTTGTTCCTCCGACCGTGTCTTTAAAACTCCAATACATATCGAAAGGGGCTTCGTTATTTTTCATTTTTTGAAAAATACTTTCGTTTTCTTTTACCGTAATAGTTTTTATTGAACCTTCGCTAGAACTGCTTGTCCAGGAGCAAGAACCACCTTGTCCTAAAGTAAGTCCGGGGTAATTAAATTGATACGATTTGTCATTTTTTATCCAAGAACAAAAAGTCTCCCAGTTTTTGTAATCGTTGATGTAGTTAAATACAATGCCTCTAGGGTTTTTAATTACTTTGCTAACCGTTACATCATAATCTCCTTTTTGAGTAGATACAAAAACACTCAATCCAACAAAAAAAAGAAATAATAGTAATGAAATGTATTTAAGGATTCGCATGGTGTTTAATTTAAAGTAAAGTAAATATAATAAACTTTAGTGTTTAAAGAAAATTTTTATCAGAAATAAAATCAAAATAAAAGCAAAAAAGGCTAATAATATCTTGTAATTCCCTTTATAAAATTGATTGTGTAGTGTTTTGTCTTTTTTGTAAGCGATTACCATTGCAATAACAAAAGCAATAATAAAAGCAGCAGCAAAACACAATTGACCAGTTGTGAACATACGCAGTAATTTTTTAACAAATTTAGGCAATAATAGTTCTTATTTGTAATTTGGCTTTCTAATTTTATATAAAATAACATGCAAAAACAGATAAATTCCGTTAAAGAGTTTCATACGAGTTTTCAATTAGGATACAGCGAAAACATCATTGGTGATTTAGGCGAAAGCAAAAACCTACTTCGCTATAATTTGATGAAAGAAGAAAACGAAGAGTATTTAGAGGCAGCGCAAAACAATGATATTGTTGAAATCGCAGATGCCCTTGGTGACATGTTGTATATTTTATGCGGAACCATTATTGAGCATGGATTGCAACACAAAATTGAAGAAGTTTTTGATGAAATCCAACGCAGTAATATGAGTAAATTGGGAGAAGACGGGAAGCCTATTTATCGTGAAGACGGAAAGGTGTTGAAAGGTCCGAATTATTTCAAACCAAATATTGATTCGATAATAAAGTAAATTAAAGCATCTTCTGCATAAAAACACTATGCAGCCAGCGGTTAAATTTATACCCCGATTCTTTTATGGTTCCTGCAATTTCAAAGCCAAATTTCTTATGAAATTCAATGCTGCTTTGATTTTCAGAATCAATAACGCCAATCATGGTGTGTAGCTTTTGGGCTTTCGCCAAATGAATTAATTTATCTAAAATCAATTTTCCAATGCCTTTCCCAAGCTGATTGGGATGGGCATAAACCGAATGCTCAACGGTAAATTTATAAGCTTCTCTAAATCGGAATTCACTATAATAACCAAAGCCCACAACGCTTTTGTTTGAAATAGCAACAAGGATTGGAAATCCTTTATCTAATTTGTCTTGAAAAATAGCAATTTGATTTTCTAAAGTCCGTGGTTCATAATCATACAAAGCGGTTGAGTTTAGAATATTATAGTTGATAATTTCTAAAATCTCAGCAGCATCTTCTGTTTGATAGGGTCTAATTTGGATTTCCATGTTTCAAAAATAGTGTTTTTTTGTCTATTTAGAAATTATGGCAAACTAAAGATTTTTGATTCACTTGCCTAACTTTCTTGGTGGTTTGAATGGAACTCAATAAATAACTTTGTACTTTTGTAATCATAAATTATAGTTTTACAATTAATTCAAGAGAACGAGTTTATTAAGTTCTTTCAACAACAATGATTTACCCAAAAATACCTTTAGCACAATCTATAATCGAAATTCTTCGTGCTAAAAATATATCCAATATTGTAATTTCTCCCGGTTCGAGAAATGCGCCTTTAATTATTGGTTTTGGGAACGATCCGTTTTTTACTTGTTATAGTATTGCCGATGAACGCTCGGCGGCTTTTTTTGCTTTGGGAATTGCACAGCAAATAAAGAAACCAGTAGTTGTAGTTTGCACTTCAGGGTCGGCATTATTGAATTATTATCCGGCATTTGCGGAAGCTTTTTACAGTCAAATCCCGCTGCTTGTTATTTCTGCCGATAGACCGCAAAGCAAAATAGATATTGGCGACGGCCAAACCATTCGTCAAGAAAATGTTTTTGCCAATCATTCTTTATTTAATGCCAATCTCAGTGAAGAAGCATCCGAAAATAATGATAATTTAATTCAAGAAGCGATTAATATGGCTTTCGCTAAAAGAGGTCCGGTTCACATTAACGCCCCTTTTGAAGAGCCCTTGTATGAAACTACTACGGAGTTATCGGTTAAGCCAAAAATCAATGCATTTGAATCTACTACATCTTCATCCGAAGATTTAACTTCGTATGCTTCCCTATGGAATTCAGGTAAGAAGAAGTTGGTTTTGGTTGGGGTAAACGAACCCAATGCCATAGAACAGCACTATTTAGACCTATTGGCTAATGATCCTTCTGTGGTGGTGCTTATTGAAACGACTTCTAATTTGCATCATCCTCGTTTTATAAATACCATAGATTCTATAATAACGCCATTTACCGAAAAGGATTTTTTAGAATTTCAACCTGAAATATTAATCACTTTTGGAGGGATGATCGTTTCAAAACGAATCAAAGCATTTCTGAGGAAATACCAACCGCAAAATCATTGGCACATCGACGATTTAAGAGCTTATGATACATTTGGGTGTCTGACTAAGCATTTTGTAATGCAACCCAATAATTTCTTCCAGTCGTTTTTTCAATTGACCCATGTTGTTGAAAGTACATACAATAAATTAGCACAAGATATTAAAGCGTACAGACAAAATAAAAGTGCTGAATATCTTGCTAAAATTCCGTTTTCAGACCTTAAAGTATTTGAAAAGATACTTCCTGTTATACCTTATGATTATCAGTTACATATAAGCAATAGCTCTCCAATTCGTTACGCTCAATTATTTGATATTGAAAAAAGCATTGAAGTGTTTAGTAATCGAGGTACAAGCGGAATTGACGGAAGTACTTCTACGGCTATTGGAGCGGCTCTTGGAAATAAAAAACCTTGCGTTTTCATTGCTGGTGATATTGGTTTTCTGTACGATAGTAATGCCCTTTGGAATAATTATATCCCAAATAATTTTAAAATTATTCTGATTAATAATGGAGGAGGAGGAATCTTCCGAATTTTACCAGGTCATAAAGAAACACCAGTTTTTAATACTTTTTTTGAAACTTCTCATTGTTTAACCGCCGAGCATTTAGCAAAAATGTACGGCTTGAATTATCTTACCGCGAGTAATGAAGATACCTTGGAGAAAAGTTTAAAGGATTTGATTTCGCAAGATGACAAACCAACTTTGCTGGAGGTTTTTACTCCAACTCTTGAAAATGATAAAATCCTTTTGAATTACTTTAAGGCATTGGAATAAAGTATTTTAACTTTTTAATAAGGCTATTTTATAGTGCAATGTAATATCTTAATTCTATTCGTACCTTTGTACAAATTACAAGCACGATATGAAAATAGGTCAATTCAATACCCTAACTGTTAGTAGACACACCCAAGTTGGTTTATTCTTAACCGATGGGAAAGAAGATGTTTTGTTGCCAAATAAATATGTCCCTAAGGTTTTTGAAATTGGCGAAGAGATGAATGTGTTTGTTTATTTAGATCATGAAGAACGCCCTGTAGCAACCACTTTGGTTCCTTATGTAGTATTGAATGAATTTGCTTTATTACGCGTAAATTATGTGAATCAGGTGGGTGCATTTTTAGATTGGGGAATGGAAAAAGATATTCTGGTTCCGTTTAAGGAGCAAGCGCGCCCAATGGAAAAAGGGAAACGCTATTTGGTTTACTTGTATTTAGATGAAAAAACAAATCGCCTTGTGGCTTCTAGTAAAACCAATCAGTTTTTGGATAACGAAAACATTAATTTGGAAAAAAATGAGGAAGTAGATTTGATTATTTCTCATATTACCGAAATCGGAATTAATGTAATTATCAATCAAAAACACAAAGGGTTGATTTATAAGGACGAGGTGTATGATGATGCCATACGCACCGGTGATAAAATGAAAGGATACATTAAAAATGTTCGTCCAGATGGAAAGATTGATGTTTCATTGCATAAACTTGGGTTTGAAAACATCGAGCCAAACTCGGAAATTATATTAAATGAATTGCGAGCAAGTAGAGGCTTTTTGCGCTTAAATGATAATTCCAATCCCGAAGATATTAAGACGGTTTTAAAGATGAGTAAGAAAACCTTCAAAAAAGCAATTGGATTATTGTACAAACAAAAGCTTATTGAAATTAAGGAAGACGGAATTTATTTAATTCAATAAATCTATTTGAGATTTACATTCCAATCTTCATTTGGGTTGTATTGAAGTTGTCCGTTTTTAACTGCTAAGGGACAATCAAAATTATTGGTATAAAGTCCGCCAGTACCCAATCCTTGAGGCATTGAATTGTTTTGTAGAAAGGTCCATTGTGCAATTGCATTTAAGCCAATATTGCTTTCTAGGGCAGAAGTAATCCACCAACCAATTTGAAGTTTTTCGGCTAATTCAATCCACTCTTTAGTTCCTCTAAAACCACCTATAAAACTAGGTTTTAAAATGATGTATTGTGGCTTGATTTTTTGTAAAAGCGCTTCCTTATCGGAATAATTATAAACTCCGATCAATTCTTCGTCTAAAGCTATAGAAATAGGGGTTTTAGTGCATAATTCTGACATACTGTCATATTTCTGAACTCCAATCGGCTGTTCTATGCTATGTAATTTATAACCAGATAATTGATTTAATTTATTTAAAGCTTCAGATTCGGTAAAAGCCCCGTTAGCATCTACTCGAATTTCAATTGATTTTTCATCAAAATTTGCTCTAATAAATTCCAATAATTCCAATTCTTTTTTGAAATCGATAGCGCCAATTTTTAACTTAATGCAATGAAATCCTTTGGCCAGTTTTTCATCAATTTGTTGTTTCATGAATGAGGGTTCTCCCATCCAAATTAATCCGTTTATGGATATGGTTTTTTTGCCCTCTGTGAATTCGGAAGGAAATAATAAAAACGGATCTTTCGACTCTAATGATTGAAAAGCCATTTCAATTCCAAATTGAATAGAAGGAAATTCTAATAATGATTCCCAAAGTGCGTCTTTTCCTAATTGGATGTTTTGGCAGGTCCATTGAAGTTTTTCTTCATAATCGGGTCGGTCGTCTGTGCTCAATCCTCTTAGTATTCCGCATTCCCCAATTCCCTTTTTGCCCTCTTTCTCTAAAATGAGAAACCAAGTTTCTTTGGTATTCAAAACCCCTCTGGAAGTGCCAGAAGCGTTTTTGAAGTTTAGAATGTATTTTTGGTAGCTTGCTTTCATTTATTTACAACGAAATACTTTCTCCAATTTCCAGTAACATTAAGTCTTTTCCGGCGTCAAAGAATTTCTTTTTGGCCTCCTCATGGTTGATTTCAATGTAACCAAAAGTATCATAATGTAGGCCAAGAACTTTGTCGCATGCAACAAAATCAGCTGCGATAATAGCATCTTCCACATCCATAGTGAAGTTATTCCCAATTGATAATATCGCCAAATCCAATTTAGTTCGCATTGGAATCAGTTTCATATCCATAGTTAAAGCCGTATCGCCCGAGATGTATATGTTTTTGTGTTCTCCCTCAATTACAAATCCAGCAGGATTACCTCCATAAGAGCCATCCGGAAATGAACTTGAGTGAATGGCGCTAACCATTTTTACTTTTCCAAATTCAAATTGCCAGCTGCCTCCGTGATTCATAGGGTGAAAGTTGATTCCTTTGTTTCCAAAATGAACAGCCACCTCATAGCTTGATACAATGGTTGCATTGGTTCGTTTTGCAATTACTTCCGCATCCAAAATATGATCGTTGTGTGCATGGGTTAGCAAAATATAATCCGCTTCAATTGCATTCACATCGATATGACTTGCTTTAGGGTTTGCTGTAATGAATGGATCAACTAAGATATGTTTGCCGCTTACTTCAATTCCGATGCAAGCGTGCCCGTAAAAGGTTATTTTCATGGCCAATTAGTATAATAAATGATGAAATCCGATATGAAATAAATCAGCGAAAGCGATAATAAAATTGAAAGTAAAAAAGTGCTTAACGCTAGTTTTTTTAATTCTGGATCCAAAAGTTTAGGTTCTTTGTTTTTCGCAACTCTTTTCAGGTGAGCTATTATTGGAAAGTAGGCTAATAAAAAGAAATAAATATCAAAATTAAATGAATCCGGATTTTGATCTCTATAGCTAAAATCAAAAATAAATGCGAAAACTAGCATTAAAACCATAGCAGCAATAATCAAAAAGAAGTGGTATTTTTTTGCCCAAGCGCCTCCGTTTTGAACTACCAAGGTGTTTTTATTAGATTTTCTATCCGATTCTTCATCGCGCATATTATTTAAATTCAGTACTCCAACACTTTAAAATCCGATTGCAGTTGCTGGCAAGAATAAAAGCCAATCAATTTCTTTTGAAAACATAAAGTTTACTCCAAAGGTGCTTACAATTCCGAAGAAAATAAAAACAAAAACATCTCCATATCCTCTGTATCCATAAGGGTTTTTTCCAACGGTATAGCGAATAGCAGAAGCAATTGCTAAAATTCCTAAAACAAAGAAAATCACGGAGTACATTAAATATTTTCCTTTAAATGAAAAATAAATAAGCAACATGGCGGATACCAAAGTGAGAAAGGAAGTGATAAAGATTCCAAAACGCATGGCTCCCGGTGTAATATTTCCACTCTGAATGGATCGCATAGGGCCTACACGATCTTCATTGTCGGTGCCTTTCATGCCATCACCATAATCGTTCGCAAAATTCGAAAGAATCTGCAGTCCAAGGGTAGTTGATAGCGCAAAAATTACAATCTTCCAATTGAATATGCCTTGTGACATAGCATAAAAACTTCCAACTAAGATTCCGGAAATCGATAGAGGTAGGGTGCGAACTCGAGCAGCTTCAATCCAGTGTTTCATTTGTTTGTTTAATTAATTGATTTTGGATAATTAGAATTTTCGGAATTAATTAGAGATTATAGCATCTAAAATTCCAATGATCTATATTAAGGTAACCATTTTTTATCAAAATTTGGCTTACGCTTTTCTAAAAATGCATCACGACCTTCTTTAGCTTCATCGGTCATATACGCTAATCGTGTAGCTTCACCAGCAAATACTTGTTGACCAACCATACCGTCATCAGTAAGGTTCATGGCAAATTTTAGCATCTTGATTGATGTTGGTGATTTAGCTAGAATTTCTTGTGCCCATTGATAGGCTGTATCTTCCAATTCATCGTGCGGAATTACCGCATTTACCATTCCCATATCCATGGCTTCTTGAGCCGAATAGTTTCTTCCTAAAAAGAATATTTCTCTTGCTTTTTTCTGTCCGACCATTTTAGCTAAATAAGCCGATCCATATCCTCCGTCAAAACTCGTTACATCGGCATCGGTTTGTTTGAAAATAGCATGTTCTTTACTTGCTAGTGTTAAATCACAAACCACATGCAAGCTATGTCCGCCTCCAACTGCCCAGCCAGGGACTACACAAATCACTGCCTTAGGCATGAATCGAATTAATCGCTGAACATCTAAAATGTTCAATCGGTGGTAACCATCTTCTCCTACATAACCTTGGTGTCCTCGCGCTTTTTGATCGCCACCGCTGCAAAATGAATACACTCCGTCTTTGCTAGAAGGTCCTTCGGCAGACAATAGAACCACTCCAATAGAAGTATCTTCTTGGGCATCATGAAAAGCTTGAAGAAGTTCGCTAGTGGTTTTTGGTCTAAAGGCATTGCGTACATCTGGTCGATTGAAGGCAATTCGGGCCACGCCATTACATTTTTTATAAGTGATGTCTTCAAATTCTCTTACCGTTACCCAATTAATTGTACTCATTTTAAACTATTTTTTATTAAAATTCGGTTGTGATAGTTAATTGTATTAATTTAGCGTAAAATTAAACGAATTTTTGTTTTTATCATTAAAAGCTCATTTAAAAAAATTATGACCCGATTTTTATCATCCAAAAACACTTTTACAATTGTTGTGCTTTGGAGTTTAGTATTGTTCTTGATCTTGTCTTTAGCATTGAATTTTCAAAAAGGTACATTTCCTCTAATGCCAGTAATAATTGTTTCTTCAGTAATTGGTTTTGTGCTGTGGGTTATTTTGGATACTCGTTATGTGATAAAAAATAATTTTTTATTGTATCGCTCCGGACCAATTAGAGGCAGAATCGATATCAAAAAAATAAAATCAATAAAACGCCATTCGGGTTTGAATGTTCCGGTTATGTTTAAGCCGGCTTTAGATATCAAAGGGTTTATTGTTACTTATAATTCTTATGATGATTTATTTATTTCGCCGAAGCACAGCGATATTTTTATTTCTGAAATAAAAAAAATTAACCCACAAATTGAAGTAATTTAATTTCAATTCTATAAACTCAATTCACTTTGAAAGCAACCATAGTTACTATTGGCGATGAAATCCTTATAGGTCAAATTATTGATACTAATTCAGGTTATATTGCCAAAGCATTAGATCGGATAGGGGTGCAAACGCACGAATTACTTTCAATAAGTGATAATAAGCAACATATTTTAGAAACTTTTGAAAAATTACAGAACAAAGTCGATTTTGTTATCATTACAGGTGGTTTAGGTCCGACTAAAGATGATATTACCAAACACACTTTTTGCGAATATTTCAATGATAGCTTAGTTGTTAATTATGAAGTGCAGGCTCATGTTATTGAGTTGATAGAAAAGGTAATGAAAAGACCGGCCTCTCAAATTAATAAAGATCAAGCGCTTGTTCCTTCTAATTGCCAAGTGTTATTTAATAAAGTAGGTACTGCTCCTGGAATGTGGATGAAGAAAGAAAATACCGTTTATATTTCGTTGCCTGGCGTTCCTTATGAAATGAAATATATCGTTGAAAACGAAATCATTCCAAAGATTGTTAAAGAATACGAGCGTCCATATATACTTCATAAAACAATCATGACCTATGGTCAAGGAGAGAGTTTGGTTGCTGAACGAATTGAAGATTGGGAAAATAATTTGCCTGAATTTATTAAGTTGGCCTATTTGCCTTCTCCAGGAAGGGTTCGCTTAAGATTGACCGCTCGCGGAAAGGACAAAGAACTTTTAGAAACTACAATTAACAATAAGGTAGAGTCATTAGCTAAAATTATTGGAGATATAATTGTTGGTTTTGATGAAGATGAAACTATTGCCGTAGTAATAGGAAGGTTATTAATTCAAAATAAAAATACTCTAGCGGTAGCAGAAAGTTGTACCGGAGGTAAAATCGCTCAAGAACTGACTGCAGTGGCGGGTGCTTCCAATTATTTTAGAGGAGGTGTGGTTAGTTATGCAACCGAAACCAAAGTTTCTATGTTGGGAGTTTTAGAAGAAACGATTACTCAACATTCTGTGGTGAGTGGGGAAGTGGCTAAAGAAATGGCGATTGGAGTTCAAAAAAGAATGAAATCCGATTATGCAATTGCAACAACAGGAAACGCAGGTCCTGATAAGGGAGATGCCGATGCAACTGTTGGGACAGTTTTTATAGCTATTGCAACACCTAGTGAGGTTTTTGTGGAGGAATTTGATTTTGGTCAACCCCGTGAAAAAGTGATAGATAGAGCAGTAAATAAAGCTTTTGAAATGCTGCAAAAAGAAATTTTAAAAAATGTCTAATATTTTTTTGGCAATAAGGTTTCTTTTTTGTTTCTTTGCACCCTCGATTTCAATAACGATAAAAGATAAGTATAATGTCAAGAGTTTGTGACCTTACAGGTAAAAGAGCGATGGTAGGAAATAATGTTTCCCACGCAATGAATAAAACTAAGAGAAAATTTTCTGTTAACTTAGTTAAAAAACGTTTCTTTCTTGCTGAAGAAGACAGATGGGTTACTTTAAGAGTAGCTGCTTCAACAATAAAAACAATTAATAAAAATGGATTGGCTGCAGTATTAAAAACTGCTAAAGCTAATGGGTTTATTAAATAATCCAATCCAAATAAATATATAGTAAGATGGCAAAGAAAGGTAATAGAATTCAAGTTATTTTAGAGTGTACTGAGCATAAAGAGTCTGGACTTCCAGGAACTTCTCGTTACATCACTAACAAAAACAAAAAAAATACTCCAGATAGATTAGAGATTAAAAAATTTAATCCAATCTTGAAGAGAATGACTGTTCATAAAGAAATTAAATAATTAGAGATTTTATTTTAATCATAACGATAAATAAAATTTAAATACTCATTGAATCATGGCAAAAAAGACCGTTGCAACATTACAAACAGCTTCTAAGAGATTAACAAAAGCTATAAAAATGGTAAAATCTCCTAAAACAGGTGCTTACACATTTGTAGAAAGCATTATGACTCCAGAAGAAGTAGATTCTTTCTTGCAAAAGAAATAATTCTAATAAAATAATATAACCAAGCTACTTTCTCGCGGAAGTAGCTTTTTTATTTTTATATTTGTCACTACTATTAAAAATTTGTATTTATAAATACTAGCAACCGACTTATATTATGAGTTTTTTTAAAAAATTATTTTCCTCAGAAAAAAAAGAATCAGTAATTACCGAACAAGAAAAGGTAGTTCTTGATAAAGGTTTGGAGAAAACCAAAACGTCTTTCTTTTCAAAACTTACTAAAGCTGTAGCCGGAAAATCTAAAGTTGATGATGAGGTTTTAGATAATCTTGAAGAAATATTAGTTACTTCGGATGTTGGTGTAGAAACCACTTTAAAAATTATCCGTCGTATTGAAGACCGTGTTTCTGCCGATAAATATTTAGGTACCGATGAACTAAATTTGATTCTAAGAGAAGAAATTTCGGGTTTATTATCGGAAACTAAATCGGGCGAAGAAACCGAATTTAAAATACCAGAAAATAAAAAACCCTACGTTATCATGGTTGTTGGAGTTAACGGAGTGGGTAAAACAACTACAATAGGAAAATTAGCTTATCAATTTAAAAAAGCAGGTTACAGCGTTGTTCTGGGTGCTGCCGATACTTTTCGTGCTGCCGCAATTGATCAATTGCAAATATGGGCCGATCGTGTTGGGGTGCCTATTGTAAAGCAACAAATGGGTTCCGATCCTGCATCGGTTGCTTTTGATACTTTACAAAGTGCCGTTTCTCAAAATGCGGATGTCGTAATTATTGATACTGCAGGTCGTTTGCATAATAAAGTTGGATTGATGAGTGAATTGTCTAAAGTGAAACGTGTGATGCAAAAGGTTTCCGAGGATGCGCCACATGATGTATTGTTAGTATTAGACGGTTCAACAGGACAAAATGCATTCGAACAAGCCAAACAATTTACTGCCGCTACCGAGGTTACTTGTTTGGCAGTTACTAAATTAGATGGTACGGCCAAGGGTGGAGTAGTAATTGGTATATCCGATCAATTTCAAATTCCAGTAAAATATATTGGAGTTGGTGAAGGAATAGAAGATTTACAAGTATTTAACAAATATGAGTTTGTGGATAGTTTCTTTAATTAATTTGCAATGAACAAAATAATTACTTTTTTCAAATCAGCGTCTCCTCTAATCTTAATTTTGCTATGTGTTGGAGCTGAGATTGTATCTAAAATAATTGAATATAAACTCCCAACTATAGCAATGGGATTGCAATTAACTACTTTTGTGGTGTTTATTTACGCCTTAATAAAGTTTTTTAACTCGAAGTTTTAGTAAGTTCAATTATTGATATAGTGCATTAATTTTTTGCCAAAGCACATCATCAAAATTGGATAATGCCATATTTACTGCGTCTGCAGCATCTCCCATTCGAATTACAACCATTTTTTTGCTAGGAACCACATAAATTTTTTGATCGTTTTTTCCCAATGCTGCATACATGTCACTTGGAGCACTTGGAATAATACTACCGCTAAATTGAAATTGACTTTGTGGTAAACGGTAACTTGATTTTCCATTTAACCACCATAAATACCCATACGATAGGTTGATAGTTTGTGAAGTTGTGGTAGCCAAATTAAAGTAGCTTTCATTAATTACGGTTGTTCCATTCCATTTTCCTTTATTTAAAGCCATTAATCCAAAGCGTGCCATATTTCTAGTGGTGCTCCAATAAGTTCGTGTTCCGTCAGTGCCATTAACCCACAATCCGCCAGTCATACCAAGTTTATCTCTTAGTTTGGAATTGAAGTAATTGTTCCAAGTTTGTCCTGTAGCTTGAGCAACTACATCTTGTAATTTTACATATACATTATGATAAGCCCAGCGCGTTCCTGCATCAGCTACGTATTGTAAATTGGCTGGCGAAACATCATCACCAAGAGAATCATCAAGCCCCGAAGACATAGATAATAAGTGCTTACACGTAATTAAATTTTCTTTTGCTAAGGGTGCACTTGTCCATCCGGTTCCTATATAATCTGAAACTTTATTGTTTGTGTTTATATAACCTTCTTGTTCTGCAATACCGGTTACTGTCGCGGTTAGTGTTTTTCCTGCACTTGCCCAGTACCAAGCTGTAATAGCAGAATGTCCATTAAAATAATTCTCCATCACAATTCTCCCATTAACCAATATCATAAAAGATTTTGAGTTTTTTAATTGCAAATAATCCAATAAGGGTTGTACTGCATTGGCATTCCAGCCAAGTGCTGCAATAGATTTGGTTTCCCATATGGTACTTCCATCGCTTGGAGGAAAGTACATGCTATCCCCTTCAGAAGTATTATTATCGGAGTTATTGTTGGAACTACATCCAAAATTAATTAGTAGAATTGATAATATGAATAGGACTTTTTTCATAAAATGGAATTTATACTTTGACTTTCAATTCATTAAAAGGTTTATTCAAAATTACTTTTTTATTCCTTAAAATAAATTGTAATTTTATCTTTTTATTTGAATTATGAAAAACACACTTCTTTTTTTTCTGCTGAGCTTCCTGTTTGTTTCTTGTATACCTTCTGTTAAAGAAGCCGATCTGGCAAAGATTAATGGCTATTGGGAAATTCAAAAAGTAGAACTTCCGCAAGGAGGTAAGAAAGAATACAAGGTTAATGAAACCATCGATTTTTTTTCTTTAAAAAATAATTTGGGCTTTCGCCAAAAGGTGATGCCGCAATTGGATGGTACTTATTTAACTAATGATATTAAGGAAAATATCAAAGTTACCAATTTGGACGGAGTGTTTTATATTAATTACACCACGAATTACGGAAAATGGAAAGAAGAAATTCTTGAAATACAAGACAGTGTTTTAGTCTTAAAAAATAAAGATGATTTAGAATACCACTATAAAAGACATCTCCCTTTTTCAATAAAATAATGGCAAAAAGACAAAGTAACGAAAGTTCGATTTCTGAAGTGTTGCAGCAATTTATTCAGCAAAACAAACTGGAAACAGGCATGGATAAAATTGATGTGGAAAAAGCATGGAAAAGCCTCATGGGAAACGGAGTAAATAGCTACACCCAAGAAGTTATTTTAAAGGGAAGTACTTTGTATGTAAAACTCACTTCGGCAGTATTGCGTGAAGAATTAAGTTATGGCAAGCAAAAAATTATTGCCATGATTAATGAGGAATTAAAAAAAGAAATTGTGAAAGAGGTGGTGTTGAGATAAGTGATGTAAGTTTGAAGAAAAGCTATAAAAAAAAAATCCCATTTCATTGAAATGGGATTTTATATTTATATAAACTCTTAATTAAAATTGCTCTCTTCCTGCAAAATGGAAGGCACTTTCAATAGATGCATTTTCATCAGAATCAGATCCGTGAACTGCATTTTCTCCAATTGAAGTTGCATATTTTTTACGGATAGTACCTTCAGCCGCTTCAGCTGGGTTTGTAGCACCAATTAAAGTTCTAAATTCTTCAATTGCATTTTCTTTTTCAAGAATTGCAGCAACAATTGGACCGCGAGACATGAATTCAACTAATTCACCATAAAATGGTCTTGCAGCGTGCACCGCGTAAAAAGCTTTAGCGTCAGCAACAGTTAATTGCGTCAATTTTAAAGCAACAATTTTAAATCCACCTTCTGTAATCATGTTTAAGATTCCACCAATATGTCCGTTTTCTACAGCATCTGGTTTAATCATTGTAAATGTTCTATTAGTAGCCATTTTTTTGTATTATTTATAAATTTGGGTGCAAAAATATACTTTTTTTTGCGATAATCAAAGCAACTTACTTAGAATGTAATTACTTTAAATTCTTGTTTTAATGGATCCAACTCCGAAAATAATTTTTGAATAAAATCGGCGCCAAACTCCAAGTAGAATTCACTAAAATTCAGTTGTCGTTCTTGCAAACTTTGATTCGGGAAAAGTTCGTTTTGCAAAGCTTCAATTCGCTGTAGATAATCGGCATGCGATTTTTTTTCGGCCTTAAGTAATCTTCTTTCAAGATGCTCTAATCCTTTTATTTGTTTGGCTTCCTGTGCTTTTACTGCTCCAGAAAATGATTTATCGGTTTGTAATGCAATAGCATTTAACTCTTCAAATTGTTGGCGTAATGTTTCTTTTTGCTTGGAGAAATCAATAGTGAAATTTGAAATTTCTTTGGTTTTATTGGTAATTAATTCATTTTGATTTAAAAACAAATCAGCAAAATGCAATCCCAGTGTAGTTGCTTTTTCTGCTTGCTTAGCTGTTGCAATAAGTACTGAATTTCTTAATAATAATATTGGAAAAGTGATGTTATTGGCCGCAAAGTTGGATTTTAATTCCAACCAGTAGGCTAGCTCACCTCCACCGCCTATATAACACAAATTAGGCAAGACAACTTCTTGATATAAAGGTCTTAAGATTACATTTGGACTAAATTTTTCTGGATTATTTTCTAATTCATTAAGAATTTCAGTTGCAGTAAAAACCCGTTCCGTGTTATTTATCTTGTAAGTGTTATTCTCAAAAATAATGCGTTCACGCAATTGATCTTCAATATAAAAAAGATTGATTTCTCTAGGATTAACTTGAATTTTGTATTCAGATAATTGTGCATTTGTTTCAGTTACTTTTTGGTATGAAACGCCATTTGTTATTTCATTTTTCACAAATGGAATTAACATTTTCTTTAATTCTTTTACATCGCCATCCACAATTACTAAACCTTCTGTTTTGAATAATTCATTTGCTAAATAGCGAGTGGCAGAAGCTAAATTAGAATACTTTAAATAGGAGTTTTTAAATAATTCTAGTAATTCCTTTGCATTTTCGCTGGAGCCTATTTCATTTTTTAAAGTTTCAAATACTTCATTTAGTCCTTCATTGGTTAATCTTCCAACGGGACCCGAACTTTCTCTATTCCATTTTATTTTAGATTTTTTGAAATTAAAATAGTTAATTTCTTCAAAATCATGGTCTTCGGTGGTCATCCAATATACAGGAACAAAATCATTGTTTGGATAGGCTTTTTTTAATTGTTTGCAAAGGTTTATTGTTGAGACAATTTTGTAAATAAAATACAAAGGTCCTGTGAATAAATTCAGTTGATGCCCTGTAGTAATGGTAAAAGTGGTGTCTTTATTAAGTAACTGAAGGTTGTCTTGAGTTTTCTGCGAAATATTGAAATTCAGGTATTGATTTTCAAGTTCCGCAACAAGTAATTTTCTGTTTTCAACAGGGAAATTCTCTTGTTTTTCGTCTATTTGATCCTTGAAATTTTCAAGGCTTGGAAACCGATTGTAAAAAGGCTTAAGTTCTGACTTTTCGTCTAAATAATCTACGATTAATTTAGAGAAATATCCCGATTTTTGATAGCTAATACAATCTGTTTGCATCTATTTATTTTTTGCAAAAATACTCAAAATTCAATTTCATTTCACAAATTCAATTTCATTCCTATTTCTTAATTAGTAAATTAGTATTTTTACTTTCGAAATAAAAACTTCACAATTGAAAGACATTCTATTAATAACCCCACCTTTTACTCAGTTAAATACACCCTATCCGGCTACTGCCTATATTAAAGGTTTTTTGAAAATGAAGGATATTTCTTCATTTCAAATGGATCTGGGCATGGAAGTTATTTTAGAATTATTTTCCAATGAAGGCTTAACCGATTTATTTAAAGTAGAATCAAAATCAAAGTCGGCTAATTCCCAACGGATTTTCGCTTTAAATAAAGAATATATAAAAACAATAGATTCGGTAATTGCTTTTTTACAGGGTAAGAATCCTACTTTGGCACGAACTATTTGTAGCGGAAATTTCCTTCCCGAAGCTTCTCGATTCAGACAATTGGATGACATGGAGTGGGCTTTTGGAACTATGGGAATGCAAGATAAAGCCAAGCACTTGGCTACTTTATATCTAGAAGATTTGTCAGATTATATTGTAGAATGCGTTGATGAAAATTTTGGTTTCAGTAGGTATGCCGAACGGTTGGGCAGAAGCGCCAATTCTTTTGATGAATTGTATTTTCATTTGCAAAAAGAACCTACCTATATTGATAGAATCACACTTAAAATCATAAAGAAACGATTAGAGGATATTCATCCGAAGCTTGTTTGTTTTTCGGTTCCTTTTCCTGGGAATTTATACAGCGCTTTTCGTTCTGCTCAATTCATAAAATCAAATTTTCCAAGTTGCAAAATTGCAATGGGGGGTGGGTTTCCCAACACCGAATTGCGTGAATTGAAAGACGAACGGGTGTTTGAGTTTTTTGATTTTATTTCATTAGATGATGGAGAGCTCCCTTTGGAATTAATTTACAATTCAGTAAGTCAAAAGGAGTCTGTAGACGTTATTTTAAAGCGAACCTATATTTTAGAAAACGGAAAAGTTGTTTATGAAAATAATGCTTCACAACCCGATTATAAACAGAGTGAAGTGGGTACGCCTGATTATTCTGATTTGTTTTTGGATAAATACATTTCGGTTATTGAAATAGCCAATCCAATGCATAGTTTGTGGAGTGAAGGTCCTTGGAACAAATTAACAATGGCTCATGGTTGTTATTGGAAAAAATGCACCTTTTGCGATATACATTTAGATTATATCAACCAATATGAACCGGTTGAGCGGGACAATTGAACAGTCTTCAGTGTCCGCGAAGGAAGCCAGTCAGCTAGCCAGTTCTGCAGCTTCCGTTGCCGCTAGGGGTGGTGACGTTGTAAGCAAGG
>NZ_JBJTND010000009.1:0-15156 GCF_046073885.1 Flavobacterium sp.
TTTTTTCAAATCTTTAAAAACGAAGAACGAACAAAAATGAAACAATGGGCATTGGCCGCAAAAACACTAAACCAAGCAACAGGCGAAACCGATATTGAATTGCCATTCGAGCTAATTCAATCGGCAACAATACCAATTATAGAAACACGAAACGACTCGATTATCAACTCAAAAAACATCGACGAAAAAATAGTAAAAGATACCATTCAGCTTAAAAAACTTTTAGAAAAACTAAAAAATCAAAACAAACCCATAGAAATGAAAATTTCTGTAGGTCAAAAACACTATCTGTATTATGGCGATTCATCGTTATTAAATAAATTAAAATATTATCCAATTGCGCTTTTACTGATTATTTTTTTGTTCGGAACGGTTGTTTATAATTTTTATAAAAGCACAAAATTAGCTTCGCAAAACAAACTTTGGGCTGGTATGGCAAAGGAAACGGCACACCAAATTGGCACTCCTTTATCGTCATTAATAGGTTGGTTGGAAATCATGAAAGGAGAAAATATCTCTGCATCTATTATTCAAGAAATTGAAAAAGACATCAACCGACTTCAAACAATAACCGACCGATTTTCAAAAATTGGTTCCGAACCGGCACTTGAAAGTAAGGATGTCATTGCGGAAACCCGTCAATCATTTGATTATTTAAAATCAAGATTCTCTCACCAAGTTACCTTTGATTTTATTGCTCCAAATGAGCCTTTATTCATTGCTTTAAACCCAGAATTACATAGTTGGACTATAGAAAATTTGATGAAAAATGCAATTGACGCCATGAAAGGCAAAGGGGCATTAAAATTATCTATTGAAAAATCGGGGCAACAGGTGAAAATTAATGTCTCCGATACCGGAAAAGGAATTCCGAAAAATCAATTTAGAAAGGTTTTTGAACCCGGTTTTACTACTAAAAAAAGAGGCTGGGGATTGGGATTGTCTTTAACTAAACGAATCGTAGAAGAATACCATAAAGGAAAAATAAAAGTTTCTCACTCAGAAATTGGCAAAGGAACTACCATGCAGATTTTGTACAAAAAAACAAATTAGCTTACTCTTTACTTCGGTATTTTTTAACCTTGCTTTTTTTAATAAAAAGGGCTTTCTCTCCATTCCATTCATAAACTTCTTGCCATTCCTCAACTTTATAAATTGGATTGAACGCTTCTTCATCTAGTGCTTCCCCTTCTTTATAAACTTTGAAAATCCTGTTTGGCTTTCCTCCTTTTTCTTTTGGAAAAATAAAATCTTCAATATGATAATATCCCGGATCTACTCCTGAAATTTTGCCAGGTAATTGTATTAAGTTAGTTCCATTCCAAGCAAAATAATAATAAAGTGATGCAATTCCGCAAGCTTCTCCTTCAAAGCTTATTCTGTAAATATCTTTCACATTTGTTAATCCTAAACTACCAATTGCTTTGTTTTGAAAATAGGAACTTTCACCCAAACTTTCTTGAATAGTTTTTTGAGCTACTATCTCATTTTTATCATTCAGTACTTTAACAGAAATGAAAAAAAAATCACTACTGTCCTTTTTTCTAATTTCAAATTTATCTAATGTAGTTAGAAAGGTTAGCCCCTTCTTTTTGACATATCCCAATGCAATAAATCCTTTCCATAAATATCCCCTAGAAATAGTGCCTAATTTATTTTGGTACTCAATTTGAACCCAAGAAACATTTAGGCCATTAATTTCATAATCGCTATCGGTTGATTTAATTACGGTGATTTCTTTGCCTATTTGAAGTGAATCCAATAAAGTAGCTTTTGTAGATGGATTTTCCCGAACATAACACTTGGAAACACCTACCATTGCTTTCAGATTTTCTTCGTTATTCCAGTAATAATTATAAGAATTTTTCTCTTGTGAAAAAACCCTAATTTGAGTGAGTAATACTAGTAATATAAAGGCTTTTTTCATGTAGGTAGAAATAAAAACTCCACAAACTTACAGAAGAAACTGCAAATTTGTAGAGCCTATTTATCTTTTATTTTACAAATTAGATTGAACCGCTTTTACAATGGCTTCAAATTCTTCTTTGGTTAACGAAACTTTATTTTGAAAACGCATTTCATCCATCTCGTTTAACGGAATTAAATGCACATGTGCATGAGGCACTTCAAGACCAATTACGGCCATTCCTACTCGTTTACAAGGGATGGCTTTTTCAAGAGCAACTGCAATTTTTTTAGAAAACTGCATTAATCCAAGATACAATTCGTCTTCAATATCAAAAATCTTATTGATCTCTTGCTTCGGAATACATAAAGTATGTCCTTTTGCATTGGGATTTACATCTAAAAAAGCCAAAAACTTATCGTCTTCGGCTATTTTATAACAAGGTATTTCTCCTAGTACTATTTTGGTAAAAATACTAGACATAATTAGTCTCTAGAAATTTCTAATATTTCAAATTTTAAAGTCCCATTTGGAACAATAATTTCAGCTACTTCACCTACCGATTTTCCCAACAATCCTTTACCAATTGGAGAAGTTACAGATATTTTTCCGGTTTTTAAATCGGCTTCGCTTTCGGCAACCAAAGTATATTTCATTTCCATTCCGTTGGTTTGGTTTTTAATCTTCACATTTGATAAAACCAATACTTTTGAAGTGTCTAAATGACTTTCGTCAATAAGACGGGCATTAGAATGGATTTCTTCTAATTTTGCAATTCGCATTTCAAGCATGCCTTGTGCTTCTTTGGCAGCATCGTATTCGGCATTTTCAGACAAATCTCCTTTGTCTCTTGCTTCAGCAATATCGGCAGATGCTTTAGGGCGTGCCACATTTTTTAGATAATCTAATTCTTCTTTTAATTTTTTCAGTCCTTCTGCGGTGTAATAAGATACAGTGCTCATAATTTCATTTCTTTTTTCTTTCAATAAATTGAAAGTATTTTGTATTCGAATAAATTTTCAATCTTCATCTTAAAATAGAAAAAATCCCATCAAGACGGGATTTCTTTTTTCAAAGATAACTAATTTGCGTATTAAATTCCTACATTTGTTATATAATACTACACAAAGTTAACTAAAAAAATTTAATTGTAGCTTTTGATAATTTTTTAAATATGAAAAAAATAACATATCTGATTTTTTTATCTTTATTCATACTAGGATGCAGCAAGGATAAGTTTAACAACGACAATCCGTATCTTCCAAATTATAATTTTTCAATGGATATAAATAAAAACTTACCTAGTTACAGCGGATTGAACTTTGCTGGAAACGCAGTAAAAGCTTATCCTGCCAATGGGCCTTCAAGAGGAATAATAGTATTTAATACGGGGAGTGAGTATAAAGCATGGGATGGAGCCTGCCCTAATCAAAATCTGACAACCTGTTCTACACTCACACTAAGCGGGTCTAATGCCAATTGCCCTTGCGGAAGTGAAAATTATAATTTGTTTACGGGACAAAGCACAGGGAAACCCTATCCCTTAAAACAATATCGTGTTGAAATAAACGGCGATGTAATTCGAGTTTATAACTAATAAAAAAGCCAAATATAGAACTTGGCTTTTTTATTTGCTTCCTAGAATTTCAAAGTCATACCAACTAAGAAAATTCTTCCAGCCTGAGGATAATAATACGGATAGATGTCATACATATAGCCATTAGAGCTGTATTTCTTGCTAAAAATATTATTGCACAACCCAGTAAATACAATCGAGCTGAAGATTGATTTTGGATAAATTTGATACGAAACATTCAAATCATTGACAAAATAATTTGGCAATTTAGCATCTTCTAATTCAATGTTATTTAAATATTGATCTCCAACAAACTTAGATAAAAGTGCAATCTGAAAGCCATTTCTAGGTTGGTATACCAAGCAATTTCCTGCAACTAGATTAGGTGAATAGGCGATATTTTTATTTCCTAAATTCACACTATCTACATTTAAATCTACATTTTTATTTTGGCTTATTGTAATATTTGGTCGGATGCTTACCTGTTTAGAAATTGCAAGTGTTGCGTCTAACTCCAAACCTAAACGATAGCTTTTTTCACTATTAGAACGAATTGGATTTCCTACAGCATCTAAATTCCCAGTTAGAATTAATTGATCTTTATAGGCCATGTAATAAATCGTTGCATTCCACTTAACTTTCTTGGTTGCATAGCGCCATCCTAATTCGTAGTCATCTAATTTTTCTGGCTTCACACTACCTCCTTCATAATCGGTTCTATTTGGCTCTCTATTTGCTTTTGCATACGAAAAATAAAAAGTGTTTTTAGAATTTGCCATGTAGGTAATTCCAGCTTTTGGATTAAAGAAATTAAATGTATCATCCGCTATTCCAGCAGCCACTCCATCCGCTTTATATTGAACTTGACGGAATTGCAAATCGCCATACAAACTCCATTTTGCTGATAGCTGATAATTGATTTTTGCAAATACATTTCCATCATTCTTATTGCCATGATTATCATAATAATGATCTCCTAATTCAGAAGTAGAAGCATATCTCGCCCAAATCACTTCTCCAAAATGCTTGCCTTTGTATTGATTGTAGGCTCCACCAAAAATAAAATCAACTTTATTATCTTTATAATTTGCTGAGAAAGTAGTACCATAAAAATCATTATCCAACCATTTTTGTCGGATTAAATCAGTTGTATCAATTGTGGTTCCGTTTACTGTGATTGGAGTTAAACCATAATCAGCAAAGTTTTGGTTGTTTTGATATTCTTCATAGTATCCTTTGCCTTTGGTATAATGTATTGCTAAATTGGTATTCCATTTACTTGAAATTTTCTCATTCCAATGCAATTGATAATGATCTTGCTGATAATTATCGGTTTGGTTGTCGTAGAAACGTATGTTTCCAAAAGCATCGGTATACATTCCTGCAAAATTAAAAGTTCGATCTCCATTCATAGTTTCGCCATCAACACCATACCATGATTGATATGTTTTCTCTTTTCCTCCAAAAACTAATGCTTTAATTAAAGTTGTTTTTCCAACATAGGTCCCTTGAAGAAAGTAGGACTTTAAATTAGAAAAAGCTCGATCAATGTATCCATCCGAATTAATTTGGGATAAACGTCCTGCTATTTCAAAGTGGTCGTTCATTAATCCGGTACTAAATTTAACAGTGCTTTTTTTGGTGTTAAAACTTCCAAATGAGTTAGAAATTTCGCCAAAATTTTTCTTTGAATAGGAATCGGTTAATAGGTTAAGGCTTGCGCCAAATGCACCCGCGCCATTAGTTGAAGTTCCTACTCCACGTTGCAACTGCAAACTCTCAACGGATGAAGCAAAATCTGAAATGTTTACAAAAAAAGTACCACTACTTTCCGAATCATTATATGGAATCCCATTAATAGTTACATTCACTCGAGTTGCATCGGTACCACGAACACGAATTCCGGTATAACCAACGCCATTTCCAGCATCTGAAGTTGTAACTACAGAAGGTAAAAAATTCAATAAGATTGGAATATCTTGACCTAAATTCCGATTTTGAAAATCTTTGTTTGTTACATTAGTAAAACTTACCGGTGTCTTATTCGTTGCCCGAACCGCAGATACCAATACTTCGTCTAACTGCTTTACTTTAATTGAATCCTTTGATTTTTCTTGACTAAAAGAGTTAATAGAAAATAGAATAAAAAGAATAGGTAGTAAATAATATTCCTTTTGACTTTGCGCTTCAAAATTCAAAATTTTGAAATTTGATTTTTGACTAAATAAAAATTCCATCCGTAAAAATTATTACGAATAAAAAGAGGTAATTATTCTTTGTTAAAAATAAATTGTTTGTTTCCTATGACTACGAGATTCTGAATAAGTTCAGAAAGACAATTGTAGTCACTTTTCCCTTAGCAGCATTACCTGCCCAGGTTCATTGGGTATAATCTCAGCTCGTTATTTAGAGCACCCCTTTTGAGACAGGGCAAAGATATAAAATGTTGTTTGAAATTAGAAAATTACCAATGAAAAAATAAAATATTATTTTAATTCCCCGGTTGATGGGCGGGTTTTAATAAATCGTTCACTGTTTTCACCGGATTAAAAGTAAACAAAGGAACTTCTACAAAAACAGTCAGCCATTTTGCCATTGCTCCATTCCAAAGACCTGGTAATTCGAAGGCTTTTAGAGGCTTGCCGTTATTATTTTTCTCTACAATAAAACCCGTATTCGGATCTATAAATTGAGTTAAATCAAAATATTCTCCTTTGTAATTTTTGGTTCCGCAAACTAAATCTACCGGATTAAAATGAGTGGCTTTTTCAAGGATTTTTTGTTGATCGTTATCAATTTGAGAAGCTTCAATTATTTGCAAATAAGAATTCCCTTTTTTGTCAAAAACCCAAAAAGGACCTCCACCAGGTTCGCCTTCGTTTTTTACCATTCCGCAAACACGAATCGGACGATTTAATTCGTTATGCAAGTATTCGATTTTACTGGTATTGGTGTATTTTTCAAAATCTTCAGTTATGGAGATTTTTAATTTAGTTTCTATGAAATTAACTATTTCAGTAAGATTTTCATTTGAAATAACATCGCTATCCAAAAGTTTCAAATAGGCAAAAGTACTTTCTTGAAGTTGGGTTAATTTACCAGCAAGTGCCTTTTTATACAAAGCCACTTCTTTAATGTGGTTTTGAATTACATTATCAATGTTTTTGATAAAAATAACATCCGCTTGAAGGTTGTTTAAGTTCTTAATTAAGGCGCCATGCCCTCCTGGCCTAAACACCAATTGATTGTTTTCATCTCGAAATGGATTCCCGTCAATATCCACAGCTATTACATCGGTGGATTTATCTTGATAGGAATAATTTACATGAATTGAAATTTGGTTTTGAGTCTCAAATTGAGATTTTATTTTGTTAATAATAGCCTCAAATTCATCTTGATGCTCAATGGAAACCGTAAAATGAAGATAAGAACCTTTTAGCGAACTAGCATAGGCAACGCACTCGTTAAGATGCTCTTCTATAGCGGTGGCGATATGGTTGTTGGGGTATTTATGAAAAGGTAAAACCCCTTTTGGTTTATTAGCAAAATTAAAATAATCAGATGACAACATTGCTTTAATAAAGGCATAGTCTTTTATATCTTTAGAAGCGGAATCATAACCAGGAATTATTGCCTTAGCACTGTTTAACACAGCTTCATAAAACGCAAATTTTTCTTTCCCAACTAAAAACAGAGAGAGATTTTTTTCGTTTTTTCTATTGATATAAGCATTTATTGTTTCTAGCTCTGGGTTGTATTCATTGATGAATTCATTTAAAAATTTAAACATTCTACTGGCAGCACCCGATGCAGGCACAAACTTTGTAATCTTTAAATTTTTCTTTTTTTCTTCAAAATAGTTCGCAAAATAATTGGCGTCTTCTTCTGAAAGTGGCTCAATTCCATCATTTAAAACGGCAGGTCGGTCTATATTTATTTTTGGCAAGCCATTTTTTAGAACTTGAAATTGATCTGCAACCGTTTTTAAGTCAATTTTTCGCTTTATAATTTCATTAAAATCATGAGAATTAAATCCTAATTCTTGAGCTTCTGCAAAATCAGAAGTTATTTGAGTTGATTTTTGTTTAAGATTTTCTTCCATTCTATGTATGCTAAAACAGCTAAAATTGTAAAAATTATATATTGCAAAGATAACATTCCCAAGCCTCTATAGGCAAATAACGGAACCGCTATACAATTACCAATAATCCACAAGGTCCAATTCTCGATTTTTTTTAGAGCCATGTACCACATTGCTGTAAAAAATATTCCTGAAGTAAAAATATCAATATAATTAGGAATTTCAAGGGAATAATGAAAAAATTTATATACCAAAAAGGTAATACTAATGGTTAAGAAAAATAAGAAGATTCCTATAACTTTTTCTTTCTTATTGGTTTTGGTTATACTTAATTCGGTTTGATTTCCTTTGGATGTCCATTTGTACCAACCATAAACACTCATTATAGAATAATAAATATTCATGGTCATGTCACCAAAATAATGCGCTTGATATAATAAATAAACGGTAATTACGGTAGAAATTAACCCGGTTGGGTACACCCATATGTTTTCTTTTTTAGCACAAAAAACACTTACAATTCCAAAAACAAATGCCATAAACTCCAAAATAATTTGAAGTGTTGAAGCATTTTTGTATTGAGAAAGGAAGAAGTCGATCAAGAGGGTTCTGGGTTAAGTTAATCAAAAAAATTACTGTCGTTTTCAAATGCGGTACCTATTACCACCATGTCAGCTCCGGCACTAAAAGCAGCTTCAATTTCGTTTTTTGAACGAATTCCGCCTCCCACAAGTACTGGAATTTTAATGTTTTGAGAAACTAAAGTAATCATATCTGTTGGGACAGGAAATTTTGCGCCACTTCCGGCCTCTAAATAAATTAGTTTATTTCCAAGGTATTCTCCAGCTTGAGCCGTTTGCAAAACATACTCGGGATTGTTTCTGTCTAGTGGTTTAGTCTTACTAACGCGTTCTACGGCAGTTTCTTTTCCGCTTTCAATTAACAGATAGCCTGTAGAAATTACTTCTAGATTGGTTTTATTTAAAATCGGAACCGCATTTATTTGATGTTCTATTAAAAACTCAGGATTTCTACCAGATAGTAGCATTAGGAATAAAATAGCATCTGCATTTGGAGAAATTTGTGAAGGATTTCCTGGGAAAAGCAAAATTGGTAACTCAATTTCCGACTTTAATTTTGCAATCAAATCCTCTAAATAATCTCCATCGAAAGAGCTTCCGCCGACTAAAATGTGGGTTGCAGGAGAGGTATTTATTTTTTGAATTAAAACAGAAACTTGATCCATAGCCACTTTATCGGGGTCGATGAGTAGGGCTAAAAGTTTTTGGTTTATTGCCTTTGCAGCTACTATTTGAGAATAAATTGATTCCATAATTACGACTGAAAAGCGCAAACGTAGATATAATCTTCTACGGAGTTAAATACTATTTTGAAATTCTCAATTTCAGAATTCAATCGCAATTGAGCAATGGTTTTTTTGTCTTCCAAATTAAATTCGTTTTCAAAAATATGATTTAGAAAACTAATTCCTTCCTTACTTTTTATTTTGAAAACACTTTCTTTAATACCCCAAATAACGGTTGCTTTTTGAATTTTTTCTGCTTCCGATAAATTATCCAAGTGTGAAACATCCATAAATCGAGAAGCAATTTTTAATGTCTTCTGTTTCATTTGCTCCAAATCAATTCCAATTGGATTTGAACTTACTGCAATAGCAGAAAATTCATGCGAATGGGAAATTGATAAGCATTTTCCATCCTTTAAATGTGGCTTCCCGTTGGCGTCGTATTCCAGATCAAAATCGGTATAACCAAGGTGTTGTAATAACATTCGTACTGCAAGAAATCCTTTTTGATGGCTTTCCGATTTCATCGAATCAACTCTTTTTTGAGAAGCTAAATTGAGTTGGGCAGCGCCTTTAAACCATTCTATATCTTCGGTAATTTTCCAAAGATAGAGCACAGCAGTTTCATTTAATATAACTTCTTTAAATAAAGGCATTTAGTATTTTATTGTTTTACAGTGGCTTAAGAAATTAAACATTTCACAAATTTGAAAATAAATTATAAAAATAGAAACCTATGTTGTAATTTTGCAACCACATTTAAAAAAACAAATATACATAATAGATGAGTACACAAACGTTACCATATGTAGCTTTTAAAGTGAAAGATATTTCACTTGCAGCTTGGGGAAGAAAAGAAATTGAATTGGCTGAAGCAGAAATGCCGGGTTTAATGGCTTTGAGAGCAGAATACAAAAACGAACAACCACTTAAAGGTGCTCGTATTGCAGGATGTTTACACATGACCATACAAACTGCAGTTTTAATTGAAACTTTGGTTGCTCTAGGAGCAGAAGTTACTTGGTCTTCTTGTAATATTTTCTCAACTCAAGATCAAGCTGCTGCTGCAATTGCTGCTGCAGGGATTCAAGTATATGCTTGGAAAGGTCTTAATGAAGTAGATTTTGATTGGTGTATTGAACAAACTTTATTCTTTGGAGAGGATAGAAAACCTTTAAATATGATTTTGGATGATGGTGGAGATTTAACTAACATGGTAATTGATCGTTACCCACACTTAGTTCCAGGAATTAAAGGATTATCTGAAGAAACTACTACTGGAGTTCACAGATTATATGAAAGAGTAAAAGCGGGAACTTTACCAATGCCTGCAATCAATGTTAATGACTCGGTTACAAAATCAAAATTTGATAACAAATACGGATGTAAAGAATCGGCTGTAGATGCTGTTCGTAGAGCAACCGATTTAATGTTGGCTGGTAAAAGAATAATCGTTTGTGGATATGGTGATGTTGGAAAAGGAACTGCAGCTTCTTTTAGAGGTGCTGGTTCTATAGTAACGGTTACCGAAATTGATCCTATTTGCGCGCTTCAAGCAGCAATGGACGGATATGAAGTGAAAAAATTAGACACCGTTATTGCAACTGCAGATATCATTGTAACTACAACTGGAAATAAAGATATCGTTTTGGGTTCTCATTTTGAAAAAATGAAAGACAAAACGGTTGTTTGTAATATTGGTCACTTTGACAATGAAATTGATATGGCTTGGTTGAACAAAAATTTTGGTCACACCAAAAATGAAGTAAAACCTCAAGTTGATATTTATAATGTAAATGGAAATGACATCATCATTTTGGCTGAAGGTCGTTTGGTTAACTTAGGATGCGCTACAGGTCACCCTAGTTTTGTAATGAGTAATTCCTTTACAAACCAAACTTTAGCTCAAATTGAATTATGGAATAACAGCGCTGCTTATAACAATGACGTTTATATGTTACCAAAACATTTAGATGAAAAAGTAGCTCGTTTACACTTAGCTAAATTAGGAGTAGAATTAGAAACATTACGCCCTGAACAAGCTGATTATATTGGTGTTGCTGTTGAAGGTCCATTCAAACCAGAATACTACAGATATTAATCAAGTATAACTAACAAAAAAGCCCTTGCAAATGCAAGGGCTTTTTTTGTTGGAATTATACATTTTCTAATGCATCTTCAATCGTTTGATAGACCTTTTGCAATTGAGTATCTGTTATTATATAAGGTGGTAATATATAGACAATATTTCCAACAGGCCTTAATACTACTCCGTTTTCAATAAAGAAATTATACAATTTATTGCGAAGGGTGCCGTAATAACTTTCTTTACGCTCAGATTTTATTTCCAGAGCAAAAATTACACCCAGCACTCTAGTGGTTTCTACCCTTGGATGATTTATTATTTTGCTTTCAAAATCCAAATGGTGCTTATTTATTCGGATTACATTTTCTTGCATTTCTTCGGTTTGCAATAACTCTAAACTTGCTATTGCAGCGGCACAACCTGTTGGATTGGCAGTAAAAGTATGCCCGTGAAATAATGCTTTATTGATGTCTTCATCATAAAAACCATCAAAAATTTCTTGTGTAAATGTCGTAATAGCCATTGGAATAGTTCCACCAGTTAAGGCTTTAGACAAACACATCATATCGGGTTTATTTACCAAATAATCTGTTGCAAAAGTTTTACCCGTTTTCCCAAAACCCGCCATCACTTCATCTGCAATTGTAAAAACCGAATGTTCTTTACATAAAGCAATCATTTTATCTAATACTTCTGGGGAATACATAACCATTCCGGCAGCACCTAATACTAAAGGTTCAAAAATAAAAGCCGCACAGGCATTAGTTGCAAAAAAATCATTTAAAACAGCCAAGGCTTTGTCTTCATTCCCTTTGGTTGGAATTGGCACACGAACTACTTCAAGAAGTGATCCTTGAAATGCTTCTGTAAATAAAGAAATTCCGCTTGCAGCCATTGCGCCAAAGGTATCTCCGTGAAAAGCATCTTCAAATGCAATGATTTTGGTTTTAGTAGTTCCTTTATTGTAATGAAATTGCAAAGCGGCTTTGATAGCAACTTCCACAGCCGTAGAACCATTATCAGAATAAAATAGTTTCCTTTGATTGGAAGGTAAAATTTCAATTAATTTCTCAGACAACACCACCGCAGGTTCGTGTGTGAATCCGCCAAAAAGAACATGTTCTAAAGAAGTTAATTGCTTGTAAATGGCATCGGCAATATATTTATTGGAATGACCGTAGGGATTTACCCACCAAGAAGCAATCGCATCAATATATTCTTTCCCGTTTTCATCCCACAACAAAGCTCCTTGTCCTTTGGTGATGGCAACAGCAGGGGAAGCCGTCTTATGCTGAGTATACGGATGCCAATTGTGTTTTTGATCTCTTTGGGAAAGGCTCATTACGATTTTTGATTTTTGAATCTATAGTTTTAATAAATTATCTCGAAATTCATCGGCATAATACTGAATTACATTAGCATCAAAATAAGGCTCTTCTTCAATTCTTCCAATGAATTTGGCTTTGGTTTTGGCTAAGATAATTTCTTCTGTAGCTTTGTTTTCCTCTCCCGAAAATAGAATTCCGGCGATTGGTATATTTCTGTTTTTTAATGCTTCAAATGACAACAAAGTGTGATTGATGCTGCCTAAATAATGTCGGGATACCAAAATAACTTTATACTCCTTCTGAATTAAATCAATAATACAATCGGTATCATTTAAAGGAACTAACAATCCTCCGGCACCTTCAATAACTAAATGATTTTTGGTTTTTGGCTCATTAATTTGTTTGATATCAATTGAAACTCCATCAATCGCTGCAGCCAAATGCGGACTTGCAGGCGTATTTAGTTTGTAGCTATTCGAGTGAATTTGGGTTTTATTATTCGAAATGTATTTTTGAATTTTATGACTATCTGAATTATCAAGATCTCCTGCTTGAATGGGTTTCCAATAGTCTGCTTCCAATGCCTGCGTAATGATTGCAGCAGCAATGGTTTTGCCAACGTCGGTTCCGATTCCTGTGATAAATAGTTTCATTTAGTTAAATTCAAATTTACAATTTTGACATTTGTATTTGTATTTCGTATGAAATGGAAAAATACTTATTAGTGCTGAAAAAACAAATAATAAAAATGATTTGAGGTCTTTAACCGTGGTCATCATTTCTATTTTTTCCGCATTACATTTCGGACATTTAATGAGTTGATTATTATCGTCTAGAGAAAACGGACTGATTTGAGATAAAATAAGGTTCGCTACATCTGCATCTTCATTGTTAACGTATAATTTCACTCCTCCAACGGCATTGCTATAAAGTGGATTTGCATCTATTGTTGCCCCATCTCTCATAAATACTTCAATACCCTCCGACTCTAATTTACCTTTATAAATCATAGCTTCCGAAGAATACTGAAATCTTCCAATTAGAGTAAATAAAGAGTTTTCCATAGTTTTAAAATACAAAGTTACTCAACAATTGTAAGACATTGAAAATTTCTTCTTCCGAATTATAAGAATGCAAACAAAAGCGCAGTCGTTCTTGCCCTTCGGGAACCGTAGGTGAAAGTATGGCTTTCACGTCAAAGCCATTTTCTTGCAAATTAGCTGCAATAGATTTTACTTTTTCATTACCGGGAATAATAGCACATTGAATGGCCGATTTACTGTATACAAAAAGTGATTTTAATCCGTTTTGGGCTTTAACTTGGTTGAAATATTGAATGTTTTGCTTTAGCTTTTGCATGGCAACTTTTCCTTTTTGTAACTGCTGATAGGCAATAAAAATAGTAGCAACCGAATGTGGTGATAAACCGGTGGTATAAATAAAACTTCGAGCAAAATTGACTAAATAGCTTTTTAATTCGTCACTTCCTAATACAGCTGCGCCATGACATCCTAGCCCTTTTCCAAAGGTTATAATTCTTGCAAAAACATCATTTTGAAAACCCAAACTTTGCACCAATCCTTCTCCGCTTTCGCCAAAAACGCCTAATGCATGAGCTTCATCAATCACTAAATGGCAATTGTATTTTTTAGAAATTGAAACCAATTCTTCCAGATTGGGGCAATCGCCATCCATTGAGAAGACCGACTCGGTAACCACATACACTTCGACAGGCTCAGTGTGACAACGTTTAATAATGGATTGTAAATCTTCTAAATCATTATGTTGAAATTTATAGGATTTGGCATTGCTCATTGCAATTCCGTCACGAATGGAAGCATGACACAATTCATCATATAGAATTACATCATTTCGCTGCGGTACCGAACTAAAAAAACCTACATTGGCATCGTAACCCGAATTGAAAATTAAAGCTGCAGGAACTTCGTGAAACTTGGCAATAAAGTTTTCGATAGTGGTATATATAGAATGATTCCCAGAAATCAATCGAGAACCTGTTGCCCCATTCTCTTTTAGATTATTTTGCACAAGATACTCATGGGTTTCATTAAAAATTGTTTCATTTTTGGCAAACCCCAAATAATCATTGGAAGCAAAATCGATACTATCTTTTGAAAAAGGCAGTTCCCGCAAGGCATAATTTGCTTCGCGCTGTTGTAGTTTAAGAGCAAGTGCTTTTGGGAAATTTTTCATCTATCAAAAATAAAAAAAGCCAAACAAAATTGCTTGGCTTTTAAGTTTTATTTACAAATTGTCTTAGTCGGCTAAAACAATTACTTTATTGTCTTTCATTTCAATAGTACCTGAATTGATTTCTAAATTGAAGTTTTGATCATTTACTTTGGTAAATTTACTTTCTACTTCTTTTTGGAAATCAAAACTAGCCGCTGTAATTTTTACAGTTCCTTGTTTTAAAATGGACACTATTGGTGCGTGATTATTTAATATTTGAAAAGACCCATCCACTCCTGGTAAAGAAACCGAAGTAACCTCTCCTTTAAATAATGTAGCTTCTGGTGATACTATTTCTAAAATCATAATTTTTGAGTTAGAAGTTGGATGTTAGAAGTAGGAAGTGAAAAACAATTAAGTATTCTAACTTCTGGCTTCTATCTTCCAGCTTTATTATGCTTCTGCTAACATTTTTTGTCCTGCTTCGATAGCGTCTTCAATAGTTCCTTTAAGGTTGAAAGCAGCTTCTGGCAAGTGATCTAATTCTCCATCAATAATCATGTTAAATCCTTTGACGGTAATTACTCTCCAAGAATTTCTGCTGTATACTCTGCAGGATCACAAAAAAATCACACTTTTAGAGGATCTTTCCAAACTGGTTTCCGTAACCCTACTACACA
>NZ_JBJTND010000010.1:0-44210 GCF_046073885.1 Flavobacterium sp.
CTTTCAAAATAAATTGAATTCCCGCCAATCCATCCATGACCAACCGAATAAAAATAATTGGAAATAATTGGTGTTTTGGTAAATTTTTCAAGAGCATCAACAAGGAATTTCTAAAATTCAAAAAGGTTTTTTTAGGATTCCCCTGATTTAAAGTTGCCCCTCCTACATGATAAACGACCGATTTGCTCGTGTATTTTGCAGTAAAACCCAAATTATTAGCACGCCAACACAAATCGATTTCTTCTTGGTGTGCAAAGAAATCGGGATCAAAGCCATTTAGTGTTCTGTAAATTTCTTTTCGGATGAAAAAACACGCGCCACTTGCCCAGAAAATTTCGGTTTCATCGTCGTATTGGTGGTGGTCTTTTTCAATCGACTCAAAGATTCTTCCGCGGCAATACGGATAGCCAAAACTATCAATATAACCTCCGGCAGCACCGGCGTATTCAAAGTATTCCTTGTTTTTAAAATCTAAAATTTTGGGTTGGATGATACCAGTAGTTGGTTCGTTTTCAAAAATAGAAAGAATCGGGCTCAGCCAATTTTCGGTAACTTCAATATCCGAATTTACAAGAGCGTAATACGGTTCTTCTACATTTTGTAAAGCCACATTATATCCCATTGCAAACCCAAAATTCCCTTCGTTTTGAATGATTTGAACCGATGGAAATTGTTCTTTAATCACTGCAATCGAATTGTCGGTGGAAGCATTGTCGGCAACATAAATGTTTGCTTCACCTGAATAAGCAACCACCGAAGGCAAAAATTGCTCCAGCAATTTAGCTCCGTTCCAATTTAAAATAACAACTGCAATTTTTTTATCCATTGAATCTATTCTCCAAAATTTGGTAATTCTTCGAGAAAAACATATTTCTCGTTTTCAAAATCTATTTTGCAAAAGTAATGATTTAGTCCGTTGCTTACCATTAAGTATTTGGCATTTAAAACTAAATTATAACGGGCAATCTGATCAAATGTTTGCTGCGATATTTTTACTTCGGGTGCTTTGCACTCAATCAGCAAAAACAATTCACCGTTGGGTTGGTATACCACAATATCGTAGCGTTTATTTAATTCGTTGACTTTAATTAATTTCTCAACATTAATATATGATTTTGGGTAGTTTTTATCTTGAAGCAAATACTGAACTACATGTTGACGCACCCACTCTTCGGGTGTGAGTAGAATAAATTTTTTACGAATTTCATCGAAGATGGCAATTTTATTTTCACTATTTTTGAAGCGAAACGAATACGATGGAAATTGTAGTTTTTGCATAAAGCAAAAGTAAGAATTTTAGAGAACAGATAAAAATGGATGAAGTTTTAAAAATTATTAACGACCTAAAAGCTGGAACTATCAAGCCCATATATTTTTTAATGGGTGAAGAGCCGTATTACATTGATAAATTAACCGAATATATTGAAAATAACATTTTAAGTGAAGACGAAAAAGGGTTTAATCAAACGGTAATTTACGGTCGGGATGCTACAATTGAAGATATCGTTTCCAATGCAAAGCGCTATCCCATGATGGCCGAGCGCCAGGTGGTGGTGGTTCGTGAAGCCCAAGAGTTGTCTCGAACGATTGATAAATTGGAAAGCTATGCCGAAAACCCACAGCCAACCACCGTTTTAGTCGTGGCTTACAAATACAAAACCCTCGATAAAAGAAAGAAATTAGTCAAGCTAATTGCTAAAAACGGCGTTTTGTTTGAAAGTAAAAAATTATATGAAAATCAGGTGGGTACCTGGATTCAAAGGTTATTGCAAGGCAGAGGGTATTCAATAGAACCCAAAGCCAATGCCATGCTGGTGGAGTTTCTAGGAAATGATTTGAGTCGAATTAGCAATGAATTGGATAAACTTCAAATTATTTTACCGAAAGGCCATACCATCACACCCAAAGACATCGAATACAACATTGGCTTTAGTAAGGATTTTAATGTATTTGAATTGCAAAATGCGATTGGTTCGAAAGACCAATTGAAAGCGTATAAGATTGCGCAGTATTTTGCCGATAATCCCAAAGACAATCCTTTGGTGGTGACGGTTAGTTTGGTATTTGGTTTTTTTGTAAAATTATTAAAATACCACGGATTGAAAGATAAAGATCCCAGAGCGGCTGCTCCTGTGCTTGGAGTCAATCCGTTTTTTATGAAAGATTACGAAGTGGCAATAAAAAATTATCCCATGAAAAAAGTGAGTAGTATTGTGGCTTCGCTTCGTGAGATTGATGTGAAAAGCAAAGGTGTTGGCGCTAATTCTTTATCCAATCATGACTTACTAAAAGAAATGCTGGTTAAAATTTTTAATTAATAGTTGACAGCAAAATTTTAAATTAACGATATTTGTGCACCTTAAATTTATCTTAAACTATGGGAATGAATAAAAACACCGTATTGGGTTGGGCAACTTTCATTATGATTATAATGGGCTTAATTTTAATCGGACTTGGAGTAAATAAATATGCCGATGTGGCAGGATGGGGCTTTGGTGCCGTTGGTGTTGGTTTTTTAGCCAATGCATGGGTATTTAACGCGCTTAAAGGAAGAGTATAATAATAAAAAATCTATAAAATGTCAGATGATAAAAAGGTGATTTTCTCAATGCAAAAATTGAGCAAATCGTACCAAGGAAGTGATAAGCAAGTATTAAAAAACATCTATTTGAGTTTCTTTTATGGAGCCAAAATAGGTATCTTGGGATTGAATGGTTCTGGAAAGTCTTCGTTGTTAAAGATTATTGCAGGAGTGGATAAAAATTACCAAGGTGATGTGGTTTTTCAACCTGGCTATTCGGTTGGGTATTTGGAACAAGAACCGCAATTGGACGAGACCAAAACCGTAATTGAAGTTGTTCGTGAAGGAGTTGCAGAAACGGTTGCAATCTTAGACGAATTCAATAAAATCAACGACATGTTTGGCTTGCCAGAAGTGTATGAAGATGCAGATAAAATGCAAAAACTGATGGACCGTCAAGCGGATTTGCAAGATAAGATTGATGCAACGGGCGCATGGGAATTAGATACCAAACTAGAAATTGCCATGGATGCGCTACGAACTCCAGATGGAGATATGCCAATTAATGTATTGTCTGGTGGGGAGAAGCGAAGAGTAGCCTTATGTAGATTGTTGTTGCAACAACCGGATGTATTGTTACTTGATGAGCCTACCAACCACTTGGATGCGGAAAGCGTACTTTGGTTAGAGCAACATTTATCGCAATATGCAGGAACTGTAATTGCAGTAACCCACGATAGGTATTTCTTGGATAATGTAGCGGGTTGGATTTTAGAATTGGATCGAGGGGAAGGTATTCCTTGGAAAGGAAATTATTCGTCTTGGTTGGATCAAAAATCAAAACGAATGGAGCAGGAAGAAAAAGTTGCTTCCAAAAGAAGAAAAACATTAGAACGCGAGTTGGATTGGGTGCGTCAAGGAGCGAAAGGAAGACAAACCAAACAAAAAGCGCGTTTACAGAATTACGATAAACTTTTAAATGAAGACCAAAAAGAATTAGACGAAAAATTAGAAATCTACATTCCGAATGGACCTCGATTGGGAACCAATGTAATTGAAGCTAAAGGTGTTGCTAAAGCATTTGGCGATAAATTACTGTATGATGATTTGAATTTCACGCTTCCGCAAGCGGGAATCGTTGGAATTATCGGTCCGAATGGTGCCGGAAAATCAACAATCTTCCGAATGATTATGAAAGAGCAGGAGCCAGACGGCGGGGAGTTCAGCATTGGAGAAACGGTGAAAATAGCCTATGTAGATCAATCGCATTCAAACATCGATCCGAATAAATCAATTTGGGAGAACTTTTGCGATGGTCAAGAATTAATCATGATGGGTGGCCGTCAGGTGAATTCGAGAGCGTATTTATCTCGTTTTAATTTTGGCGGAAGCGAACAAAACAAAAAAGTAGCCGCTTTATCGGGTGGGGAACGAAACCGACTTCATTTGGCCATGACCTTAAAAGAAGAAGGAAATGTTCTTTTACTGGATGAGCCTACCAACGATTTAGATATCAATACCCTTAGAGCTTTAGAGGAAGGTTTAGAAAATTTTGCGGGTTGTGCCGTTGTGATTTCGCACGACAGATGGTTCTTGGACCGAATTTGTACGCACATTCTTGCTTTTGAAGGCGATTCTCAAGTGTATTATTTTGAGGGTGGTTTTTCTGAATACGAAGAAAATAAACGCAAGCGTCTTGGGGATGTTAACCCAACGCGTATTAAGTACAAGAAACTTATTCGATAAGTATATAAATAAAAAACGCTGGTTAATACCAGCGTTTTTTATTCTTCTTAGATCCTTCCGATTTTCTCGAATTGGATGCTGCTTTATTCTTGTTTCTTAAATCGGGTTTGGCATCTGGGTTTGGAGGAACATCGGTGAAAGGATACGGATGATCTTTAACCTCTTTCACATTTATTTTGATTAATTTTTCGATGTCTTTCCAGTAGGTTAATTCGTCTTTTCCGCAGAAAGAAATCGCCAATCCGCTGTTTCCTGCTCTACCGGTTCTTCCAATTCGGTGTACATAGGTTTCAGAAATATTCGGAATATCAAAATTAATTACAAAAGGCAAACTCTCAATATCAATACCACGCGCTGCAATATCGGTGGCAACCAAAACTGAAATCTCTTTATTTTTAAACGCATCCAAAACGCGTTGTCTTGCATTTTGCGACTTGTCTCCGTGAATTGCTTCGGCGGTTACATTGTTCTTTTTAAGGGCTTTTACCACATTATCTGCACCGTGTTTCGTTCTGGTAAAAACCAACACATTATCAATTTTATCATTACGAATGATGTGGTACAAAAGTTTGCGTTTGTCTTCTTTTCCTACAAAATACACTTTTTGATTCACCGTTTCGGCTGTGGAAGAAACCGGAGTCACCGAAACATATTTGGGTTTAGTCAAAAAGGAATCGGCCAATTCTCGAATCGCCATGGGCATGGTTGCCGAAAACAATAGCGTTTGACGGTTATCTGGGGTAAGTTTTACAATTTTTTTGACATCGTTAATGAAACCCATGTCCAGCATTTGATCGGCTTCGTCTAAAACCAAGAAATGCAAATGATCCAAATCAATAAAGCCTTGTTTATGAAGGTCTAGTAACCTGCCGGGAGTGGCAATTAAAATGTCTATTCCTTTTTTTAATTGGTCTACTTGCGGCACCTGACTCACCCCGCCAAAAATTACCATCGAACGGATGTTGGTGTATTTCCCGTAGGTGTTGAAACTCTCGTCTATTTGAATGGCAAGTTCGCGAGTGGGTGTAACCACGAGCGTGCGTATGTTTTTTTTCTTAGCGGAAGAACCTACTAAGCGGTGTAAATAGTTGATAATTGGGATTGCAAAAGCGGCTGTTTTACCGGTACCGGTTTGTGCACAGCCCACTAAATCGGTTCCTTCTAAAATAATTGGAATGGCTTGTTGCTGAATGGGAGTGGGGTTGGTGTACCCTTCTTCCGTTAAGGCCTGCTGTATGTTTTTTAATAAATTTAAATCGCTAAATGTCATAATTGGTTCCTTGAACTGTTTCAAGAGACTGCAAAGATAGGTTATATTTTTTAAGCACAAACCAAGCCTTGTAATTGCGAGGAATGGGTGTTAGAGGCTGCTTTTGACTTTCAGCATTGTGATTTTAGTTACTTCTTTGTCTTCGTGCGTTTTTAGGGTTACATAATACCATTTGTTTTCTGGTACGTCAACAGTAAAGATTTCTCCTTTTTTATGAATTTTTATTGCGTTTACAAATTCTGGAACCATTATGTCTTCTGTAAACCAATTCAAATCTGCTTTTACATTCCCATCCATTGTGTATTTTTTCGCCAAATCCGGAAATTTAGTTCCTTTTTTATATTGACTTATTATTTGTGGGCGAAGTTTGTTTATTTCATTCAAGGTAAGTTTGCTACCATCTAAGTATATATTACTAACACGAAGTGCTTTCCCTTTACTAACAGAGATAACTTTAAAAGTATTTCCATTTTCGCTGATAACATTTCCTGCTTTGAGTGTTATAAAATAGGCAGGCACCAAAGTGTCAACTTCTGGTGAAATAGTGAAGACTTCTGGAATTAATTCAGGATTGTCTTCAACAAACTTTTCGGCTTCCTCAATTGTTGTTATTTTGTCAAGTTTATCTTTGATGTTTTGAGAATAAAAGTTTTGAAAAAATAAAATCAAAAAAAGGAGGGTGATTTTTCTCATAAATGTATTTTAAAGTTGCTCATAACGTCCCGCCGCTTCACGCAGTTGCGAACTTCGGAACTTTTTTTGTTATAGATAAAAATTCTTGCGAAGCGAGAATGAGATTTCACTAAAAAATTTGCAATCTAGCAAAACCACGATTAGCGATAGTACTTTATTAATCAACAAATGTTTCTTTAATTACATCTTTAGTCAATTTAATTTCTGTTTTATTTAGTTTACCCAAAACTTTTAAAATTCTATTTTTATCAAAAGTTCTAATTTGATCAATCGCAATCATTCCTTTTTTACTGCTATGATTTACAGGAATTCTTGTCGGATATGCTTTTAAATTTGATGTCATTGGAGCAATAACTATTGTATTTAAGTATTTATTCATCTCATTTGGTGAAACGATTATGCATGGTCTAGTTTTTTTAATTTCACTTCCTAATGTTGGATCAAGATTTACTAAAATTATCGAATATTGTATTAATTCCATTCTTCAAAATTTTCATCATTAAATACGTCATTCATAAGCATTTTATCATCACCTTCTTTATTCATTTTTTCAAATGAAGATTCCCAATTTTTTCTTGGAGATTCAATAGGTTTAAGAATAATTTGTCCCATTTCAAGTATAATTTCTACTTTGTCTTTAATGTTATATTTTTCCAGGATTGTTTTGCTTAAACGCAAACCTTTTGAGTTTCCAATTTTGATTATTGCAGTTTCCATAATTCTATAAATTTGAATGTTATTACAAAGTAAATACAATAATAATTAATATAAAAGTCTTTTAATCGTTTTTTTTTGTAGTAACGCTAACTTTCTGGCGCTTTTCGAGGTTACGAGCTTTCTATATTAGATATAATAAATATATCAGTTTATATATTTGTTTCAAAAAGGTTTTATAGGTTTTGTATATAATTTTTCCACATATCTAATAATTCAGATTCACTTATTTTTAATGCTAAAAGTATTTCTGATTTTTTATTAAATAGTAAAAGTTCTTTTAGTTTTTTTCTACCGTATTTGTAATCAATATACATTACAACAGAACCAGAAAGGCCATATCTTAATTTACCAGTCCAAAAGTTGTCTAAATTTTCTGGAATTTTGTTTTCGGAAATCGCTTTTTTAATTCTTGAAATTTCAGATGAATCACATTGACCTGAAGCATAAGTAGCTAAACCCTCGACAAACCAATCTATGCCTTCAACATTACTAAAGTCAGGACTAATATTTAGCTGGCCATGATATACATGAATTAATTCGTGGGTAATCAGGTTTTGCGTTTTTTGTGATTCCGAATAAATATGTTCACATGACTCTTTATCCCAAAGTATTGGAGAAATCATATCTAATTTTGTAGCAACTCCACTTGCTACCATCCAACATTCAGATTTATAATCTGGCATTTTCCAATCTTTTTGCCATGTACTATCTAAAGAATGACGATTTGGATGGATAACAATATCAAATTTATTTTTATATGATGAAGTAAAAAACAAATTTGTTGATTTTACTCCATTCTTAATTAATTTTTCATATTCCTTTATATTCTTTTTATCTGTATTCTTGTATAAAATATTAAATCCTTGATGTTTTTCAACAATCCAATTATTATCAATCGTTTTCCAACTAATAATAATTAGAAATAAGAAAAGAAATATGAGAAGTATTTTTTTTGATTTCATAATGTAATTTATTTTTGCATTGAAATGTACAGAACATTTTCATGTCTATAAGAATAAATATGTGTGCTGTTAATTTAACTAGATTAGATGAAGCCTAATTATTTTGCTGTTATATTTAGTATTATTTTGTCTAATTCTCAATTTGATGTTTGTTGTTTAACGAGATGTTTTCAATGGTCCATTCAATGGTGTTCACCAACTCGTGTTTGCGCATGGGGCATTCTTTTTTGCTACAAATTTTACAAGAAAAGTCCAAACAACCATCGGTATGAACCATCAGCTCCACGCTATCGCCAAAGTTGTTTTTTACAATTTTTTCCAATTCGTCTACTTCTTTATGTCCTTCGTGAATATTAAAATACCAAGGAATGGTTAGGTGGCAGTCCAGGTGTAAGGTGCCGCCGTATTTTATAAAACGCAAATTGTGCAGGTCAATCCAATTTTCACGTCGTTTTTCTTGGCAATAGCGCACCATTTTTTCAAGCAGTTCATCATCGGCTTCATCCATAATTCCTGCAATAGAAGAGCGTAAAATTTTGTATCCCGAAACGATAATAATGAGAGCAAAAATAAAAGCTACCGCGCTGTCTATCCATTTTAAATGGGTAAAATAAATAAGTACCAGCCCCACAACAATTCCAACAGTAGCATAGGTATCCGATTGCATGTGTTTTCCGGTTGCCACTAAGGCCAACGAATTGTTTTTCTTTCCGTTTTTAATAGAAAAATAACCCACTACATAATTAAGCACTCCGGTTAAACCCACTAAGTAAATCCCGTAATCAAGTTGTTTTAATTCGTGCGGATGTTTTAAGTTGTTGATTGCTTCATAAATAATTACAAATCCCGAAACGACCATTAAAGTGCCCTCAACGGTAGCCGAAAGAAATTCAACTTTTCCGTGTCCGTAGGGGTGGTTTTTGTCTTTGGGTTTAGCCGAAAGATACAAGCTGTACAATCCAATAAATCCGCTAATGACATTGATGGTATACTCTAAAGTATCCGTAAGGATAGCAACCGAGTTGGTGTAGAACCAAGCGGTTAATTTGATTAAAAATAAAATAACGATGACAAACGTTAGTTTCTTTTGAATTTGAAAGTTCTCTTTAGACTTGTACATTTAAGTAAATATTTACTTCAAAAATAAGAATTTCCAATTGAAAAGGATATAAAAAAAGCCCGAATATTTCGGGCTTTTTTTGAGTTTATTCTTTTGTGAATTTTTTACAGTAATCTTTATTGTTAGTGTCTCGTAATAGAACAATATAAGTGCCTTTACTTAAGGTTTCTGTAGGAATTACGTTGGCAATTAGGTTGCTTTCAAAAATTAGTTTACCATTCAAATCAAATATTTTAGCTAATTTGATGTTGATGGAATCACTCGATTTTATGTTCAATACATCTTTTGCTGGAATCGGGAATAATTTGATTTCAGAAGAACTGAAATCTTCTAGTGCCAAGGTCGAACCTTCTACTACTAAAGTCGCATTGTTTATTGTTGGGTTGTTGATTGTGTCTACAATTCCCGAAGGCCATTTTACAATAATCTGAGTGATTGCAGTTTCTGTGCCAATACCAAAATGCGCATTTAAAGTGCTTTGGTGGCTAAAACCGTTTCCGCTTTTTATTTCTCTAATTTGTTTTCCAAATGCGCCATAAATTTCAATTCGAGCACCAATACCATTTCGGTTACTTTGAATTCCTTGTAAATTAATTTTAATCCAATTGTTGGCATTGGGCACATTGTAATACACTTGATTGTTAAATTGAACATCTAAAAAACCGTCATTATTTAAATCGCCAATACCGCCTTCGCTAAACGATAAATCGTAACCGGTGAAAGTTAAATTTCCATTGTTTATATAAAGTTCTTTGCTGTTTTGCCATAAGAAATCCATCCAGCCATCGTTATTAAAATCGGCTGCTTGAAGTTCCCAAGACCCCACTTGAGGATCAATACCCGAAGCACTATATACATCTGTGAAAGTACCGTCTCCGTTATTTCTATATAATTTATTGGTATCAGATATGTTAGATAATAAAATATCCATATCGCCGTCATTATCATAATCTTCTATAGCAGTTGACCATGATTGTGATCCGTCATTTATTCCTGCAGCCGCTCCTGTTTCGGTGAAAGTACCGTTACCGTTGTTTTTGTAAAATAAATTTATTCGTTGAGGGTCACCAACGGCCGCACCACCTCGGCATTTAGCAAGATACATATCAATATCTCCATCATTATCTAAATCAGACCATTGTGATTGGTAATTTCCACCCACTGCCAAAGTTGGCATTAATGAAATATCAAAGTTAAGGTTTCCAAGTCCATCATTTCTATAAGCATGACTTTGAGCAACATCATGGCACGCCCATAAATCTAGGTGACCATCGTTATTGATGTCTACAAAATTTGTTCTTTGTGTAAAAATATTTTGAGGATAGGCGATTTCAGTATAACCCGATCCTGTAGTATTGGCTTTGATAACGGCAACTCTACTTCCGCTTCCAAAAACCAAATCATTGAATCCGTTTTTATCAAAATCACCTGCAGCAATACTCCAGCTTGGAGTTGCAGTTAAATTAGGCAGCGGATATGTTGTAGATGTAAATCCACCCCCGGTTGTGTTTTGAGTTAATACTGTCATTTGATTCGTTTGAACCGTTGCAATATCATCTAAATAATCTCCGTTTAAATCGGCAACACTACAAATTGAAGCGCTAGAAGAAATTGTATACGGAGTGAAAGAAATTGGAGCAATAGCAACAGGAGCCTCTGTTAATTGGAAATCAAATCCTAAAGGCGTAGTTGTGCTCCATCGATTATCCCAAGCTATGTAATAAGTAGTTCCGGCTATTGCAATAAAAGAAACAACGGATAAATAAGAATTTGTATTGCTACCATTATTGCATACTATAATACCCGAGTCATCATCTGAAGCCAAGCAAGTTAAACCCGTACATGTTCCAGAATAAACATTCACGTAGGTGTCTTTACATATGTTTATTGCAAGATCTGCGCTTATTGTGACGGTGTGATTTTGTGTTGGTGTGTAGGAATACCAATTGGCTGTATTTGCAACTGTTGAAGAACAAGGAGTACTGCTATTTATACCGTTTATTTCTGAAATAGTATGAGTCCCAGCGGTTATTGCTTGCGCAGTTTCACAACTGCCTTGGGCCTTTGTTATTTGAATTCCGATATAGAAAACGAATAATAGAATGATTTTTTTCATCAGGTTTGTTTTTTAATTATTTTTTAGTGACAATTTGCGGGAAGCGAATTAATCCAATCTTTCATCAATTGAACTCCTTCTTGATGCACAAGGGTACGGCCAATTATCGGCATCATTTCTGAAGCTTCAGTTGAACTTATTCTGTAAATTAATTCTGAGTGATTTGCATCTCCACCATTAATTACAAATGGATTATTAGGAACGGTAAATAAAGGAGTAAGGCAAACCCCAAAAGTGCTTAAATTGGTGTTGCTGAAATTAAATCGTTGTGGAGTATAATCACAATGTCCGCCAACTCTATGACAATGAGCACAATTAATATCAATGTAAGAACGGGCTCTTAACTCAAGTGACTTACTGGTATCTTTCCAATCAACAGTAGAGTGAATGGATGCTAATGCAGGCACATCATTGCCTAATATACCTAGATTTTTCCATTTTGTGATTTGGTTTTCAGCTCCAGAGGTATAGTTGAATGTAGTGTTTAAGTTTTGAGGTTTAGGTCCAATTGGAATTGTGATTTCCCCCGTTTGATTTGGATTTATTTTATGACAAGTAACGCATTCCGTTTGGGAGGGTACCGCATAATTTACATTTTTAGTGGTACCATCATCATCGATCCATGTAATCGGAATGTGTAATCCGTTATTTGTTGATTCTAATAACGCGTCAGTTTGGTCTTCTTTCCAAACATAGGTATACGCTTGCCAGCCAGTTGATTTTCTAATTAATAATCTCGTTTCAACTCTTTTAGTTGTGTTACTTGGCTGAACATGATCGTAATAAAATGTTTTTATTATGGCAGTTCCAACAGGAAATTCAAACACATTTTCGTCTCCATTATAAGTGGCATGGGTGTTTGAAGGAAGCCAAATAAATCTTTTTTTATGGGCATAATCAGAAAATAAAGAGCTTGCAGGCTCGTAAGGGATTACTCCAGAAGTAGGGTTTTGCGCTTTTATCTCACCTTCAAAAAAATGATAATCAGATAACTTCGGATAAGGAATTGTCGCTAGGTTAACCGAAACTTGGGGTAAATCTATATATTCTACTTGATCCGATTTTGAACAAGAAATCAAAATGATAACTACTAGAGTCGTTATCAATAAAGCGTATTTTTTCTTCATGTAAATTCATTATATTTAATAAATGTAATAAAAAATAGTTAATCAATTTAAAAAAAAAAGTAAACAAAATGCAACTGCATTTAATTCAGATCGTGATGGAAGTAGATTAGAATGCGAATATTATTCTTCTTTTTCGGCTCTTGAAATTATGTTATCGGGAAGTGATTTTTTGGCTTTAGCCCCCATCTTTTTCAGATTCTCAACGCGCGTTATTAAATTCCCCGATCCGTCAATTAATTTATTCATCGCATCCGAATACCCCGATTTGGCATCGTCTAATTTTTTTCCAACGGTAATTAAATCAGTCCATAAACCATGGAATTTATCATACAAAGCTCCCGCCTGACGCGCAATTTCGAGCGCATTTTCTTGTTGCTTTTGGTTGGTCCACATGCTGTCAATGGTTCGTAAAGTAGCCAAAAGCGTAGACGGAGTTACGATTACGATATTTTTCTCGAAAGCTTTGTTGTATAAATTGGTGTCTTCATTTAAGGCAATGGCAAAAGCCGATTCAATAGGAATGAATAACAAAACAAAATCAGGGCTTTCTATTTCGTATAAATCGTGGTAGTTTTTGTTGCTCAATTGTTCCACATGGCGGTTGATGGAAAGGACATGTTCTTTTAAATGTTGCGCTTTCAAATCGTCGTCTTCTTCATTAATGTAACGCTCGTAGGCCGTTAATGTTACTTTGGAATCGACAATCATTTTTTTACCATCCGGTAAGTTAATTACTACATCGGGAAACACTCGATTGCCTTCTTCATTAACAAAGCTGGCTTGCACAAAATATTCGCGGTCTTTCTCCAACCCCGATTTTTCAAGTACGCGTTCTAAGATGAGTTCGCCCCAATTTCCTTGCATTTTGCTATCGCCTTTTAGGGCTTTGGTTAAATTGAGCGTTTCTTTACTCATTTGTTCGTTCATTGCGGTCAAGCCTACAATCTGTTGGCGTAAAGCGGCATGATAATCGATGCTTTCTTTGTGGGTGTCTTCGACTTTTTTCTCAAAAAGCTGAATTTTTTCTTGCAACGGATTCAATAGATTGACTAAATTCTCTTTATTTTGTTCAGTGAATTTGGAAGTTTTTTCTTCTAAAATTTTATTAGCTAAATTTTCAAATTCTTTGGTGAATTTTTCTTGAAGCTGTTCTACTTCCTGTTTTTGTTCTTTGTTGCGTTCCCAAAGATTTTCAAAATCGGTTTCTTTTTTGGTTAACTGAATCGCCAATGCTTCTTTATCGGCACGAATCTTTTCTTTGTCTTCGTTAGTGATTTCTAATTGTTTTTCAAACTGCGTGCGTTCCAATTGAAATTGTTCTTTCAATTGATTGATTTGAGCCAGCAAACCATTTATTTTTTCTTCTAATGCTGCTTTTTCAGATTTGGTGTTGGTATTAAAAAGGAATTTACCTAAAACCAATCCGAGGGCTAATGAAAAAATAAATACTACTAAAAAAGAAATAATTGGAGTCATTTTTTAAATCATATAAGTAGGTAAATATACTAAAAATAGTACTAATTGATTGCAAGATTAATACTATTTTTGTCAAAATTGTTTTCATGTCAAATCACCAACATTTCTTAATTCATAAACCCTACGGATATCTTTCGCAGTTTATTTATGAGTTAAAACGAAAGAAAAAATTGCTTGGTGAATTGTATGATTTTCCACCTGGGACAATGGCTATTGGTCGTTTGGATGAAGATTCGGAAGGGTTGTTATTGCTTACCACCGATGGTATGATGAGTGAAGTGGTTCGGAGTAAAAAAGTGGAAAAAGAATATTATGTTCAAGTGGATGGCATCATCAATCAAGAAGCAATTGAAGCGCTGAAAGAGGGAGTGTTGATTGGTTTTAATGGTAAAAAATACCAAACCAGAAAATGCCAAGCCGCAATTTTAAATTCGATTCCTGAATTTGGTGAACGCGGAAAAAAAATACGTGACGAACGCCATGGTCCAACTTCGTGGCTGACCATTACGCTCACCGAAGGAAAATTTCGTCAGGTTCGAAAAATGACTTCAGCAGTCGGATTTCCTACGTTGCGGTTGGTTCGTGTTCGGGTTGGAGCTATTCATTTAAATAATTTACAAGCCGGAGAAGTCCTAGAAATAAAAAATCTAACAGTATAAAAATCTAAGTTGTCTAAAAATCTAACATATGTTGAATATTGTTTTAGTGGAACCCGAAATCCCCAATAACACCGGAAATATAGGTCGGTTGTGCGTGGGTACTGAGAGTAGATTGCATTTAATTCATCCTTTTGGGTTTGTTATTAATGACAAGAATTTAAAACGATCGGGTTTGGATTATTGGGTGCATTTGGATGTCACCGAATACCAAAATGTAGCCGAATGGATGCATCAAATAAAAGATAAATCGCGTGTGTTTTTAATGAGTTCGCATGCAGAAAAATCGATTTACGAGGCACAATTTCAAGACGGTGATTGGTTGGTTTTTGGAAAAGAAAGCGTAGGTTTGAGTCAAGAGGTTTTGGCGCTTTTTGAGAACCATTTAACAATACCGATGTCTGGTTTGATTCGGAGTTATAATATTGCCAATTCGGTGGCTTTTGTAGTGGGAGAGGCTAAAAGACAAATTGATTTATAAGATGAAAAAGGTAGTTGTGTTATTCTTGATTTTTTCTGCTGGGTTGCAAGCGCAATGCTTTACTATTGGAGCAGATTTATCCTATACAAATTCGGTACTGTCTAATGGTGGCGTGTACCGAGATTCTAATAATAACATCGTAAATCCGTATGCTTTTTTTGCTCAAAAAGGAGCAAATATGATTCGGATGCGTTTGTTTCATACGCCTCAAAATGTGACTAGTTCTTGTGGGAATGCTATTTCTGCAAATGATATTAATGATGTGATTTCCGGATTTACAAGCGCTAAAGCTAACGGAATGAAATTAAATTTAGCAATTCATTATGGTGATTATTTTAACGATCCCAATACCCAAAAAAGGCCTCAGGCGTGGAATGGGTTGAGTGGTGTTGCTCTTCAAAATGCCATTTATAACTATACTTTTTCGGTGTTGCAAACGTTAAAAAATAATAACGTAACCCCAGATGTTGTTGCAATTGGAAATGAAACTACATGGGGCTTTATAGACGATACCAGTGCTACTAACGGTTGGACTTGGCCCGAAGATGCTAATAAATTTAATAGTGCTCTAACGGCAGTAACCGATTTCAACGCTTCAAATAATACGACAATTAAAAAAGCGCTTCATTTTACAGACAGCACTGCTTCTTGGTTAGCCGGACTTTTTACAAGTCAGGGAATTACAAATTATGATATTATTGGAGTTTCTTTTTATCCGTACTATTCTAATTTTACTACTTTAACGCAATTAGGAAATTTGGTAAGTTCGTTGAGAACTAGCTATAATAAAGACATTATGCTCTTTGAAACGGGCTTGCCTTGGACTACTGGAAATTCAGATAGCTATACTAATTTTATCAATACAAATGGAAATTTTAGTTATCCAATAACTCCAACTGGACAAAAACAGTTTTTTAATGACATCGTGACCACAGTTTACAATGCCGGTGGTAAAGGAGTGCTATATTGGGAGCCTGGATGGATATCTTCTACTTTTTGTGATAAATGGGGGCAGGGTTCTTCTTATGAGAATTTGAGCTTTTTTAATTTTTCAACTGGCAATTCCGCTTTGCCAATATTTGATGTTTTTAATTTTTGCAGCGGACTTTCAATTGATGATCAAAACAAAAATGAGGGCGTAATTTATCCAAATCCAGCGAAAGACATTATTTACTTTAAAAATTTAAATGATAATACACAAGTTATTGTATATGATGTTTTTGAAAGAATTATTTTAAACAAAAAAACAACTGAAAACGCGTTGGATGTATCGGAGTTAAATTCGGGTATTTATTATTTTGAATTTTATGTAAACGAAAGCAAAGTTGTAAAAAAGATAGTTATTAATTAAGCCAACTACCGAATCATAAACCGACCTTTTTCACTGTCAAACTTTATGTTTTCGTCCTTAAATAAGCTATCGAAAATTCCTTTAGAAATTAAATTACATGGTTGGTCTTGAACGACATTTTTAGCTGTCATCACAATCATTTCATCTGATAATTGAATCGCCAAATCAATATCGTGCGTTGAAAATAGGATGCATTTATTCGATTCGGAAGCAAGTTTTTTCAATAATTTAAACAAAGCTACTTTGTGAAATAAGTCCAAATGTGTGGAAGGTTCATCTAAAATGATGATTGAAGTATCTTGCGCTAAAGCTCTGGCTACTAATACATTTTGAAATTGACCATCACTAATTTCGTAATATTTTTTTTGAGCCAAATGCGCTATTTTAGTTAAGGTAATTGCTTGGTTTATTTGCTCCAAATCGGTATCCGTTAATTTACCAATCCAGTTGGTATAAGGCTGTCTTCCAAGTGCAATTAATTCAAAAACAGTTAGATTACTTGGGGGTAGTTTTTCGGTTAACACCAAACTTAAATTCTGCGCTAAATCAATTTGATTGTATTCTTTTAAGTCTTTTGAATTCAATAAAACAGCACCTTCTAATGGTTTTTTAAGCCCTGAAAGCGTTCTTAAAAGAGTGGATTTTCCAATTCCGTTTTCGCCAATTAATGAGATTAATTTTCCTGATTCTAAATTCAAATTGATGTCTGAGGCAATAACATTTACCTTCGTTTTGGATTTGTATCCAATCGAGAGATTGCTAGTGGAGAGTAGGTATTTAGTATCGCTCATAATTTCAATTTTATACCAATCTGTTTTTTCGAACCAGTAACCAAATTACCACGGGAGCACCAACAATAGAGGTGATTGCATTTATTGGAAGGGTAAAATCAAACCCCGGCATTTGAGAAACCAAATCACAAAAAAGCATGATGATGGCACCGATAAATAAAGTGCACCAAAACAAAATACGGTGGTTGCTTGTTTGAAAAAGCAATTTTGATAAATGCGGTACTGCCAATCCTACAAAAGCGATAGGCCCTGCAAATGCAGTAATGCTTCCAGCTAATATGCTAGTTGCTAGTATGATGATGCGTCTTGATTTTTTAAGGTCCAATCCCAAGCTTTTTGCATAATTTTCACCTAAGAGCAATGCGTCTAAAGCCTTTAATGAGAACAAGCTCAATAACAAGCCTAATGCTACTGCAAACCCTAACAAGATGATGTTTTGCCATGATAAATTCCCAATGCTTCCCATGCTCCAAAAAGTGAATTTCTGTAATTTTTCAGCAGAACTAAAATACGACAAAACCGAAACAATGGCTCCTGCAAAACTGCTAAACATCAATCCGGCAATTAAAATGGTCATGGTGTCTCGTAAATATTTGGAAATTAATAAGACTAAAAGTAATACCGAAAAACTTCCTAAACAGGAGGCTAAAATAATTCCGTAAGAAGAAATTAAAAAAGTTGACAACATTCCAGGCAAAATTCCCGCGCCTAAAATCACAAAAGCAACACCCAAACTAGAGCCTGAACTCAAGCCTAGAACATAAGGTCCGGCAAGCGGATTTCTGAATAAAGTTTGCATTAATAAAGCACTGACTGACAATCCGATACCAACAAGTATCGCAGTAATTGCTTTAGGTAATCTAAAATTGATAATGATGTACTCCCAAGTGTCTTTACTGGCAGTGGATCCAAACAAGCTTTTGATCACTTCTTTAAACGGAATAGCTACTTGTCCCAAAGCAATATTCAAGACTAAAGCCAATAGCAATAGCAGCGTTAAAAGTGAGAAAAATAATGTATTTCGGGTAGTAACCATTTTGTACAAATGAAGTACAAAGATTGTGTTTTATTTTAACTTTTCAAAAAAGAAAGGATGGTAGGTTGGTAATAATTCGGGATGTAGAATTTTAACCACGTCTTTCAGCACGATGTCGGGTCTGTTGGGCGCTAATTCATAATACAAAATACCGCCTGTTTTTCCTTTTTTGGCACTAAAAGAAAAAACATTTTTATTTTGAAAAGCTTTAAACTGGGCATAATGCGGATTGGAAGCTAGCATTTCTTTAAGCGAACCAAATTGCCCCGAAGTAATCCATAAATCCGCATTTTTACCTTTTTCCAATACGGTTTCAAATGATAAGGAAAGACTACCAGTACCCGAAGTTTCTGCCCATAGATAGTTGCCTTGAGCTTCTTTTAATAATTGACAACCCCAACTGCTCCCTTGTGGTAAATACCACTTGTCTTCATACATGTCTCCGGCTAAAATAGTAGGGTGGTGACTGGCTTTTTTTGCAATTTCTAAGGTATTTAAATAGTCTTTTTCAATTTTAGAAAATAATTGATTGGCTCTATCTTGTTTACCATATAAAGCGCCAAAGAATTTAATCCATTCGGCCTTTCCAAGGGGTGTTTGCTCGTTCCAGTCGCCATTTAATAAAACTTTTAGGCCATTTTTTTGTAGGTTATCCAAAGTAGGATTGTTGTTGTCTAATCCGTATCCGATGATTACATTAGGTTGAAGATCAATTAAAACTTCGGTATTTAAATCTTGATTGGAACCCAGTTCTTTTACTTTTTTAGCCTCAATTAATGCGCGAACTTTCTCTGAAGAAATGTAGTTCAAATTCGGAAAACCAACCAAAGTTTGTGCTACACCAAGCATTTCAAGTGACGGAATATGTGTGGTGGAAGTTACAACAATACTTTTTATTGGAACAGAAATAGTAGGGTAGTGTTTCAAACTATCCGGAATACTTCCGTATTTTTCTTGTAAAATGTAAGTGTAGGTTTTATCGGCTTTAGGCCAAGGATTGGTAACGGTAATAACCGAATAACCTGGGTGATTGATGAGTGCAAATCCTTTGGCGTAGTGAATTTCGTTTTCCGGAATACTTTTTTGTTGCTCGATCGTTTCCTTTTTGCATTGTGTAAAAGGAAGTAAGAACAGCGCCAATAAAATGGATTTGATAAATCGAGACATGGAATTATTTTTTGCAAAAGTAAAAACAATGTTTCAATTTATTATTCTTTAATTAATTTGAAATTACCTGTTTGCCCATTTTCAAAATTAAGATTGAGAAAGTAAATACCCGAATTCAATTGTGAAGCTAATTTGTCTATTTCATTTTTGGAATTAGTGGCAATTAGTTGTTTGCCAGAAATATCAATTAGGGAGTAGTTAGAAATAATATCCTCAGATTGGATATTAAAATTAGTTAAAAATGGATTTGGATAAATTAATGTTTTTGATTTTTGAAATTGGTTGTTTTTTAACCAATATGAAGCGTAAATAAATTCAGTTAGATTAATGACCGATGAATAACTATCTAAAGCTGATTTTAAAGCTATATTATCACAATTGCAAACAATATAATAGTAGTTGTTTGCGTTAAGTGCGTTGAAATAATTTACATTAAAATTTTGAAATATTTGATTTAGACCACTGTCATTTGTTACTATTACTCCATTGTTAACTCCAATCGGATTTCCAATAATTGCTGATTGTAACTTGGTATATAAAGCATCATTGTATGCGCTTCCATAACTTGTAATTCTTGCTTTTTCTACAACAGAAGAATAATTTAATAAATCAGTGTATAGTTGATTTGTGTTGCAGTTTTGACATTCAGCTTCGTAATATTTATCTATGAATAAGGGATGATTATAACGCTTTTCATATCTTATGACATTATGGGTTTGAAAAATTTGATTTAACCCTTGATCATTAGATTCATTAATAATTTGAAATGCTTCAGTGCCAATATTTGGATTTACTAATTTAATTTCAACCACTTGATTTTGAGAAAAGCAACTGCAGCTGACAAATAAAAAAATCAATAATCTTTTCATAATTAAAAAGTTAAATTCATACAAATATATAATATTTTTTCTGAAATATAAATTTTCTGAATAGTTATTTACACTACATTTGCACTGTATTTCGGTTGTGACTTTGATCTTTTTCAGGGGAGCATTAAAAGGGAAGGAAGTAATTGACGATGGAAGCCTTTTTCAAAAATCAAAAATCTTACGCTGTACCCGCAACTGTATGCTAAAAAGCTTGTTGTTATCTACGATGTCACTTTTCGTCACGGCGAATGGGAAGGCCAACAACAAGACGCGAGCCAGGAGACCTGCCACTTACATTGAGTATCAAACTTTCGGGAAAAAAGGTTTGGGTATGGGTAATTCTGTGCTTTTCTCCCATTATTAGTAAATTAGTACTAACTAAAAAATGAACAAAATTTTCATTCGCATCAGTGCACTATTCGCATTGGCGACCACTTGTGGCTATGCCCAAGTAACCGATTCCGTTAAGGTAAAACAACTGGATGAAGTTGTATTTTCCGACACTAAATTTCCTCTGAGCAAAGAAAAATCAGGAAAGGTAATTGCAAAAATTTCAGCTGCTGAACTCCAAAAAAAATCGGGTGAAACCCTGGCTTCAATTCTGAATTCGGTTACCGGAGTTGAAATAAATGGAGCCCAATCGGCCAACGGAAAGAACCTTGGCTACTACATTCGAGGAGGAAAAAACCAACAAGTTTTAATTGTTATTGATGGCAATCCGGTTACAGATGCCTCCGGTATTAGCTTTGAGTATGATTTACGTTTGCTTCCGGTTGATCAAATTGAAAGCATCGAAATCATGAAAGGCGCTGCAAGTACGCTTTATGGATCAGGTGCGGCTACGGCTGTGATCAATATTACTTTAAAAAAATCGAGCAAGAAAGGTATTGAAGCCAATTATTATTCCAGTATTGGTTCTAATAACACGGCAAGCAATGTTAAATACAACGGACAAGATTTTAACCAAGGTTTTTCGGTAAATGGAACCGTTAAAAAAGTTAGTTATTTTGCTTCTCTGAACAGCACTGAAACCAATGGAATGTCGCAAATTGCTGAACCCAATTCCGATTCAAATTATGATAAAGACCGATTTTCAAGAATCAATTATTTGTCAAAAATTGGAATCAAAGCCTCTGATAAATTGACTTTAAATTTCTTCGGAACGTTTGATAAAGTTTATAATGATTATGATTTTCAGTTTGATAATACCGGTTTGAACGATACCAATTTAAATAAATCCAAAACCGAACAACTTCGGTTTGGGTTTTCACCCAAATTTAATTATGCAAAAGGAGAGTTTAACTTGAATTCTAGTTTTAGCAAAATTCAACGCAATTACCAAGAGTTCAATAGCTGGACCAACGACATGGATTTTTCATATTATGATTCGAGAAGCGCTTCGGTAGATGCCTTTAATAGATATAAATTCAGTTCGAAATTGCTTTTGATTACGGGAGTTAGTTATCAGTTTTTCGATATGAACAGCAGCACCCCATATGAATTTGTCGATCGAAAAGCCACCCATTTTACTATTTTGGATGCCTATTTTAGTTCGGTGTTTAATTCAGAAACGGGTTTGAATCTTAATTTGGGCGGTCGCTTTAATCAGCACAGTGAATATGGAAATAATGTAATTTTTAATTTCAATCCGTCTTATAATTTCAAAACCAATTTTCCATTTAAGATATTGTCATCCGTTTCTTCTGCATATGTTACACCCAGTTTGTACCAATTGTACTCACAATATGGGACAAAAACTTTGCGACCAGAAGATAACCTAACACTAGAATCGGGATTGGAGCTATCACTCATACAAAACAAATTAACTTTCAATGCAGTTGGTTTTTATAGAGCGCAAAATAATTCCATTGGTTTTGATGCTACGTATCATTATGCAAATATTGAGGGGTTGTACAAGGCAAAAGGGGTAGAGGCGACTGTGCGTTATGATTTGAATTCTAAAATAAATTGCAATGCCAATTATACGTTCACACAAGTTGATGAAGCTTTAAATCGATTAATCCCGAAACATAAAATAAATGCTTCAGTGGATTTTTCGGCAACCAAAAGATTATTTATTAATGCCAATTATCAATATGTAGCTGCTAGAAACGATGCTTTTTATGACGGAAGTACTTATGAAATTGTAGCGACAAAATTGGCTTCCTACCAATTATTGAACGCTTTAGTAAAATATAAATTGGTTAAAAGTAGATTGATTGTTTTTGGTGCTGTGACCAATATTTTTAATGTTGATTTTGTAGAAAATATCGGTTATGCTACTCGAGGTAGAAATTTCAAATTGGGCTTGAATCTCAAACTTTAACCTTTTTTTATTAAATCCTTTTTTTAGTTTCTGTACTTTTGAATGATTCAAGTAGTTACTTTTTTAATTTAATCAGTAGAAATCATGATGATACATAGAATAATAGTTTTCGTATTAGTATTTTTTTCGAATACTTTTTTTGCGCAATCGGTATTTGATAAATACGAAAATCAAGAAGATGTAAGCACCATTTTGGTGAATAAAAAGATGTTTTCTTTGTTGAGTAATGTCAATACAAATGACAAAGAAACACAGCAATACATCAACCTGATTAAAAAATTAGATGATTTAAAGGTTTTTGTTACTTCAAATAATAAAAAAAGCAGCGACATGAAAGCGGATGCGGATAATTATTCTAAAACTGCCGGTTTGAATGAGTTGATGCGATTAAATGAAGGCGGAAAAATTGTAAAAATATATGTAAAACCAGGCGCATCTGAAAGTGAAGTGAAGGAGTTGCTGCTGTTTATGGACGGCGCGGGAAAAGAAGAAAGTGTGTTGATGTCAATTACCGGTGCAATCGACTTAAATGAAATATCCGTTTTAACAGATAAAATGAAATTACCCGGTGGAGCAGAATTAAAAAAGCTCGGCAAAAAATAAAATAGTATTCTAAAAAAAATCCCGATGTTTTCATCGGGATTTTTTTATTTTTTGAAGTATTTAAAAGGAACAACCAGCATTCCAAAACATTCTCCATCTTCTTTTCCAATGTGTTTGTGGTGCATTTTATGTGCTCTTCGCACCGCACGTGAATACCTATTATCTGCGTTTCTAAAAAGTTTAAAGCGTTGGTGAATGAAAATATCATGTACCATAAAATAAGCCAATCCGTAAGCAAAAATTCCAAGTCCTACGGCAATACCAAGTTCGAAAATTCCTTTTTGCCAAAGTAAAAAACAACCAATACTAACAACCGCATAAAAAATAAAAAACGCATCGTTTCTTTCAAACCAGGAATCGTGGTCTTTCTTGTGGTGATCGGCATGAAGTACCCATAAAAAGCCGTGCATGATATATTTATGGCTAAACCAAGCCATGAATTCCATAATACAAAAGGTTGCGATAAAAACTACTATTTGAAGTGTCATGAGAGGGGTAATTAAATGGCGTTTAATTTATAATTGAAATAACATTTTGCAAATAATTGCATTTTTTGGTAATCAGAAACGCGAATACGCGTGTTTTTAATTTCCGCAGATGGTGTTTTCTTTAATTTAGAAAGCAACTTTTTGTAATAGATGTAAGCAGTGTAAACACCAAACTTCGCTTCTATTGGAAGGTTTATTATTCCTTGGTAACTCGCCTCAAAGTCGGCTTCAATTTCTGCGATGATTTGATTTTTTGACGCTTCGTCTAATTTTCTCAAATCGGTATTTGGAAAATAAGTTCGACTCAAATCTTCATAATCGGCTTTAAGATCGCGTAAAAAATTCACTTTTTGGAATGCAGATCCCAATCGCATTGCCGGTTCTTTTAAATCTTGATATTTTTTGTCGTCACCACCAACAAATACTTTCAAACACATTAATCCCACTACATCTGCAGAGCCATAAATGTATTCTTTATATTCAGCATCGGTATGGTATTTGGTTTTTACCAAATCCATTTTCATGCTTTTCATGAAAGCCGAAATTAAATCTTCCGGAATTTGAAATTTGTGAACGGTATGTTGGAACGAATTCAATATTGGATTCAAACTGATTTTGTTTTCCAATGCGGCAGCCAAATCTTTTTCGAATAAATCAAATAATTCTTCTTTGTTGTAATCGTGGAACGAATCTACAATTTCATCGGCAAATCTCACAAAGCCATAGATGTTATAAATATCTTGCCGTATTGTTGGAGCAAGCATTTTTACTGCAGATGAAAAAGAAGTGCTGTACGCACGAGTTACATTTTTACTGCATTCAAATGATACGGTATCAAATAAAGATTTCATAGTTTTCTATAATTTAGGGCTGTTTTTTAATTAAATCGGCGACCAATTTACCTGAAATTAAGGCCGGAGGAACACCAGGTCCTGGCACGGTTAATTGCCCAGTAAAATAGAGGCTTTCTACCTTTTTACTTTTTAATTTTGGTCTTAAAAATGCTGTTTGCAACAGCGTATTGGCCATTCCGTAGGCATTTCCTTTGTATGAATTATAGTCCTTAATAAAATCGTTTACACAAAAAGATTCTTTAAAGATAATATTTTTTTTGATTTCTTGCTGCGTTAATTTTTCTAATCGTCTGATAATGATGTCGAAATATTTTTCTCTTAGCTCTGGAGTATCATCCAAACCAGGTGCCAACGGAATTAAAAATATCGCAGCTTCTTTTCCGGCTGGAGCCGAATTCGTGTCGGTTTTTGACGGAAAACTGGCATAAAATAACGGCTCGTCTGGCCATCTTGGCGTATCATAAATATCTTTAGCATGCACATCAAAATCTACATCAAAAAACAAAGAATGGTGTTCTACATTGGCAACTTTTTTGTCTAAACCAACATAAAATAGGAGTGAGGACGGTGCAAATGTTTTCTTTTCCCAGTATTTTTCCGAATAAGCGCGGTGTTTTGCATCCAATAAAGTTTCAGAATGGTGGTAATCGGCACCCGAAAGCACGATGTCGGCAGGAATAAATTCGCCATTAACTACAATTCCAACGGCTTTACCATTTTCGACTTCTATTTTTTCAATATTCGAATTGGTTTGAATGCTTACGCCAAGTTCTTTCGCTAAATGTTCCATAGCAAGAATCACCGAGTACATTCCGTTTTTAGGATGAAAAGTTCCCATACCAAAATCGGCGAAGTTCATGAAACTATAAAACGATGGCGTATCGGAAGGTTTAGCTCCTAAAAACAACACCGGAAATTCCAATATTTGAATTAATTTTTTGTTTTTAAAACGTCTGCGAATGTCTTTGGAAATGTTTCCAAAAAACTGGTTCACTTTGAGTGCAGTTTCTACCGTTACCAATTCTAATGGAGAAACCCCAGGACGATAAACCAAATCTTTAATGGCAATATCGTAGTTGCTTTGTGCTTCTTTCATGAAGGCTTGCAACTTGGCTCCGCTTCCTTTTTCAATAGATTCAAAAGTGTCGATTATTTCGGGAAGGTTATCGGCAATGGTCACAAAATCCAATTCGCCAAAATACACTTGGTAAGCTGGTGAAAGCTTAATCAGCTCATAATAATCGGAAGGCTTTTTTCCAAAATCAGCAAAAAAACGTTCAAAAACATCGGGCATCCAGTACCAAGTCGGGCCAATATCAAATGTGAATCCGTCTTTTTTAAGCTGTCTCGCTCTGCCGCCTATGGTGTCGTTTTTCTCATAAATAGTAACCGTATTTCCTTGTTGTGCCAAATAGCAGCATGCTGCCAAAGCAGAAAATCCCGAACCTATTATTTTGATGTCTTTATTCATTTTTTTTTGGATATGGAATTATATTTCCTGTACGAACTCAGTGATATTTTCAAATACGCGTATTTTTTCATCACGTAATTTTTCGTCTATATATTGGGAATTTCTTCCAATAAACCAAACTTTAGAGTCGTCATCTAAAATTTGTTCTTTCAAATCTTTAACGTAAGTGCCTAGAATTTCTTTGTGCGGTTCTACCGTGCTGTAGCATACATAAACAATGTTGTTGAAATACTTTTTAATGTCTTTCAAACTGTCTAGCGGCACACTCTCTCCAAGGTAAATGGTTTTGTATCCACTAAAAATCAATTCATAATTAAGGTACATTAAACCAAGTTCGTGCACTTCATCCGAAGGAAGGTACAGTACAAAAATTTTATCGTTTTTGGTTGGTTCGTTACTCTGAATGTTTTCGGTGTTCACCCACAATTTCAGTTTAATCAAATAACTTATAAAGTGCTCGTGTGCAGGACTAATGGTTTCGGCTTGCCATAAAAACCCGATTTCCTCCATAAGCGGAATAAACACCTCAAAGAATATTTCTCTAAAAGATTTATCGGAAAGTAAATTGTTATAAGTATCTAAAAATAGTTTCTGATCAAAGTTCATCATGGCCATTTTAAACGAACTAATGGCGTGATTTTTGACACTTTTTGTAGAAATTATTTCGTTTACTAATACCGGAATTTTTTCGGGTGGTAATTTAGATATCTTAGAGATTTTATACCCATAATCGTGCAAAAGAGTGATGTTGAGTATTTTTTGTAATCCTTTAAGATCGTAATAGCGTATGTTGGTTTCGGTTCGTAATGGCTCTAAAATATTGTATCTTTTCTCCCAAATACGAATGGTATGGGCTTTTATTCCAGTTAAATTTTCTAGATCTTTAATACTAAAAGTATTTTTTACGTTATTCATGGCTTTTATTTTGTTTAACAAAAGTAATGAAAATAGTAAACAAAATGAAAAAATAATGTATAATTAAATAATAAAAGCCCAAAACAGTGTTTTGGGCTTTTATTTATTTTGATCTCTTTGGGATTGACTTCGTCTTTCTTTACAAAGCTCTGCTCTATTGGTAACTTGTAATAATTTTTATTACATTTGAATAATAATACCTGGTTTATAGCGCCAATCTACCCAAATTTGGGGTGATAAGCGAATGTTTATAGCGCCTATATACTAGTTAGTGACTATTTTGTCAGAACTCAATAGGAATAAGGAAAAAATGAAGAAAATATTATTTTTTACAATAGGAATATTACTTTTAACAATAAAAAGTTTTGGGCAAAATAAGTCTGAAAATATAGTTTATATAGTAGATAAAATTACTGTTCGTGAAGACCCAGAAAAAGGTAACGAAATAACCGAAAGTGATATTGCAGATATGAATGTAATAAAAAACAAGGACAGTTTAAAAACTCTTGGTTTTGAGAAATTTGATGGAGCAATTTTCATTTATACAAAAGAATACAGAAAAAGACCAGAAGAAATAAAACAAATTCCATCTTCTAAACAGATGGAAAGAAAAAATGGCGTTTGGTATTATAATAATGAAATTTATAATGGAAAATTTATTGATTATTATTATAGTGGAAGAATTCAAGGAGAAGGAATATTGAAAAATGGAAAGCTTGAAGGTTTGCGCAAAATGTATTATCAAAACGGAAAATTATCTCTTGAAAGATTTTATACAAATTCCATTTCTGATGGACTTGAAAAAGAATATTATGAAGATGGAACTTTGAAACAAAAAGGCGTTTTAATAAATGGCAAAGAAGATGGAGTTTGGGAAAATTATTTTCCTAATGGAAATATAAAGCAGAGAACAAATTATAAAAACGGCGTAGTTAATGGAGAAAGTACAATTTTCTATTCAACAGGAAAGGTTTTATCAGTTGAGACTGGAGAAAACGGAAAAATTACTCCTGACAAAAGGCTTGAAAAAATTACTCAATTAATGAAAAAAAGTAATGAAAGTAATCAAAATGATGATAGAAAATCAGCAATTAAATATTGTAACAAAGTAATCGAATTGGATAGCGAATATGCGGAAGCATATTTTTCAAGAGGAACTTTGAAATTAAACGAAATGCAATTTGATGAAGCAATTGCCGATTTTGATAAAGCATTAATAATAGAACCATATATGACTTTTGCAATTGCGAACAGAGCGTTTGCCAGAATTAGAAAATATGAGTTTGGTGGTGATAGAAAATTACTTGAAAATAGTGAAGTAACTGTTATAGCTTCAAAAAAGAAAGCAGAAATTTCAGCATCTGAAAAAGAAAAGATTTGTTCAGATTTACAAAAGGCAATCAATTTAGGCGACAATAACGAAATGGTTTTAGAAGCAGAAAAGCAATATTGTAAATAGAAAAAACAGCCACTAACAGCAGTTACAAGAAATTGCTAGGCATGGGATTTATCAGAAATGGTAATTGTTGAAACAAACTTTTGTCTATATTTGTAATTGTCAGTGAATGAAATACGCAACTTCTTGTAGCTGCGAAACGTTCTGTGACATTGACCAAAATAACCTGAAAATAATAAAGTCAAAAAATGAATAAATTTTTAAAATCGATATTTATTAATGTTGGAATAATAATTATTTCTCAAACTATAAACTCTCAAAACAATGGTTTGAAAGTATTTACAAATTCTACAATCGCAAATGAACCTAACTTAAAATTAGGTTCAAGAATATTTTTATCAAATGTAGTTACTCCAAAAATAGGCAACTTTATTAGCTATAATTATGTAGATAATTCTTCAAAAAGAGAAACTAGAATTCATAGAATTTGCGGAATGGAAAATGATACTTTAGAAATTGTACATGGTATAGTATTCCTAAATAAAATCAATATTGATAGCGGGATCGATCATATTCATGCTTATAAAATATCCGAAAAACTATACAAAGAAATAAAATTAGCAGAAAATATTTCAGATGATTTTTTTGCTTTCAAGATTGATGAAAATAATGTCATATGCTATATTTCAGATTTAGTTGCTGTGAAGTATAAAGTCACTTCGGCAAGACAAATTGAAGAAAAAGGACAAGCAAATGAATACATTAAATCTATCTATAAAAGTGATTGGAATAAAGATAACTTTGGCCCTTTAATAATTCCAAAAGGGAAATTATTTCTAATCGGAGATAATAGAGATAATTCGGAAGATTCAAGATTTATTGGTTTAATTGATAAATCAGATGTGTTGGCAGTTTTGATTGGGAATTAAAAACGTCACACAACACACGCTACAAGCAATTATTTCATCCGTTCGCTGCGCTCGGGTGCGAATTTTGTGGTAAATTCACGTTTACATTTCGCAAGAATTTTTATCTTTAACAGAAAATAAAAAGTTCCGAACTTCGCAACTTCTTGTAGTTGCGGAACGTTAGCCGTCAGTTTGGCGGAACGCAGAAAAAAACGAAAAGTGAACAGAAAATTAATAATAAATTTAGTGTTGCCTTTAACAATAATAATCTTCTTACTTTTTTCGAAGTGGTGGATTGTAGATGTTGTTGATGGCACTGACGGAATAATGTATGGATTCCCATTTATATATAAAGCGCCAGCATTTTACACTTCTATGGCTGAAGAATATTTTATCCTAGAGTTAATTGCCGACTTAATAATTTATTTTGGAGTAATCTTTGGAATAGTTTACTTGATAAATAAATTTTTAATTGCATTTACAATTAGAAAATTAATCTCTGTTACTTTGTTTATTGTTGCATCTTTACTAATTAGTTTGGAATTGTTATTTGCTTTTATGCCAGAAAATAAGTTTTCATCAATAAGAGATTATGATATTGAAATAAAGCAAACAGGATTTGAATTTCCTTTTAATAACTCTGACAGAAAAGAGTTCGACAATTATCATAAATAAAAAACCGAACGGCTAACAGCGGTTTCTCGCAATTACTTCGTCCGTTCGCTACGCTCGGGTGTGAGTTTTTAGTAAGTTCACTTTTTTATATGGTAGTACGAAGTTATTGACTTCGTTTTTCTTCACAAAGCTCCGCTTTGAAAAAAGAAATGCAAATAAAATAAGTTCAAGCTCGCTCGATTATTTTAGTTGCATTTTGTTGTATTCGTGACCACGGTGGGATTTGAACCCACACGCCCTTGCGAGCACCACCCCCTCAAGATGGCGAGTCTACCGTTTCTCCACGTGGCCTTAAATAAAAAAAAGTCAAGCAAATGCTCGACTTTTTTTGTGACCCGACTGGGGCTCGAACCCAGGACCCCATCATTAAAAGTGATGTGCTCTACCGACTGAGCTATCGAGTCTTTTTTATTTTCCTTGAACGCGGGTGCAAATATATGACGATAATATTTATTTTTCAAAGCAATTTTGTTTTAAATTTGCCTTTTTTTATTATTATCTCTTAATGCCTTAGTATATAAGGTTTTATTCTATGAAAAAAGTTGTTTTGATTGGTTATATGGGCAGCGGAAAGTCGGTTATTGCGAGTCAATTAGCCCATAAATTGAACAGGACTTTCGTAGAATTGGACGCTTGTATTGAAAAAAAATGCAATCTTTCGGTGGCAGCGATTTTTGAAAAGCACGGCGAATTGTATTTTCGAAAACTAGAAAGAACACTTTTTTTAGAGCTGCTTCAAGATACCTCAAATGATTTTATAATTAGTACGGGTGGCGGAACTCCATGTTATTACAACAACCATGAGTTGCTGCAAGGAGAAGGTGTGGTTTCGATTTATTTAAAGGCTTCTATTGCTACCTTAACGAATCGGCTAGAGAAAGACCAAGCCAAACGTCCATTGTTGGCAAATATCAGCTCGAAAGACCTTTCAGAATTTATAGCCAAGCACCTTTTTGATAGAAATTATTATTACAATCAAGCAACCTACACGGTTAGTGTAGATCATAAAAGTGTAGAAGAAATTACGAATGAAATCGCCAATTTATTAGTTTAATACCGCGTAACTATCATTTTCATCAAAAACAACGGTTACATGTTCGAGTGACGAAGTTGACAAAGAAATGCCTTTAAAATCAACTTTAATTGGATATTTTTTATGATTTCGATCGACTAAAACGGCAGTTTTAAATTTCTTAATCGGCACTTCTAGAAAATGTTTAACCCCATACATTAAGGTAGAGCCCGAATTTAAAACATCATCAACCAGCACGATTCCTTTATTTTGGTATACTTCTTTAGCAATGGAAGTGCTAATTTCTGAATTGGGGTTTTGTTTGTTCATTTTCACCTCACACAGAATTACTTCAAGCGGAGCGATAGTTTGTAAAACTCGAGCAATTTTTTCAGCAAAAACATACCCATTAGAAGCAATTCCGGCAATAACAATGCTTTCCTCTTCTACGAAAGTTTCATAAATTTGAAAAGCGATACGCTTAATTTTGTGATCAATTTCAGTATGAGTTAATATTTTATTTGCTGTCATAAAAATAATTTTTGGTAAAGATAAAAAAGAGATTGTTTGTTGGGAATTGTTTTATGAAATATTACTTATTTATTCGATATCGGTATTGAATTCTAATTCATCCAAATCCCTTCGGTCTTTTTTGGTAGGTCTTCCAGTTCCGGTTTTTCTGTAATGTTCTTTTGATAATTTCAGTAATTCCAAATGGGCAAAGGCTTCGGCAGGGGTTTCATCTTTTCGATAAATAGCAACAAGTTTGGCGCCCACTCGATTATCTGGAATATCCAATACGGTAATTATGTGAACAATTTGGTCTTTTCTAAAGGTGATTTTATCTGTTGGAAAAACCTCTCGAGATGCTTTTGCTACTTGACCATTCACAGTAATGTGGTTCTTCTTGCAAGCTTCGGTAACCATATTTCGGGTTTTATAGTACCGCACACACCATAAATATTTATCTACTCTCATAAATTTATCTAAAATCAACGTTAAATCCTTTACAAAAATAAATCAATATTGTATCTTGCGCACTTAAATTTGATGAATAATGAATAATATTTTTAAAATACTTTCGGTTTTTGCAATTTGTGTAGGAATAGCAGCTTGTTCAAGTAGTTCGAGTACAGAGCCTGAGGTTCTGAGAGATTATGCTACCCAATATGCAACAGATCTTGCTTCTATCGATACTTACATTGATACGCATTATTTGACTTTTGATTCTGAATACAATGTTACCTTTGATACATTGTTGCCATCAAGTGGCCACTCTTCAATTCGTACCGATAGCGCTTTTCAATTAAAAGACACTACGGTAACCGAAGATGGTATTAATTACAAAATTTATTTCATCAAATTTAGAGAGGGAACAAAAGACCGTCCTACGCAAGTAGATTCTGTACACGTTTCTTACAAGGGAATAAAATTATTAAAAAGTACCACATTTGATCAAGCGGTTACACCTACTTGGTTCCGACTTCAGGAAGTAATTACTGGATGGTCTCATATTTTACCTAACTTCCATACAGGAACTTATACGCCAGGTACAGGAGGGAATCCAACTACTTTTGATAATTATGGTGCGGGTGTAATGTTTTTACCTTCAGGTCTTGCGTATTACAATTTTTCTGCAGGAACAATCCCAACGTATTCGCCAATTATCTTTTCATTTAAATTGCATGAATTACGATACAGAGATCAAGATGGAGATGGAGTATTATCTAAGGATGAGCGAAAGTTAGATCCTACGATTAGTCCGCTTATTCGATGGAAAGAAAATCCGGCTGATAATTTATATAAAAAGGACAACACGGGAGCGGTAGTAACTGATGTACCATTTTTAGATACGGATGGTGATGGTTATGCCAATATGTATGATATTGATGATGATGGAGATCACGTGATGACTCGTATAGAAATCAAAAATCCTTCGGGGGGATTGTACTTATATAATATGATTCCAGATTGTAGTGGTACTGCTACCAATCCGAATCGTGTTAGAAAACATATTGACCCAGCTTGTCATTAAAAAAAAATCCCGTTCAATTTGAACGGGATTTTTTTTATTATTTAGCTTCTAATTTTTTTCTTTCTATAATTAGTTTGTCCAGCTTCTTACCGTATAATGATTTTGCCACTTTGGGTGTCATTGATTTTTGAATGGTATCTAAGAATTTCAAATTGATGTCGTAAATTTCGGCAACAGCCAAATAAGGCGCTACCTCATAATCGGAATGATTTACAGCGAAATTGGTTGTGTAAAGGTATTTTCTTTTTAAAATAGCATCTTGTTCCTCCTGAATTTTAGCTAATTCAGCGGTGTTGTTGTTTTTGTAAGCAGTGAATCTTTTTTGAATTAATTCTAAATTTTGGTCTACATAGCGCGACACAACTTTTTTGTATTCATCATAAAGCTCCTGATTTTTTGAACCCGAAATTTTTGCATCGGCAGTGAAAAAATCCAATGAGGTATCAATATTGATAGTACCAGGCTCAACAAAGAAAGGCAAATTAGTATCTACCGAATTGGTAACTCCTCGGTCTATAAATAGATAGAGCATTTCTGGTGAATCAATTTTTAAATCACTTGTAAAATGCGAATCACCATCAATTTTTATAGTGTCAATTGCTACAAGTGAGGTGTCAACAATTCTTTGAATGTATAAAGTTCCTTTTTTGAATCCTTTAATATTTCCTGTAATGTGAAGGTTTTTATCTGTTTTTTTCTCCGAACAAGAGAAAAGAAAAGCAATAGATAATAAGGCGCTAATTGTTTTTTGCATGGTTTTTTATTTTCGGCAAAATAATAAAAAAATCCTCGATTTATAACATAAACCGAGGATTTAAATATGAAATAGTTTAGATTATTTTTTTAACCAAGCATCTTTAAGTGCTGCCTTTGAAGCATCTACATTAAAATACCCTTCAGATTCTTCAAATGATAAAATTACTTTTCCAGAAAGCGTCATTTCTTTTCCGTCTCTTTTAATTTTCATGGTTATTGCATCACCGTCTTTCCATGATTGCGCTGCGGTCATTAAATCAGAGATTTGATCTAAATTGTAATTTGTACCATTAATTGAAGTAATAATATCGTCACCAATTAATCCCAATTGAGTCAAGAAAGGACTCAAATCTGAATTTGATTTTACTTTGATTTCTTTGTTGCTCGTTCCGGTAATTCCAGCCGATTTTTTATAAATAAATGGATTGATTGCTTTTTTAATTTTAGATTTAGCTACTCCCATTTTTGCAAAGAAGGAATCATAGTTTATTGGTGTTGGTCCAGCAACATAGGTATTTAAAAATTCACCCACTTCTGGATAAGTAAATTCGGTTATTTTGGCAAACAAATCTTTGTCGTTAAAAGGTCTTTTTGGACCGTATTCATTGGTTAATTTTTGCATTAAATCCAATATCCCTCTTTCGCCATTGCTTTTTTCGCGAATAATAATATCCACACACATTCCGATTAATGCACCTTTTTCATATACATTTAAGTATTGGTCTTTGTAGGGTTCAACCAATACATTTTCACTCATTAAGGTGAATGGCATGGTATCATTTAAGCGTTTTGAATTATTGATTTTTCCAATCATTCTTTTGTAAAATGCCTCCTCTGTGATAAGTCCTTGATTTACTTGAAATAAGTTGGCAAAATATTCGGTTACTCCTTCATACATCCATAAATGTTGCGACATTTTTGGAGCATTAAAATCAAAATAATGTATTTCATTTGAATGTACACCTAGCGGAGTTACAATATGAAAAAATTCATGCGAAACCACATCGATTAGTTCTTTTCCAAGTGCAGAGTTTGGCATTAATTCAGGGAAAACTACCGAAGTCGAACTATTATGTTCCAAAGCACCAAATCCTTTAGCATCTTTAATATTCATGTCTGATAAATATAAAAGAACGGTATATCTTTTATTGGTGTTAATCGGACCTAAAAATTTCTTTTGAGCGCGCATGCATTTTTCTAAAGCAGGTGATAATTCTTTAGCAGAATGTTTGCCATTAGGGGAATATACGCTAAATAAAATATCCATTCCATCTACATTAAATGTTGTATAATCGGGAGCAGAATACATAATTGGGTTGTCCACTAAGTCATTATATCGCGCTACTGAAAACACATCCGATGTGGCGCTATTATCAGTATCCACTAGTGAAGTTGCTCCAAATAATGTTTCTGGGTGGGTAATAGTAACTTGGTAATTGATATCTTTCTTATTTTCAAAATAACCAACAAATCCATGGTTGTTAATTAAGAAATTCTTACCCTCAATGATGTTGGTTCCTGCAGGAGAAAACACTCCTTTTCCAAAACCTCCATTACCTTCAATATCAAAGGTATCGTTAACCCAATAGGTTACTTTGTTTAATTTGGATGCGTTTTTAATTTTCCATGAATTTTCATCCAATTTAGATACTTCAAGTGCATTTCCTTTGGAATCTAGAGCTGTGAAGTCATCTGTAAATTTTCCGTAATCATCAACAGAATAGGTTCCTGGGATGATTTTTGGTAGATTGTAAACGATTTCTTTTTCTGTAATTGCTGGAGCTAAAACAGTAACCTGAACTTTGTCGTCTTTAACATTGGTTAGGTCAATAGAGACAGCTACTTTCTGATTGTTTTTTGCTTGCGCCGAAGTTTGGTAACTAATAAACAAAGTTGCAATAGCTACTCCTAAAATAATTTTTTTCATAATTTCTAATTTGAATTATTCGTCTTGATATAATTGAATTTGTTACAATTAAATGGAATTAATAAATAGCGTTATACTAGAAATTAATTCAGGCATAACGGGTAGGTTGGGGTTGTTATATGATTTTAGATTGTCTTCATCTACTTTAATTTCTTTAAAAATATGATTCATATTTTCAATGATTTTTAATTCAGATTTTGGATAAGCAGCATGCAGTAATTCGGCATCACTTGGAGGAACCTGAATGTCTTTAGTTCCATTTATAACTAATATTGGAATAGAAAGTTTAGCAATTTCTACTTGCGGATTGTATTTAATCCATGAGATGATATAGGGTTGCACATTTTCTCTAAATAGAGAGCTTAACATAGGGTTTTTACTTTCAAAAGTTTTGCCTTGTTTTAAGGAAGCGAGCCCCTTTTGCGCCTCTTCTTTTATTGAAGGTGATTGTTTTGTTAATTGTTCAAGTAATACTTCGTCTATAGATCTACCTGCTCCAGCAATTGAAATATAACCATCGGCATTATTTAGAGCAGCAACCATCCCAATAAGAGAACCTTCACTATGACCGGCAATGATAATTTTAGAATATTTTTTTTGTGATCTAAAATAGGTTGCCACATCTTTGGCGTCTTTGATAAAATCTTCAAATGATAACGTTTTTTCATCTAAAGTTTTGGCAATCATTTGTGCGAAAATTCTTTTATCATAACTATATACGGCAATTCCGTTTTTTGCCAAACCCTCTGCTAAAAATTTCAAAGAATTGTTGATGCCGCCAACGGTACTGTTTCCACTTCGGTTAGTAGGGCCTGAACCTGCAATTAAAATAACTAGTTTAGTATTGGAAGCTTCCTTTTGAGGAGAAAAGAGGGTTCCTTTAATAAGGGAATTCACTTCTATTTCTTGTTTTGTAATGGTTTCTTGTGAAAAAGCAATGCTATTAATAAGTAACAGAAGCCAAAATAGTTTTTTCATAACATTTAAATTTAAAACAAAATTACGTTTTTGTTCCTACATTAAGTGTTAAAAAAAAGCGATAATTACTTATCGCTTCGAGATTTTATTATGGGTAATTTGTCTTTGTAGTTTGCATTTAAATCGATCAATTCCGTTTACGCGCAATTTTGCATGCTTAGTTGCTCTGCCTTGCACACGTTCGCGCCACATTCTGAAACTTGACGCTTTCATTTCGCGTCGCATAATTGCAATAGTTTCTTGTTCGGAGATTCCAAATTGAAAGGTTATGGCTTCAAATGGGGTTCGGTCTTCCCATGCCATTTCAATGATACGATCAATTTCAATTTCGGTGAATTGTTTTTCTTGCATGGTGCAAAATTCGATAGAAAACTAAAAAACTCTTGTTGAACAAGAGTTAAATTTTTAATCGAATTTGTTTTTCATGTAATATTTACCGTCCAAATCGTCAAAATCATCGTCAACCATTGGTTTTGGCTTTGGTTTGCTTGCGGTAACTTTCTTTTTCCAAAGTTCGAAGTTGTCTTTGGATAATCTTTTTCGCATTAATTCGGTTACTTCATTTTCGGTAATTCCAAATTCTGCTTTCAATACTTCAAAAGGTTTTCTTTCCTCTTGGGCCATGCTGATAACACGTTCTATTTGTTCGTTGTCTAGCTCTACTCTTTTACTTTTTTTCATTAGTCGAAAAGCACTGTTAGTGTTAATGGTATTATTTGTGATTCAATTATAATTCAATATTAAGAAAAAAAATAATTACTTTTTTATGTTCAATTAAATTTATAATAGTTAAAAATAAAAAAAATGGTTCAAAATTAAATTTGAAATCTAAGATTTTTGGAAATGCTTCGTTAAGTAATAGGAATTTACACACAAAATAAATGCATTTGTAATAATAATGGGCCAAGAAATTGCCAACATCACACCATAGATAATAAACAAAACCGCACCTATAGAATTGATGATTCTTAAAGTTATTATGTTTTTCATTAAAAAAGAGATCATTAATATTAGTGAGGCTAAATAGCCAATCAATTCGGTGGGTGTGAAATTCAAAATATATATTAATTAAGGTTATATACAAATATACTTATTTCTGTTATTAATTTTTAATTCTGTTATTGGAATTTACGTTGTCACATTAATTGATTCAAAAGAAAAAAAACCGAACTTTGTATAAATTTTATATTATGATAGTAAATCCTAAGAATGGAGTAGATCAACTTCTTTTTGGCATGAAGCAAAAAGAGGTTATTGCTTTGTATGGTTCCCCCGATAAGCAATTTGAAGATGATGATCACAACATTATTTATTTATATAACAAGCAACAAATTAGAATTAGCTTCTATGAAGATGAACAAATGAGGTTAGGATATATTATTACCTCACATCCGGAGGCAACTTTGTTGGGTAAGAAAATTCTGGGTAGGGAAGTAGCTGAGGTAAAAAATGAATTGCCATTTAAAACTTGGGAGCAAGAAGATTTTGATTCCACCGAAAACCATTTTAATGAAAGCAATTGGTTGGTTTTGCAATCGGAATATGGCAAAATCATTCGTATTGAAATTGGTGCTATCATAAATGATAATGACGAATTTGAATGGAAGTTTAAATAAAAAAAGCCCTCATTTGAGGGCTTTTTTTTAGTTGTTTATTTTGATTAATTCCACTTCAAAAATCAAATCGGCTTTTGGAGGAATTACCCCGCCTGCACCGCGATCACCATAAGCTAAGTTATAAGGAATAAAAAATTTATATTTCGCTCCTTCTTTCATTAATTGAACTCCTTCTGTCCAGCCTGGAATAACTTGGTTTAAACCAAAATCAATTGGTTGACCACGTTGAACACTACTGTCAAATACTTTTCCGTCAAGGAAAGAACCTGTATAATGAACTTTTACATTACTAGTCGCTACAGGCATTGCACCTGTACCTTCTTGTAAAACTATATATTTTAATCCGCTAGCTGTAGTAGTGGCATTGGCAAAATCTTTAGCTACTTTTTCATAAGCAATCGCTCTTGCTGCAGCATCTTTTTCTGCTTGAATTCGTTCTTCTTCTGCTTTACCAGCAAAATAATCTGAAAATACTTTAGAAGCATTAAATTTATTTGCATCCGCTCCTTTTCTAGTGATGGTTACTTTAGTCATAACATCGTCTTGTGCAATTGCGTTTACTACATCCTGACCAGTTACTACATATCCGAAAATAGTGTGTTTTCCTGTTAACCAAGGGGTGTCTTTATGGGTGATGAAAAATTGTGAACCATTGGTTTTCGGACCTGAATTGGCCATTGCTAAAATTCCAGCTTTATCAAATTTAGCATCTGTAAATTCATCTTTAAATGCGTAACCAGGACCACCTTGTCCGTTACCGTCTGGATCCCCACCCTGAATCATAAAGTCTTTAATAACTCGGTGAAATTTCAATCCGTCATAAAATTTTCTTCCTTTATATTTATCTGCAACTTGGGTGTTAGTACCCTCTGCAAGTGCTATAAAGTTAGCTACTGTTACTGGCGTTTTTTGGTATTCTAATTTGATTAAAATTTTCCCTTTTGCAGTTTCTATTTCTGCAAAAATTCCTTCTTTCGTGCTAATAGCTGGTGCAGCAGGTCCAGAAGTTGTAAGTTGTGGTTTAGCTACAACCGCAGTTGTTTTGGTGGTAGCTTTTTTTGTTTGAGCATTTGCAATGGTTAATCCTAATAGAAATAACAAAGCAATATTAAATTTAATTCTCATGGGTAATTATTTAAATTGATTTATATTAAGGTTGAAATTTATTTGATTAATTCTACTTCAAAAATTAAATTGGCATTCGGTGGAATTACATTTCCAGCGCCATTTTCGCCATAACCTAAGTTAGACGGAATGAAAAGTAGTGCTTTATCGCCAATATTTAGTTTGCTTAATCCTTCTTCAAATCCCGGAATCATGCCGCCTTTAGATCCATATTCATAGGGAAGTGGCATGTAACCGTTTTGAGCAGCTCTTTGTGGATCTAGTTTTCCAAAAGTTGCTGCTATCTCAGGATCGCTGGTGTCAAATAACATTCCGTTTTCTAAGTAACCTGAATATTTTACATTGACCATGCTCCCATTTGCCGGTTTTTTTCCTGATCCTTTTTGGAACACAGCAATTTCTAATCCAGTACTTGTTTTGGTAGCAGTAGCTTTATTTCTTGCAAAGAAAGTCAACTTTTCGGCCACTACTTTTTTATAGGTTGCCGCGTAAATTGCTTCTTGTTTTTTTTGATTTTCTAATTCAGTTTTGAAATAATCGCTGAAGATTTTTACGGCATCAAATTTTTTAGCAGCTTCTCCTTTACGGATAATTTTAACTGAGTTGATTGCATCATCTTGAATAATTGAATTTACAGTTTTCATTCCGTTTTCAATCACACGACCAAAAATCGTATGCTTTCCGTCAAGCCAAGGCGTATCTTTTATGGTGATAAAAAACTGACTTCCATTTGTTCCCGGACCTGAGTTTGCCATTGCAAGTAAACCGGCTTTGTCAAATTTCAAATCGGTAATTTCATCTTTAAATTTAAATCCAGCATCACCCGATCCATTTCCTAACGGATCCCCACCTTGAATCATAAAATCTTCTACATCACCATTGGTTTTAGAAATTACACGGTGAAATTTTAAACCATCATACAAGGGTTTGTCCTTATATTCTTCAGCAACAAATGGGTTATTTCCTTCTGCTAATGTTATGAAGTTAGCAACGGTTACAGGCGTTTTTTGGTATTCCAATTCAACTAAAATGGTTCCTTTTGCCGTTTCAATTTCAGCATAGATTCCGTCTTTTAAATTAGGGTGTTTGTTGTCCTTGCATCCTGAAAATAAAATGACTAGGAGTAGGGTTACGAAACTTGCAATTCTTTTCATTATTCTTCAGTTGTTTTATTTTCGTTTTTAATATCATTTAAAGTTACGGTACAAATAATAGGTTCATTAGTTCCAATTCTTCGATTGTCACCGTGATAGCCATAAGCCATGTGAGAAGGAAATAAGAAAGTTACTTTTTCCGATTTTTTCATTAATTTGATTCCGTGTCGCAATCCCATCAAAATATTTTGTTTGTCTACAACATAGTTTTGAGGTTTTAATTCCAATTGCGAATAAATTACATTGCCATCTAAATCTTTTATTTCATAATCAAAGCAAGCAATATCACCTTTCTTTGGATGGATGGTATCTTTATCGCTTTTGTTTTCATAATAGTACCAATAGCCTTTTTGGGAAGCGATGTATTTTACATCTGGATTGCTTTTAATGATGGAATCAATTTTATTCTCTTCACCTTTAATTAATTTAATATTTCGTTCTGCCGAAGCCTTTAAAAATTCTCCAGAAGAATGCGAAATAGGCATTCTTGCCTGTTGTTGTTTGCAACTAGCGAACAAGATTATGATTACAAATAGTACTAAATTACTTTTTAAATTTCTCATGCTAGATGGTTGTTTTTGATAAAATGGATTCAAATTTTTCAATGGTTTTTTCTAGAGAATCATACGATTTTCCTCCGGCAGCATTAATGTGACCACCACCATTAAAGTGATTTCGAGCAAATTGATTTACATCAAAATTTCCTTGCGATCTAAAAGATATTTTAACGATGTTTTCCTCTTTATGCTCTATAAAAATAGCTGCAAATACAATGCCTTTTATGGTTAAACCATAGTTTACAATACCTTCGGTATCGCCTTTAACGTAATTAAACTCGTCTAATTCTTTTTGCGAAAGCGAAATATAGGATGTTTTTAACTCCGGGATAACCTTCATGTTCTGTAACGCTCTTCCTAAAAGTTGTAGTCGATCATACGAATTGTTGTCAAATAGAAGATTCGGAATTTCAGAATTATCAATACCTAAATCAATAAACTCGGCGGCAATGCGATGGGTGGTACCCGTAGTTTTTGGAAATCGGAATCCCCCCGAATCGGTTAATATTCCGGTGTACAAACACGTAGCAATGGTTTTATCGATTAAAGCTTTTTGGTTTAAAAATCCGATGAAATTGTAAATCATTTCACAAGTTGAACCAAAAGCAGTATCCGAATAAGTATAGGTTGCGTAGGTATCGGGTAATTGGTGGTGGTCTATCATCACCATTGGAACAGTGAGTTTATTTAAAACGTGTTCCATTTCGCCGGTGCGGTGCAAGGCATTAAAATCTAAAGTAAAAACAAGCTCCTGCTCTTGAAGGAGTTTGGTCACTTTTTCTCGTTCGTTTTCATAAACCAAAACCTTTTCTGAAGCGGGCATCCAAGCTAAAAAATCCGGGAAATCATTGGGTGCAATTACAACAGGCTGGTGGTTTAATTTCAATAATAAATGATACAAACCAAGTGTAGAACCCATTGCATCGCCATCCGGACTTCGATGCGGAATAATGGCAATTTTTTTTGGCGTTGCCAATAATTCGGTAAGTGCTTGAATGTCTTTTTCGTTCATAGGATGCGAAATTACATTTTTTTGTGTTAAAAAAATGTTATTTGGAAACAAAAAGACCAAACCAAACCGCAAAGATCCCAAGGACTACACTCAGTGCAATATAGCTAAATGCCAGCAGGGATTGGTTGGATTGAAGTAGGGAATGATTTTCTAAACCAAATGTAGAAAATGTGGTGTAACCTCCGCAAAAACCAGTCACTAAAAACCACTTTAAATTTCCATTGGCTAAGTTGTTTTTTTCAAGTAAACCAATAAATATTCCAATGATAAAACACCCTAAAACATTGGTTAAAAAGGTGGCTAAAGGAAAAGATTGGTTCCAATATTTAGACACTAATACCGATGTTAAGTATCGTAAAACACTTCCAATAGCACCGCCAAGACCAATGTAAAAAATTGTTTTTATCATAAAGGTTTATTTGATTTCAAATGTACTATTTATTATTAATATTAATATTAGTGATTTATTTCAAAATAAAACTTCCCCAAATAGGTGCATGATCGGAGATTTTTCGAGCTTCTTTTAGCGTATTGAAACTTTCGTAAAAAGGAATTACTCCGGATTGAGTGATTTTCATTTTTTGTGGATTGAAAAACATAGTATCGTATTCGGAGGCCAAACAATCATTTTGAATGCACTTTTGGCGTAAGCTAGTTTTTTGATTTACTAAGCTTGAAGAATACCCCATTTTCTTTAAAGGCGCAAATACCGTATGCGATTGCGGACAATTAAAATCTCCCATAAAGATAAGATTCAGTTTTGGATATAAAGAAGGGTATGTTTTGAAATATTTAATTTCACTGGCCGGGTTTTTCTTCTTAGGAACAGCATGAAAAGTAGCAATGGTAAATTGTTTTCCTTGGTATTCAAATGTGCTAAAATAAGGCTCTCGGTCTATTTCTACTTTATAATTCAAATCCAACCAACAGCGTCCTATTTTTTTTACTTTGGAAGTTTTCCAAATAAAAGCATAGCGTTCTATACTGGAGTGGTTGTCACTAGTTGTAGGATCGCTAATGTTATAATCCCAATGAAATCCTTTATTTTGTAAAATAGCAGCTAATCGAGCAACTGCTTGTGCGCCACCATTTCCGGCAACTACTTCTTGAATCGCGATTACATCGTACTTGTTGATGGTGTTTGCAATAAATTCTAATTCACTGTTTGATTTAGATTTTCCAAAATTCATTAAGTTCCAACTGCAAATAGTTACCTGCGAAAAAAACAGTGAACTATTTAAAATGAAAATAAGAACAATAAAATATTTTTTTGCATTTGCCTTCATAAAACCAATAAATTGTGTTGCTAATTTAATGATAAATTTATTCGAAAATACATTTTTTAATTTAACTAAGATTAGTACTTTTGCGCATGCAACACAACGTACTTATTTTAGATTTCGGATCGCAATACACTCAATTAATTGCACGCCGCGTTCGCGAATTAAATATATTCTGCGAAATTTTCCCTTATAACAATTATCCTAAAGATTTATCTTCGTATAAAGCCATTATACTTGGTGGAAGTCCGTATTCGGTTCGTTCTGAAGATGCTTTACAAATCGATTTATCGCACATTCGAGGCAAATTTCCGTTGCTTGCCGTGTGTTATGGAGCGCAATATTTAGCCCATTTTTCGGGTGGTGAAGTTGCTGCTTCCAATATTAGAGAATACGGTAGAGCCAATTTGGAATACATTAAAGAAGGAGAAATTTTCTTTGATAATGTGAACCTAAATTCGCAGGTTTGGATGAGTCATAGCGACACCATCAAACACTTGCCAAGTAAAGGAGTGAAATTGGCCAGCACCCATGATGTGGAAAATGCTGCATATAGAATTGAAGGCGAGACTACCTATGCAATTCAGTTTCATCCCGAGGTATATCACTCAACAGATGGAAAACAAATTTTGGAAAACTTCTTAGTGAAGATTGCTGAAGTGCCTCAAAATTTTACTTCCAATGCTTTTGTGGAAGATTGTGTTAAAGATTTAAAAGAAAAAATTCAAGACGATAAAGTGGTACTTGGTCTTTCGGGTGGAGTTGATTCAACCGTAGCTGCTGTATTATTGAATAAAGCCATTGGAAAAAATTTATATTGCATTTTCGTTAACAACGGATTACTCCGCAAGAATGAATTTGAAAATGTATTGCATCAATACAAAGACATGGGGTTGAATGTTAAAGGAGTTGATGCTTCAGCAAGATTCATGAAGGCTTTGGATGGAGTTGAAGATCCCGAAACCAAAAGAAAAGCCATCGGAAACGCCTTTATCGAAGTCTTTGATGAAGAAGCACATTTAA
>NZ_JBJTND010000011.1:0-136874 GCF_046073885.1 Flavobacterium sp.
CCTCTCTTGAAACTTTTGCTGTCCATCCTACAATTTCTTTGGCTTTGGTAATGTCCGGTTGGCGCTGTAACGGATCGTTTATTGGCAAAGGATGATAAACTACTTTTTGATTTGTTCCTGTCAATTTTATAATTTCTTCTGCAAAATCTTTGATGGTAATCTCATCCGGGCTACCAATATTTACAGGGTAAATGTAATCGGAATGAAGTAATCTGAAAATGCCTTCCACTTGATCGGTAATATAGCAAAATGAGCGCGTTTGACTTCCATCGCCAAAGATAGTGAGGTCTTCTCCTCTCAATGCTTGTCCGATAAATGCCGGAATTACTCGGCCGTCATTAAGCCGCATTCTAGGACCATAGGTGTTGAAAATCCTGACGATTCTTGTTTCCACACCATGAAAAGTATGATATGCCATTGTTATAGATTCTTGAAAACGTTTTGCCTCATCATATACTCCTCTAGGGCCTATGGTGTTTACGTTTCCATAATATTCTTCTGTTTGTGGATGAATTAATGGATCTCCATAAACTTCTGAAGTCGATGCGATAAGTATTCTTGCTTTTTTAACTCGAGCTAATCCTAATAGATTGTGCGTCCCTAAGGATCCTACTTTTAGAGTTTGGATTGGAATTTTTAAATAATCAATTGGACTAGCTGGAGATGCAAAATGCAAAATGTAGTCTAATTTACCAGGAACATGAACAAACTTAGTAATATCATGATGATAAAATTCAAAGTTTTCTAACTTAAATAAATGTTCAATGTTCTTTAAATCTCCGGTTATTAGATTGTCCATTCCTATGACAAAATAACCTTCTTTTATAAATCGATCACAAAGATGAGAACCTAGAAAACCTGCGGCACCAGTAATTAATATTCTTTTCATGCTAAAGGGTGTTATCTCTGTGTTTAAATGAATAATTAAAATTAAACAAACAATAGAGAATGATAAAAAATACGATTCCTCTTTGTCTGCAAAAAAATGACTCTGACAAAAATAACAATATCATCGTGATTGCAAAAGCAATATGTAGAAAATCTTTTTTTTGGATTCCGTTAAAAAGATTTAAAAACAACATCACTATTAGAACCAATAATCCAAAAACTCCTATTTCAGCAAGCGATTGAATGTATTGATTGTGAAAATTATATTCACCGTATTCTTTATTTAAATTATGCACTAGGGCTTTGTTTCTTATTGCTTCTTGAGAAGCTTCCAATCCAAGTCCGGTAAAGAAAGTTGGCGATTCTTGTTGTATTTCTTTATATACTCTTATTTGATAAACTCTTAATGCAGTTCCAGGAAAAAAATCTGTTTGATTGAAAGATTTATTTTTCCAGGCTTCAGCCACACTTACATTGTGAATTGATGTTGAATCAATTGCATTGTTTTTACTACTAATATTATCGACAAATGCAGTTTCAAATTCTAAAAAAAAGCGCTCTTTAACTTCTTTAACGAAAAAAATAGAGAAAAATAAAAATAATGAAACCGCAAAGATGGTTAGCGCCTTTGTGCCATGAGATATTTTGGCATAAAAAGCATAAAAACAAATAATAATAACAAAATCAATTGTAATTATACTTTTTGAAGAAAGTAAAAAAATGAATGTCGAAATTAGGATTAATGCTATTTTATCAATGTTATTTTTTTTCTTTAACTGAACAAAATAAAATAATGCAAAGGAAGCGAAAACCGACATGTATATTGCTCCAGGATCATCAGGAACAAGGTTTTTATTAAAGAAACTTTCTCTGTTTTGACTGTGATAATAATTCAAACAGGCGTTCGCAAAATACATAACTGCATAGAACAGCATTCCGAAACTGTAAAATCTAAAAATATTGTTTTTAGATTCTTCTAATATTTTTGGTATGATAATAAATACCGCCGGAATAACTATAAATGACAGTGATTTTTGAAGCCCAGAAAGTGAGTCATTTAAATTATTGGTCCAAAACAAAGAAAGAGCCATAACGATGAAAAATAAAAAAGGCATAAAGACCGATTTTTCATAGTTTATTTTCTGGCGTTTATTTAGTACGATTCCAATTAGTACAAATCCAATGGTGGCGATGCTTACAAATGTATTTTCAAGCGGTAAGGTTATTAAAATTAAAGTAATTAATAGCTTTAATAAGTCCTGTGGGTTAGTAATAACGTTAGTTGGAAAACCAAAAAAAGCCGTTTTATTGATGCCCATTTATTTAATTTTTATTAGTTACAAAAATATACTTATTGTTGGAAACACAACATTTATTTGAAAAAATGTTTCTTATATATTTTACTTGTTATTATCTAAAATTCTAACCCATTAGATCTATTGTTTTTTATTGGATTCCTTATGTTATTCATAAAAACTCTATATTTGTTTCCTGAAATTTTATAAACATGAAAACAGCTTTAATTACTGGAATTAACGGTCAAGATGGTTCCTATTTAGCAGAATTATTATTAGAAAAGGGGTACTTTGTTCATGGTATTATTAGAAGAAGTTCTACTTTTAATACCGAGCGTATTGAGCATTTATACATTGAATCCTTGATTAAAGATCTTCATTTGAAGCAACAAATAAAACTGCACTATGGAGATATGACCGATTCAACGAATTTGATTCGATTAATTCAGCAAATAAAGCCGGATGAAATTTATAATCTTGCGGCCCAGTCTCATGTGAAGGTTTCTTTTGAATTGCCCGAATATACCGCTGAGACAGACGGTATTGGAACATTACGCTTATTAGAGGCAATCCGAATATGTGGCTTAGAACAAAAAACCAAAATATATCAAGCTTCAACTTCTGAGCTTTATGGAAAAGTGCAAGAAATTCCGCAAACAGAAACGACGCCTTTCTATCCAAGAAGTCCTTATGGAGTAGCAAAAATTTATGCCTTTTGGATTACAAAAAACTACAGAGAATCCTATAATATTTTTGCCGTAAACGGAATTCTTTTCAATCACGAATCTGAGCGAAGAGGAGAAACGTTTGTTACAAGAAAAATTACTTTGGCAGTAGCGCGAATAAAAAATGGATTACAAGAAAAACTATATCTAGGAAACCTCAATTCTCTAAGAGATTGGGGGTATGCAAAAGACTATGTAGAATGCATGTGGTTAATGCTACAACAGGATAAACCAGAAGATTATGTGATTGCAACTGGTGAGCAACATTCGGTAAGAGAGTTTTGTGAATTGGCTTTTAAAGAAGTTGGAATTTCTATTAAATGGGAAGAAGAAAATGAGAATGAAAAGGGAATTTGCAGTGAAACAGGAAAGGTTTTAATAGAAGTGGATCCAAATTATTACAGACCTGCGGAAGTGGAAACCTTACTAGGAAATCCAAACAAAGCGAAAACTCAATTAGGTTGGAATCCTACAAAAACCTCATTTGAAGAACTTGTAAAAATCATGGTAACCCATGATTTAGAATACGTAAAAAGAAAATAGTTTGGAAAAAACAGCTAAAATATTTGTTGCTGGGCACAATGGCTTAGTTGGAAGTGCGCTAGTTAAAAACCTTCAAGGAAAAGGGTTTGTGAACATTATCACTCGAACTCGGCAAGAACTAGACTTAACAAACACTTTAGAGGTTGCCACTTTTTTTGCTTCAGAAAAACCACAATATGTTTTTTTAGCTGCGGCTAAAGTTGGTGGAATTGTTGCAAATAATACCTATCGGGCGGATTTCATCTATGAAAATCTGATGATTCAAAACAATATTATTCACCAAAGCTATATTCATGGAGTAAAAAAATTACTTTTTTTAGGGAGCACTTGTATTTATCCTAAAAATTGTCCCCAACCCATGAAAGAAGACTATTTGTTGACCGATGAGTTGGAATACACCAATGAACCTTATGCCATTGCAAAAATAGCGGGAATAAAGATGTGTGAAAGTTATAATATTCAGTACAAAACCAACTTTATTTCGGTGATGCCGACTAATTTATATGGTCCAAATGACAACTTTGATTTAGAAAAGTCCCACGTGTTACCGGCGTTATTACGAAAAGTACATTTAGCAAAATTACTTTCGGAAAATAATATAGAAGCCCTTTTATTAGATTTAAAAGTGAACACTATTGAGGACGCAAAAATACCATTGGATCGATACAAAATTTCAAAAAACAATGTTGAAATATGGGGAAGTGGTGCTCCAATGAGAGAATTTTTATGGTCTGAAGATATGGCTGATGCGTGTGTTTTTATCATGGAAAATCGAAACTTTGAAGATTGTTACACCAATCCAAGTCACATCATAAATACTCACATTAATATTGGAACCGGAATAGATATCTCCATCAAAGACTTGGCTTATTTAATTAAAGATATAGTTGGATATAACGGGGACTTTGTTTTCAATACCGAAAAACCTGACGGCACCTTAAAAAAACTGACTGATTGCAGTAAATTAAATAGTTTGGGCTGGAAACACAAAATTGAATTAGCTGAAGGAATTGAAAAACTCTATCGCTGGTATTTAAAATAAGAGGATTGATTAATTTATATTTTTAATCTTTTTTATTACAAATACGTTATTAAAATAAGCCGTCTTATCTGAAGGTAAAATAAAGCTAAAGAATATTCCTAAGGTATTAAAAGTAACCATAAATGGAACTAATAATAGCTGTTTCAGGGCAAATTTTGGAATGATATTCTTAAAATAATTTATAGCAAACTGAAAAACAACTTCTATTTGGTTTCCAGTTTTGTGTTTTTGAACAACTTCAAATCCGTGTTTTTGGTAAAGGTATTCTAATGCCGGAGTAGTATATCTAGCAAAATCATAGGGCATTTCGTGCTCTTCCCACATAAATGGAGTGGTAATTAAAGCATGACCTTCCATTTTTAACACCCTATTGAATTCGATTAATATTTCTTCAATATTAAAAACATGCTCCAATACTTCTGTGCTTAAAATAGAGTCGAACATTTGATCCTTAAAAGGAATTGTTTTTCCGTCATAAAAAAAATCAACATTTTTTTGACTTTCTTCTCTTCCCTCAATTTTAAAATCAACTCCTGTGTAGCTATCAACGTTTAGAATTAGTTTTTTATAGGGCTTTGTACCGCATCCAAAATCTAATAAAGAACCACTTAAATAATTATTATACTTAACAATCGCTTTTCGAATGCTTTTTCGAATCAGAAAATTATTGTTAATAAAAAAGCTTATTATAGTTGGATGAAACTTTTCGTTCTGAATAATCCTTTTTAATCGCTTTATTATCATTGTTTTATCTATTTAATGATGCAATATAGATATTTTCTAAATTCTTTATGTTTTTTTCTACATTATATTTTTGTAAAAATTCATTTCTTGAATTATCAGAGAAAGTGTTTCTGACCTCTTTGTTGTCCAATAAATGAAGAATTTTGTCTTTAAACTCAGTACTATTTTGATTTTTTATTACATAACCATTATACCCATCAATTATTAAATCTCTATTTCCATCGCTATCGGTTACAACACAAGGTGTAGATAACGCAAGACTTTCTATAATTGAGTAAGGTAATCCTTCATATCTAGCAGTTGATATATATATTTTAGACTCTTTAATGATATTAAAAACATCGGTGCGTTTGGTCCAGTTTAATAAAGTAACTTTTTCGGTTAAATTGTAATTTTTAATCTTTTCTTGAACCTCTTCGAGTTTGTCTGAATGAAAGCCTACCCCCATTATTACAAGATGTACCTCTTTGATTTTATTTACTTCATGTAAAACATCAATCATTAACTCAATGTTTTTTTGATAGGATGGTCGGCCAACGGTGCAAATGTATTCTTCTGGCCATGTTTTTTCTATGGATAAGTCTTCTATTTTTTTAATATCAACTATTGAATTATTATATAAAAGCGCTTTTTCTTTTTTGAAAATTTTATTGTTTACCCCTCTTTCTTTTTCTGAATTTGATGAAGCTAATAAATACGAGTATTTATTTGTAAATAATCTCTCAATAAACAAATAAATTTTTCTTTTCAAATTATTTTCAGTGCTTAAAAAAGAGAATGCTTGAGGAGTATAAAACACTTTTGTTTTGAATAATAAGCCCATTAATCTGCCGATAATCCCTCCTTTAGCGCTATGTGCATGAATAATATCTGGGCGTTCTTTTTTTAATATCTTGTAAGTTTGAATTATTGCTATTAGATCATTAATAATATTTATTTCTCTGTATATGGAGGTTTTATACGACTTCAAAATTGTATTGTTTTGGTCTCTAAAATCAACATCGGTATCCTTTATTCCGTGAATTATTATATTTTCAAACTCTTCTGAATTAATGTTTTCAGTAATTAATCTTAATGAAACATCTACCCCTCCAACAGAATGTAATATATGAGCAACCTTAATCATTTAGGTGTTTTTTAAATTATTAATTTTCATTTTTTGCAGGTATAAGCAAGCAAAAATAGTCAACCAAAATCCGCTAAAAACAATACCATCAAAACGAATTAAAAAATCATCGGTTAGGTTGCTTGTAAAAAACAAAAAGAAGAAAGCAACTAGTATTGGTTCATGGGTTTTTAATCCAAAATATAAAAAGGAAAAAATGTAACCAATTGTTACTATTAATCCGATAAATCCAAACTTTAATAAAAAATCAATGTATTGATTGTGGGTGGCAAATTTATATTTTGTTAAAAATTTTTGATTTGTTTTTTTATAATATTTCACTAATTCGTTTCTGCCGTCTGATGATCCTGTGCCAAAAGGAAGTTCTTTGTAAGAAAGTTCAAGGGCCGATTTCCATATTGATACTCTTGTTACTAAAGAGCTGTAAACGGCTACCTCAGGATGATCAATTTCGTCTAGCCTTCCTACTTTATCCATATGAGCAAAAGCAATACTAGAAAATTTTTCTTTTAGATAAGAGTCCTTTTTCAAGAAAACAATAGAAAGGAGACTAATAAAAAGTACTGTTATAGAAGTATTGATTAAAAGCTTGGCTACATTTTCTTTATTTTTTAATTGATAAAAAACTACTATAATACACCCAATTGCCGTGTCCATTATCGCCATTCTTGTATTGATGAAGAGCAATAAAAAAATAGAGGTTAGAAAGATAAAGAAATATAGATATTTTGTGGCTCCGTTTTCCTTCTTTATAAAAATATAAAAGTTAATTATTGATACGAAAGCCATGTGCATATTCAATGCTGGGGCGTGCATGCCTAAAGTTTTGGAAAACACATACCCCATTTCCCACAAATGAATTCCGTTAAGGTATTTATTAAAATACTCGGGGTAAACTATTGTAAACCTTAAGAAAAAGAACAAAACAATTACCGTTGTGGAAATAGAATATATTTTTAATAATCTATAAAAATTAATCTCTTTATAATTACCTAAAATAAAAAGTGGAAAAATTAATAATGATACCGTTTTTTCTAGTGTTTTAACACCTAAATAATACGAATCGTTATTCCAGAAAAAAACAAGTTCTAATAACAACGGCGAAGCTATTAATGCTGTTATTAAAAGATTCTCTTTTTTAACTTTTATTTGTTTATAAAAACAAAGGCTAAATACAGAAAACAAGACGATTAACCAGGTACACGGAATTCTAAATAGGAAGGTTAATGGGATGCTTATTAAAAAAAAGTCAAGTCCTTTTTTATATATTTTTTCTGAAATAGTCATAGTATAAAACATAATAAATTAAAGGAAAAACACCTATTTTATGTCGAACCGCCGAACCAAGATCTGGTTCGAAAAGCCCTTGAATAATAAAGTATGAAAAGACAATTAACAAGAGCCATAATTCGTCTTTATTTTTATTCTTTTCTTTAAGGCATCGCGCTAATCGAACTAATAAAATGTAAAATAGTAACAACTGCCAAATTATAAATGAAATAATTTGAGGCGACATAATGTGTTTAAATCCTTCTATTACCGGTATGTTGATTTCAAAAAAGCCATAAACAATCCCAACCGTTTCCCCATACCATGTGTTTGTGCTTATTGGTGAAACAATAGCCGAATTGTTGTCTTTTGTTCGTTCTGCATTTAAAGCCTCTCTATTGCTCTCCGACATGTATTTCCCTTTTACGATTCCGTGTGATATAGAAAGGAAAATTATAATTATGATACCATAAAAAATCGAACTCGTTGTTTTGTTTTTAAAATTAAACTTTGTTATGTAATACATTCCTATTGATATGATAGGGATTAATGCATAATAGGTTCTAAAAAAAGAACCAAAAAACAATAGCAACAACATGCTACAGATTACTTTTCTTGTAGTTGTCCAATTCGATTTTAAAAAAATAAACGGAATTAAGGAAATATAGGTGAAATTAATAAACTCTTTTGATGGCATTGAAAGAAAAATAGCCATTAAAAAAATGCTTATGTAAACCAAAATATTTTTTACTGTTATTTTATGAAAATTGGAGGGGATCCCAATTCTATATAAAAGATAAGAACAGATTGGAAATTGAATTAATGCAATAATAAAAAAGGGGAAATATTTTAGTTTTGTTATCGAATAAAACATCATGGTAAATGGATAACTACCTATCCAGCCTATTTCATGATATTTATCGAAAATAATAATTACAGTGTCATTAAAATAGCGCTCTGGTAAAAATGAAAATGCTAAAGCCGATATCACTAAATTTATACTAAAAAGTGATAAAAACCAAAGTTCATTTTTTTTAATAAAATTACCCATAGCGTTTCTATTAATTTAAAAAAACAATTATTCTGTCTTTTTTATAAATTATAATTGTTGCAAGTAAATTCCAATAAAACATACTCGCTACATAGGAAAATGCAGCGCCGTTCATTCCATAAATTGGAATTAAAGTTCTATTTAAAGTAAAGTTAAGAAGAACTGCAGAAATAAGGATGTATTGAAAAATGTTTTGTCTTCCGGTCATATTTAAATAAACCTGAACACTGCCAAAAATAGAACATATTCCTTGCCCAACCATCAATATTATTAAAGGTTCTTTTACTACTAAATATTTTTCTCCAAAAAATCCTAAAATGTATGTGGAGAAGAAACAAAAAAACAATACGGTAGGAATGGATATTAGAAATATCATTCGGGCACTGTTTTTCATGGTTTTAATTAATTCATTTCTATTATCAGAAAAAAATTGCTCTGCTATTTTTGGGGAAATAGTAATATTAACGGAGTTCATAACCACTAGAAGAAGAGTCATTAATTTAACCGCTAGAGCATAATAGGCAACTTCCTCGTTTCCTTTAAATTTTTTTAAAAACATCACATCAAAACTCATCAATAAGAAAATAGCCAACGTACTTATCGCTATTGGATAGGATTTTTTAAAGATAAATTGGTAGGTGTTGGTTTCGTCATGTTCTTTGGAAGCTGAGACAAAGTGGCTCTTTTTAAAAATAGAAAATATCTTGAAAGTCGTAAATAATGATAAAAAGAAAAATCCAATTAAAAATGAATCTACTAAATAGGATTCTTTATGAATATTAAACAAAATTATTGACCCAATGATTACCGAAGCATATTTGAAAGTGTTTCGGTATAATTCTGCAATATAAACGCGCTCTAAAGCCCTTAATACTTCGGTGTTGAATAAGGTCATGCTGTAAAAAAATAAAAGCGCTGTCGCTTTTATTATGATGTTATAAATTACGCCGTCATTTAAAAAAGAATTAATAATTTCTTTTCCAATTACTACTAATAACAATAAACTAATAACAGAAGTTAAAAGAATTAATAAAAACATTTTGATGTAAATTCCTTTCAGCTCGTATAGTCTGTTCTTGCTTTTTAACATTCCTGTAAAATATAAAATAGACTGGTCTGTTCCTAAAATACAGATGCTTCCGAGTACTAATAAATACGTTCTAATGAAATCGTATTGACCAATAATTTTAGGATCGTAATTTTTGGTTAAAAAAAGTGTGAAGCCAAAAAGTGTAACCACCCCAATAATCCTTAAAATCATTGTATTAATGCTTTGCATCATGAATTCATTCTTATTAAATTTTTTAATAAAAGTGAACAGGTTATTTAAGTAGGTTTTATTTGTATTGATCTCCATTTATTCTTTTTCGTTTCCCGTATACAATCCGCCATCATAACTGCCAAATTGCATGGTTTTCCAGTCCCATAATACTTGATTGATTCTGACTTGTTTTCTGTATTTTGGATTATTCTTTTTTAATTTATTTAAAGATTCCGAATCGGATGGAAACAGGAATTTCCCATTTTTAGCAAATAATTCCATTCCGTTTCGATCAATAATTATGCGATCATTGTATAACGAAAAAATTTCTTGGTACGTTAGTTTTTCTTTGGAGGGAAATTCGATAGATTCTAGTTCTTCAAGTCCTGTAAATATACCTCCGTCATATTTCTTTCCAGGCATCGTCTTCCAGTCCCAAAGCAACTGATTAATTTGAACTTCATCACTTAATTTTGGATGCATTTTCTTATAAACATTATACGAATTATTGTCTTTTGGAAATTTAAATTTAAAATTTCTAACCAATAATTTTGTGCCGTTTTTATCAACTACAATTCTGTTGTTGTATTTTTTAAATAGCGCTTCATAAAAGTTGTCTCCACTAATATGGTCTTCTAATTTATTTTTTTCTGCAGCTTGATCGAGTTGTTCCTGTTCAAATTTCTTATTGCTTTCTGAAACAATTTTCTTGTCTAACTCTACTTCATCTGGAGGATAAATATCGTCTTTGGTTTTTATTCGTTCGTCACCTCGCCATACAAATCCTTTTAATTTTCGAGCGTTTTCTGGAAGTTCTGCTTCCGGATAAATATCTCCATCAACGGCGTCAAAAAAAGTAATCGTATCTACTTTGCTTTTATCGTCCATTGTCATGTTGATTCGGCTACTCACATTTTTATTAATTCCTATGAGTTCGTTTTTATCATTTCGCATAAAATAAACTACCTCCGTGTTTTTTACTACATCGGCTTCATAAAGTTTGTTGTCTTTAAATTTTCCGTAAAGATTAACCCCTTTTATTTGATTGAATCCCGTGCCTATAGTATCTTTTGAAATAATAAAAGTGTTTTTTAATATTTTAAGCGAATCCAATTTTTCAGTATCGTTGTTTCCAACTAAATGCATAATATCTCCCGTCATTTGACTTTCAAAATTCCAAAGAATTGGCTTTCCAATAAGTTTGGTAAGCGCTGCTTTTTGATCTGAATGAATGGAATCACACTTGCCGCTTAAGTCCGTTTTAAAAAAACGAACATTATGATATCCGGTAACTTTTCGTTCGCCAATTTTCCCTGTTACAATTATTTTTTTAGCATGAATAAACATAGAATCTTTTTCTATTAGGTATCTAACAGAAGCATGTTTTGTAATGTATAAGGAGTCTTTGTTTTTATATACTTCGCCATAATGCCCTTTAATTATGGCTTTATTTATAGAGTCTGTAATTTTAACATTGTTGGTTCCGGAGGCAAATTCCCGCTTTCGGTCGTAGTATAAACTGTCTCCTTCTATTAATCGCTCTTTGTACTTTATATAAGATTTCTTTTTGAAGTTACCGATGTTCTTTTTACTGTTGTAATATCCGTTTTCGGTATAAATAAAATTATCTTTTCCGGTAATTGTAGAGGGTCCTTTTAAATAAGAATCCCCTTGGGTGGTATAATAATCCAGATGATTTGATTTTATAGTATACTCAGGGTTTGTTAGTACTACAGAGGTCAAAAACTGGTATTTCTTTTCTTTAATATAATACCTCCCCGACTTGCTTTTTAAGGTGTTCTTTTTGTTTACAATTGTAGCATTTGAATTAAAATAAGCTTCCTGAATGTTTCGATCTAAATAGATTGTATCCGTAGTCATCGTAGATTCGGGCGAAGTCATGATTACATTTCCCGAGGCGAATGCCTTTTTTATGTTTCCATTATATTCGGCATACTTACTATTTAAATATAAAGTGTCTCCCTGTACCATTTGTACCTCGCCAAAAGCTTTAATGTAGTTTTCAATTTGAAAATAATAAGCTTTATTACAGGTCATTACTACGCCGTCATGTCGTACTCTTACATTTCCGGTTAGCAACAAAGCGTCTGGAACTTCATTTTGATTTATATCAGAAAAATCAGCGTTTTCAACAATAATTTTGCTCGTTTTTTGAGCACAAACTATTGTGAAATTTAAAATTAGTACGACTAAATAAAGTAGCTTTTTCTTCAAGGATAATGATTGTTTATTATTTATTGGAATAGTTTTTTTCTAAGCTATCTTCCCAACAACCTATTATAACGCAAAAAACCGATTTTATTTTACTTTTATCTAAAACACTTTGTGCGGGTCTTTTTGCCGGTGTAGGATAACTTGTTGTTGGAATGGGAATTAAGTGAATTTTACTATTATTTATTTCAAATATTTTTTTTGCAAAATCATACCAAGAGCATTGTCCTTCGTTACTGAAATTATAAATTCCAAAAAGCGATTGATCATTTGGTTGTTGACTATGTTTCTTGCAAATTTGTATTATTACATCGGCTAAATCAATGGCGTTGGTTGGCGTTCCTATTTGATCATTTACCACAGAAATAGTATCTCTCTCGGAAGCCAAACGCAACATCGTTTTCATAAAATTAGCCCCAAACTGCGAATAAACCCATGAGGTTCTTATAATAAAATACTGATTTAATATTTCTTGTATTGCTTTTTCTCCTTCCCATTTTGTCTTACCATAAACACCTGTAGGGTTTGGAATATCGAGTTCGGTATACGGTTTATTTTGACTGCCATCAAAAACAAAATCGGTAGAAATATGAAGGAGAACAGTGTTAAAATCTTTACAGGTTTCGGCAATGTTTTTAGCGCCAATACCATTTGTTAAATGCGCTTTTTCGGGTTCACTTTCGGCTTTATCAACGGCGGTATATGCAGCAGCGTTAATACAATAATTGGGTTTGTATTTATGAAATACTTCCTCACAATTTTTTTTATTAGTAATGTCTAATTCGGATGAGGCACAAAAAACAAAATTTATTTCAGGATAATTACCAGAAATAAATTTTATTGCTTGCCCTAGTTGACCGTTAGCGCCTGTTACTAATACTACCATACTTTTTTGGCGTTTTCAAAAGTAGGAAGGTTTTGGTCCTTCTCTGAAATAATCATTTCGTGAATTGGGAATTGCCAATCAATATTCAGCGTTGTGTCATTATATATAATTCCGCCTTCACTTTCTTTATTGTAAAAATTATCGCACTTATAAAAAAAAGTTGCCGTTTCGCTTAATACCAAAAAACCATGTGCAAATCCTCTTGGGATAAAAAATTGTTTTTGATTTTCTCCCGAAAGTAATTCCGAAACATAGTGCCCGTAAGTGCTAGAATTAGGACGAATATCCACCGCTACATCCAATACTTCTCCTTGAAGTACACGCACTAATTTTGCTTGAGCATGATCACCAGTTTGATAATGAAAACCGCGCAATACTCCTTTACTTGAAAAAGATTGATTGTCTTGAACAAAAACTATTTTTTTGCCAATTCCATTTTGGAAAGCATTTTCATTAAAAGTTTCCATGAAATAGCCTCTTGAATCTTGGATTATTTTTGGCTCAATAACAAAGCATCCTTCTAATTTGGTAGAAATAAAATTCATGGGGGATTGATTCTATTATTCGTTTGAAATGTCCATTAATTGATTTCCGTAGCCGCTTTTAAGCAAAGGTTCTGCCAATGCTTTTAATTGGGCTTTATCAATAAATCCCATTCTAAATGCCGCTTCTTCAATAGAACCAATTTTTAATCCCTGGCGCTCTTCTATTACTTGAACAAATTGTGCCGCCTGCATTAATGAATTGAACGTTCCGGTGTCAAACCAAGCGGTTCCTCTATCTAAAATACTTACTTTAAGTTTTCCTCTGCGTAAATATTCTTTATTTACATCGGTTATTTCTATTTCCCCTCGGTGCGACGGCTTGATATTGGAAGCGATTTCTACCACATCATTGTCATAAAAATAAACCCCTGGAACGGCATAGTTAGACTTAGGCTCTTTTGGTTTTTCTTCAATAGAAATTACATTTCCTTGTTTGTCAAAATCTACAACGCCATAGCGCTCTGGGTCATGAACATGGTATGCGTATATAATTCCACCGTCTGGGTCGTTATTTGCTTGAAGCAAATCAGCTAATCCGGTTCCGTAAAAAATATTATCTCCTAATATTAGCGCCACCTTATCGTTTCCTATGAATTTTTTTCCAATAATAAATGCCTCTGCTAAACCGTTTGGATGCTCTTGAACTTCATACTCAAATCGGCATCCATATTTTTTTCCATCGCCAAGCAGGGATTTAAAAAGTGGTAAATCATGTGGTGTAGAAATAATCAAAATTTCTTTTATTCCTGCCCACATTAATGTTGCCAATGGGTAATAAATCATTGGCTTGTTATAAATTGGCATTAACTGCTTGCTTACTGCAATGGTTAATGGGTGTAATCTTGTTCCAGATCCTCCTGCTAGAATAATTCCTTTCATATTTATGCTTTTTGAGACTTTTGATTTAAGCGTTTGATATAGCTAATAAACAAAAACAAGAAAATAAATAAAATAGGTAGTATGAATTTTAATTTATTAGCAATCCCCTTGTTGTTAATTTTATTAAGCACAACAGTGTTTTCTTTAATTATTTTATTTTGGCTAATAAGACTCAGCTTATCTTCATCAATTTTTGAAATTAATTCCTTTTTTTGTGTAATTAAACTATTTACTTCGCTGTTGTCGTTTTTAAACATCACATTAGCGTCTCCTCTAGCAATGCTAGTAGTATAGCTTTGAATCAATTTATCAATTTGTGCTATAGTAGAGTCATTTTTAATAATTCTTTCTTTAATGTTGGAGATGTTTAAATGTAAAATACTATCAAAATAAGCGTCTTTATTTAAATAAGTAATTACCGAATTAATATCTTTTTCTTCAACTTTATCTTTAGAAAAAACATTAATTTGTTGGAAATAATAATTTTTACTGGTCACCTCATCTTTAATAATATTATTAATGTCTCCTTTTTCAGACATTAACTTCAACATCTCAAAATTTTGTGAATTTTGAGCATTATTAGCGGCATTTGATGAAGTATTACTCACAAAAGAGTAAACATCAATTACAGGTTCTACCTCTATTCTTGTGAACTTTTTATAATTGGAAATTGGTAGTTCTGATTTAGAGTTTTGAATAAAATGATTATTTAAAAGGTCAACTCTTGAGTACAAATAATCATTGCTTGTAAAATTTGAATTTACGACAATCTCAGCAACATAGCTTTTTAAAAAATAATCTGCTGCTGCTCCTAGAGCACCTCCAATTATTAATAAAAATAACAAACGATAACTGTTTTTCTTAAAAAACAGAAATGTATTCATTATGGCATTATTAATAGCTTTTGAAATCGCAGCTCTTAAATTAAATAAATCTATTTCTTCTGGAATATGGTTTGATTCGTTTTTAGTACTCATTGTTAATTTATTTTATGTTAAAAATTTGTTCTAGTATTTTTATAGTAATCAAATAAGTGGGCTTAACCCCAGTGGTTCCTAATCCGCCAGAAGCTAAGGTACTTCCTGTTTCTAAAGGATTATCAGAAGCATAATACGCATACCTTACTTTCACATTTTGATTGATACTTTTTCTAATTTTAGAAGCACTTTGTATCGCTTTTTGATAATAAGACCCTTCCATTTCTAATCCTATGGCGCCCCAAGTTGAGTCATGGAAAAATTTTAATAAATCTTTATTTTGCAAAGAAGTTCCCAATACGGTAACCATTGGTCCGGCAAAAACCGGAATGTCATTTCCTTCAAACATTTTTGCGGTAAGCTCATTTTCAAAAGAATAATTATCGGCTGTGCCCTCATTAATGTGTGCATTCGGAATCATGATGTCGCCTTTACCTCCTTGAAGAATTCCGGCTTTACCCATTATTGAAACCGATTCTACATTTAAAAAATGTACTTTATCTTCTTTCTTAAATGGCTTTAATAATTCATCTATCGTTTCATATGCTTGTTCTCCAAAAGCATAATCCATTACAATAATAACTGGATTTTCACCTTTTATTGAAGCTTTAGGAAAATTCGATTTTGACCAATCAATTTTAGCGGTGTCAAAAATTTGAACATCTATATTCGTTCCTGATTGATCTGGCAAAGAAATCATTCCGTGTTGTAAAGCAAATGCTTCTACTTTGTTCCTGATTTCTTTACTGCCCGAAGCACTTAAATCTTCATAAATTTGATACTCCGATTTGCCTTTGTATTTCGTTCCTAAAACCGGAGTTGCAAAAATAGAATTCATTACCGAGTGCATGTTGGCACTTATAATATGAATAGGGCGTTCAATTAATTTATTATTGTTTAAGACTTCTTTAATGTTATTCGCCCATACCTCCCCGTGAATGTGGTGCCCAAGGCGTTCTCTTAATAACGGACTAAAAGTAATGGTTCGTTTGTTGTTGTCAACCACTTCTTCTATTGCTAGTTTTCCTAACCAATAAATTAGATGTAAAAAACGATCTGGTTTTTCGGTAGTTCCAAATGCATCGTAAATGTCTAACACTTCCGAAAAACTTCTACCCAATACATTTGAAGTGTGCGAAATGGCTTTTTCTTTTTCGGTTTGAGATAGTTTTTTTGTTTGTAAAGCGGCTTGCTCCAATTTTAACCAATCTCTTGTAACTTCATTATTTTCGTCTAATAAAACGCGGTCTTTTATTTTGTGGGATTCAATAAAGATGAATGTTAAATGCGTTAGAATATCATAAATATCGGATCTTCCGCGGGTAATTTCAACATTCATTTGTTCCTCATCAATTCGATAACAATTTCGTTTTCTTTTTGGTGGAACTATAGCTTGAAAATGAGACTGTGAATACCCTTCGTCTGAAGTTAAGTTGATGTATCTGCATTCTTCAATTCCTATCGGAAGCCTTTCAATTACATAAAGTAACCCATTAAGTTCTACTTTCTCTTCTGCAATACTTCCGTAAATTTCTGGTCGAAGCTCTAATAAAGCTTCTCGTAAAGTTTCTCCCGAAACACCCATTGGTTTATAAAAACCTCTGTTAAATAAGTGCCTCATAGTAATGTACAATCGTTCGATAGCTGCCGACGATTCTTGCGCCCTAGAACGCGAAATGTTTTTAATTTCTATCATTAAATTTTGTTTTCTAACCCGCAAAGATAGGCATTTAAAATTTTAATTGGTTAAAATTAGGTTAATTGACGGCTCGTAGACCATTCGCTTAATAGGGACTTTGTTATTATCGTATTGAATTTCTTTATTCCATTTTCCGCCCGAAAACGTAAAAAGGAAATCTCTTTCTTCTAAATTATATAAAACCAATGGTGAATACGTCTTCTTAATCGAGGTAACATTGGTATTGTAATTTGTAACCGGGATCTCTAATTTATTTCTCTCAATAATTAGTTTTTCAAAGCCCACGAAAAGTCCTTTTTTCGGCATTCGAAGATTAAAATCGGAAACATTAAAAATGTTTTTTACCACGCCAATAGGAACAGTAGCAATAAAATCTTTGGATAATAGCTCCTCTCCCGGAAAGCCGTTTTCGTCCACGCTATAAAAATGAATTTTAACGGTGGCGCCCTCTATTTTGCTGTCGGTTTCAATGGTAACTTGCTTGATGAATTTGGTTTTTTGGTAACGCGGCAAATACGGAAAGTACTTCACATCTATTCTTGGGCCGTTATCAAATGCTTGGTAAATGGCGTTTTTGCTTTTGCCAATCTCAATGATTTTGGTTTCTTTCTTTTTTAGAATTACCACATCGTTTAGTTGGTACGCTTTAGAGGCCAACCTCACTTGCATGGCTTGTGCTGCTTTTAGGGTTTTCTTTTCAAATCCTAATGCGGAGAAAATTAAGATTTTGTTTGAGCTTGTGTTGATAACAAATTCGCCATTTTCTTCGGTGCTGGCGCCTATATTCTCGTTTTCTACCCAAATATTCGCATACGGAATGGGTTTTCCGGTAATGCTGTCTTTAACGACTCCTTTAATTTGGGCGGAAACCGTGAATGAAAACACTATAAATAAAAGGTAAATTTTTTTCATTAATTTGTTAATATGATATTTATGGCTGGTTCAATGACCAAATATTGCCCTTCTCTTTCTAAATACGTAAGTTTTCTTTTCATCCATTCGTTATTTAAAAAAACATACGACTTTTCTTCTTCTGAATTATTGCAAATTATCGCTGGAGCATACAACTCTGTATCGTAATTCAATCCGTTGTATTTATACGAATAAATATACTTATTGCTTTCTATAAGCATACTTTCTAGTCCAATATCTAAACCTTTTTCAGGAAATTTTATTTTGTATTTAGAAACGTCTATTTGGGTTTTATTTCTGCCTCTTTTGACTTTTATAATGATGTCTTCATTAACTAAATCAATAATAGGTAAATCTGAAATGCTATCATGAAGTAAAATTCTAAGTTTAAAGGATGCATCTTTAATTTCTGATTGTGTAAAAACTTCAATCTCTTTTAAATAAGGTGTTTTTTTGTAAATAGTATCATAGTCAAATTTTTTAGCTATAATCTGCGGGTATTTTCCTTGTAAATGGGTAATTCTTCTAAAAACCGATTTCCCAACCAATAAAGATTCCGATTTTTTTAGTGTAATGATATCAATATTTTCTAATTCGATGCTTTTTTGACTGAGCAGTACTTCGTTTTTAGAATTTAAAATTGTTTTTTTAGAATGGTATCCAATGATGGAGAAAAACAAAGGTTTATCTTTTGCTGTTTTTATTTCAAAAGTTCCATCTTCTTTAGATGTGGTTCCAATATTCTCGTTTTCTACCCAAATATTCGCAAACGGAATTGGTTTTCCGGTAATACTGTCTTTAACGACTCCTTTTATTTGAGCGGAAAGAGCAGTTGATAAAAGAAAAAATAATGCTAATTTTTGCATTTAATTAGAAATAGTAATGTTTACGGAGGGCACTAAATAGTTGCTATGGTATTTTTTCATCAATAAATTCTCATAACTATTTGGGTTTTGTAAGATTATTTTTTCGTTTATTTCCCACTTATTATTTATTCTTTTATGCCATCCTATTTCCTCTTTTACCGGAGATAAAGGAATTTCTGGCTGATATTGTAATCCCTTTGATTTAATTTTATTGCCGTCACTATTTTTATATTCATATTCGTAATAATACTTATTTTCCTCAATTTTTAATTTTTCAAAAACAACATAAAATCCGTTTTCTGGTATGGCTATTTTTTTAACAGATAAATCAATTATGTTTTTTCTGCTTCCTTTTTTAACTTCAATAATTAAATCATCCATAATCAATTTATCGCTTGGAGAGCCGTCATTATTAATCTCTACAAGATATAATCTAATTTTAGCATTTTGAACTTTTGATAATGTTTTAAATTTCAATTCTTTTAAAAAAGGAAATTTTTCCAATTCTTCTTTAGCTACTTTAAATAAAATACCATCAACAAAATAGGCCCTATGGTATCTAAATCCTCCCGACTCATAATAGCCTATTTCTTTTTCTTCTTTTGTGGTTTTTTTATTAATTACTACATCTTCAAGTTCTATGGAAGTTGATTTTAGGATTACATTTTTAGCTTCAATAGGTTTAAGAATTTTAGTTTCAAAACCAATTGCTGAAAAAATTAAGGGTTTATTTTCATCTTTTAAATCAATTTTAAAACTCCCATCATCTTCAGAAGTTGTTCCAATGTTTTCATTCTCTATCCAAATGTTTACGTAAGGGATAGGAATATTGTTTTCATCTACAACCACCCCTTTTATTTGGGCGGAAGCTGAAATACTCACTAATAACAAAAGAAACCACAGCCTTTTTTCCTGCATCATTTTATTTTCTTTCTAATAAATCAGCAATTTTTCGGTCGTTGGCTAATCGGGGTAATTTATTTTGTCCGCCTAGTTTACCAATGGATTTCATGTATTCCTGAAATCCGTTTTTGGAAACTTTCGTGATTTTTAATGTTTTTAATACTTTTCCCACAATTAAATCGTCATAATAAACGTTTTGCTTGCGCATAGCCCCATCAATGGCTAACGCAAATTCTTCTAAATTATTGGGTTCGTTTTCAAATTCTATGAACCATTCATGGTAAGGCAATCCGGTTTCTGGGGCAATTTGTGGCGCTACCGTAAACTCGTTTACTTGAATAGTGGTTCCGTTCATGGCTTCTTGCAAAGCATGCTCTACTTCTTTTCCAATCACATGCTCGCCAAAAGCAGAAATGTAGTGCTTAATTCTACCCGAAACAATTACGCGATAGGGCTTCAAACTAGTAAATTGAACTGTGTCGCCAATGTTGTAGGCCCAAAGTCCGGAGTTGGTTGAAATTATTAATACATAATTCACGTTTAGCTCAACCTCGCCTATTGTATATCGTCTTGGATTTGGAGTAAAAAACTCTTCCGATTTTACAAATTCATAGAAAATTCCAGAATTTAAAAGCAATAACATGCCTTTTTCTTTTTGGGAATCTTGGTAGGCAAAAAATCCTTCGGAGGCGGGAAATAATTCAATTGCATCTACTTTTCGCCCGATAAGATTTTCAAATTTAGCGCGGTACGGTTCATAATTTACACCGCCATAAATAAACAAATTGAAATTATTAAAAAGGTCACCAACCGGCTTCCCTCCTTTTTGTTGCAGTTTTTCAAAATACATTTGCACCCACGACGGAATCCCCGAAATTACGGCCATATCTTCGCGGATGGTTTCTTCTACAATGGCATCTACTTTGGTTTCCCAATCTTCTATGCAATTCGTCTCCCAACTTGGAAGGCGGTTTTTTTGCAAATAGTTGGGAACAAAATGGGCTACAATTCCGGAAAGTCTACCGAATTGGATGCCGTTTTTTTCTTCAAGAATGGGACTCCCTTGCAGGAAAATCATTTTCCCGTTAACAAAATCAGCTTTACCCGTTTCGTGAATGTAATTCAAAATGGCATTTCGAGCCGCTTCAATATGAAACGGCATCGATTCTTTGGTAAGCGGAATGTATTTAGCACCCGATGTCGTTCCGGAAGTTTTGGCAAAATAAATCGGTTTCCCTTTCCATAATACATTTTCTTCGCCTTGCACTACGCGGTCTACATATGGTTTCAGCTCTTCATAATCCCGAATTGGAACTTGCTTTGCAAAATCTTCGGGGGTTTTTATTAGAGAAAAATGGTGGTCTTTGCCAAACTGCGTCTTTTCCGCTTGACGGATTAAATTTTCAAAAACTTTTTGCTGCGCAACTACCGGATTAGCAACCCATTTTTGAGTTTTGTGATGGATTACCTTGGCAAATAGTTGGGCTGCAATAGATTTTAAACTCATTATTTGTGCTTCTTTTTGGAAGATTTTTCTTTTTCTTTATCTGCCTTTTCTTGCTCGGAAACTTCTTTTCTTAGTTTTAATTCCGATTCTGTTGCGGTTAATTGTAAGTCGGGTAAAGTATCCACCGAAATGGCTAAAATAGAATCTTTGTTGACTTTGGCATATTGTAAATTTCCGTTCAATACTTTTTGAATGGATTGCAAATAGATTTCGTTTTTCTTAATTGCAAATTCCAACGAATCCGATTTTAGTGCCAACTCGGTAGCGTCTTTTTTGAGTTTGGTGGAAGTATACCCCGGAATGTATTCGCGCAAAGGGGTAAAGGCAATAATAAATGTGGTGATGAAAATAATTAAAATGGCTCCAATTGACGCCACAACGAAAACATTCATTAAAGTTAATTTTAACGAAAACAACTCTTCAAAGGTGTCTTCGTTTAAAACAACCAATCGGTTTTTAGCAAAAAGCTGTTTCTTTAATAATTGTTTTTTTAATCGTTTTTCAGACATCTTACTAGATTATAATACAAATATAGAAATTAGTTCGTAACCAAACTTGTCATTTAACCGTTCTTTAATGCTAAATAGTTGCAGAGCTAAATAAATATTTTCTACATTTGCATCACATAACTTTTAACAAGTATCATTATGAACTTTTTAACCATATTTTTAGAGCTTACAGGAATGCATGTTTTATTAATTTTGGGAGTTGCTCTACTTCTTTTTGGAGGTAAAAAAATTCCAGAATTAATGAAAGGATTAGGAGCGGGTGTTAAAGAATTTAAAAACGCAGCTAAAGAAGATCCAACTCCTGCAAAAAAAGAGGAAGAAACTAAAGAATAGGTTTTCTTTAATACAAATTAAAATCCCAACTCCCATTTCCTTTGACTAGCTTAGGATGACGGTGGGAGTTGGGATTTTTTATTTTACAAAATCATGGTAAGTTGAATTCGTTTTCGATCTTCGTCTACCTCAACTACTTTTACTTGAACATGCTGGTGTAGTTTCACCACTTCATTCACATCAGAAACATAGCCGGCTTTAAGTTGGGAGATATGCACCAAGCCGCTTTCTTTAACGCCTATATCTACAAAACAGCCAAAGGCGGTAATGTTATTCACGATTCCAGGTAATATCATTCCCGAATGCACGTCTTTTATAGTTTTTACATTGGGGTCAAATTCGAAAACTTTGGCTGCTTTTCTTGGATCCAATCCGGGTTTTACCAATTCTTTTAAAATGTCTTTTATTCCTAAAATTCCGATGGTTTCGTTGGTGTATTTTTCTGGGGAAATGGAATCTATTTTTTCTTTATTGGCGATTAATTCGTTTACCGAAATTTTCAAATCTTTTGCCATTTTTTCCACCACCGGATAAGCCTCTGGGTGCACCGCCGAATTATCTAACGGATTTTTTCCGTCTTTAATTCGAATAAATGCTGCGGCTTGTTGGTAGGCTTTGTCTCCCAATCGAGGCACTTTTTTAAGTTGTTTTCGGTCTTCAAAAGGTCCGTTTTCCGATCGGAAATTAATGATGTTTTCGGCGGTTTTTTCGCCTATTCCACTCACATAACTCAACAATGATTTACTTGCCGTATTGATATTAATTCCCACTGAATTTACACATCGAATAACAGTATTGTCTAGCTCTTCTTTTAATTTTGTTTGGTCTACATCGTGTTGGTACTGCCCCACTCCAATTGATTTGGCATCAATTTTCACCAATTCAGCTAAGGGGTCGGATAATCTTCTTCCAATTGATACCGAGCCTCGAACGGTTACATCATAACTCGGAAATTCTTCCCGCGCAATCTTACTTGCAGAATATACAGAGGCTCCAGCTTCAGAAACCACAAAAACCTGAACCGGCTTATCAAAAGCGATTTTCTTAATGAAAAATTCAGTTTCTCTAGAGGCGGTTCCGTTTCCAATGGAAATTGCTTCAATATTATAGGCATTCACCATCGATTTGATTTTTTTCATCGCCATTGCTGTTTCATTTTGCGGCTGGTGCGGATAGATGGTTTCGTTGTATAATAAATCGCCTTTTTCATCTAAACACACCACTTTACAACCGCTTCGATATCCGGGATCGATGGCTAAAATTCGTTTTTCGCCTAAGGGTGGTGCCAACAACAGCTGACTTAAATTTCCTGCAAAAACTTCGATTGCTTTACTATCGGCTTTGGCTTTGGCTTCTTGCAAAACTTCATTTGAAATAGCTGGTTGTAACAAGCGTTTGTAACTATCTTCTATTGCAAGTTGCACGTGAGAAATAGCCGGACTGTTGCTGTTTTTTATTATAATTTCATCTATTAAATCGTAGGTTTCGTCAAGATCGGTCTCTATTTTTATTTTAACAAAACCTTCGTTTTCGGCGCGAAGCATAGCTAATAATCGATGTGAAGGTGCTTTAGTTAGGGGTTCAGACCAATCAAAATATTGCGAAAATTTTTGAGCTGCCTCTTCTTCCGATTTCTTTTTTATTACTTTCGATTCGATGATTGCTTTTCTGGTATACAATCTTCGTAAGCTTTGTCGGACCGCTATATTTTCATTAATCCATTCGGCCACAATGTCTCTAGCGCCTTGAAGCGCTTCCTCTTCGTTTTTAACATTCTTATTAATATATTGCGTTGACAAGAAATCTACATCGTCATTTTTTTGAGCTATTATTAATTTTGCTAAGGGCTCCAACCCGTTTTCTCGAGCCACATCGGCACGGGTTTTTTTCTTCTTTTTATAAGGCAAATACAAGTCTTCTATTTCCTGTAAATCGAAACTTTTTTCAATTTTTGATTTTAATTCCGATGAAAGTTGCCCTTGCTCTTCAATGGTTTTTAGAATGCTTTCTTTTCTTTTTACAATTTCATCGTATTGCTTGGAAAGCTTTGCAATTTGTTCAATTACCACCTCATCTAAATTTCCGGTTTGGTCTTTTCTATATCGAGAAATAAATGGAATTGTACAGTCCTCGGATAATAATTTTAGAGTGGCTTCTATATTTTTAGGCGCCGTGTTTACTTGTGCCTGGATGAATTGTATGTTGGTCATTAACGAATTATTTAATCCTGAACAATAATTTCTTTTGGGTCTTCTTTTTTATATTCGGGCTGAATATTAATGTGGTTTATTTGGAATTTTTCAAAAACTACTTCTTCGATTTTAGCGGATATAGTATTGAATTCACTAATAGAAATATCTTTTGAACAATCTAAATGCGCTTCAAGATGCAATTCTTCTTCGTTAAGATGCCACACATGCACGTGATGTAATTTTCCGGCTCCTGGAATTTTTTCTACTTCTGCAACTATTTCTTTAATATCTATTTCGTCTGGAGTGAATAACATCAACATTTTTGTAGCTGTTATTACTAATTTATAACCTACCACAATTAAGTAGATTCCTATTAAAATAGTTAGAATTCCGTCAATCCAAAACCATCCAAAAAATTTCATCATCAATCCGCCAACAAGTACAGCAACCGAAGCCATCATATCAGTTAACAAATGCAAGTAGGCCGATTTCATATTGATGTTGTGCTCGGAGTCTTTTTGTAGAAGCAATACAGATCCTCCGTTAACTATAATTCCTAAAACGGATAGCCAAATTACAATATCAGATTCTATTGGTTTTGGATTAACAAATCGGTTTATTGCTCCATAAATCAATATAAAAGCAACAATTATTAATGTGGAAGCGTTAACAAAAGCCGCAATTAACTCGGCTCTTTTGTATCCAAATGTGTGTTCTTCGGTGGCTTTTTTTCTAGATAATTTATGCGCAATTAAACTAAATCCTAATGATAATACATCTGAAAAATTATGAAGGGCATCTGATAATAAAGCTAAACTGCCGGAAGCTATTCCTCCTATAACTTGAGCTACAGTAATTAATAAATTCAGTAATATTGAATAAACTAAATTTTTCCCTTGAACGACATGTTTATGAGAATGGGTATGCGTGTGGGTTTCTGTCATTTATTTACAAGAAATTTTATCTACACGATTGGCATGTCTTCCGCCTTCAAAATCGGTATTTAAAAAAGTATTTACAATTTCTACAGCTTGAGGAATTGAAGTGAAACGCGCCGGAATACTTACTACGTTAGCATTGTTATGTTGGCGCGCTAGCGCCGAAATTTCTTTGGTCCAACATAGTGCGGCACGAATTCCTTGGTGTTTATTAGCAGTCATAGCAATTCCGTTTCCAGAACCACAAATTACAATTCCTAAATCGGCTTTACCAGATTCTACATCTAAAGCAACCGGGTGAGCAAAATCTGGATAGTCTACACTATCTTCCGTATCTGTTCCGTGGTTAATTACTTGATGTCCATTTGAAGTTAAATAAGCAACAATAGCTTTTTTATAATCTGGTCCTGCATGATCGTTACCGATAGAAATTTTCATATTTTAAATGTATTAATTATGGAAACAAATTTAGTTATTCTAATTAGTATATCTATTTGATTTTAATAAAAATATAACTTCATGATTTACAAATAATAAGAAAATTAGTGGTTGTTATTATTTTAATTATTTGAGGTTTTTCTTGTTATTTTTTTAAGATAAATGTTAAAATTATTAATTGTTAATAGTGTTTTGTAATTCGTTGATATTCAGATAACTTTAAATTAACTTACTTTGTTGATAACTTAATAAAGAAAATTAGAAGTTTTTTTAGGTTGTATTTAAATTATTTGTAATCCAAAATTGGTTTTAAAAAATCAAATTTAGTTTTCTGTTTTTTTATAAAAGTTATCACTATAAAAATATGTTTTTTCAACCGAAATTAACAATGAAAGTTATTTACAAATTATTTAAATTTTTACTTATTAACAACTGTTTATTGTTTAAGGTTTTCTATTTAAAATTAGCGTTTTAAGTATTCAAAAGGCTGTTGATAATTAGAAATAAATAAAAATAACTTCAAAAACAATTTTTAAAAAATAAAGTTATTATACAAATTAACACCACATAATAACCATCATATATTTAAATTTAATTTTTAAAATATTTTTTTTGTTTTTAATAGATGTTGAAAACTTGGTGATTTTATAAACTTGTAAAAAGTTATATTTTCGATAAATCTATTCGGTATTCTCTATTTTCTATTTTCTTCTTCGTAAATTTAAACCTTATTAAAAAAGAATATGAGTAAATTCCCAAAAAAGTTTGGAAAAAAAGAGAAAACATTCTCTGAAAAAATCTTAAAAATCTTATCAAAACAAGCTAATAAACCCTTTAATTACAAACAAATTTGTGCTATTTTAGAATTAAACGATACTAAAAGCAGAAATGAGATTATTAAAGATTTAAAAATACTTGCAGCTCAAAAAGTAATTATTGAAAGTGAGCCTGGAAAGTATTTAGTAAAAGCGGTCAGTCAAGATTATTATGAAGGAACAATAGATATGACTTCACGAAGAACTGCTTATTTTATTTGTGAGGAATTTGAAGAAGATATTTTTATTCCTACAAATAATTTAAATCATGCTTTAGATAAAGATAAAGTTAGAGTTTATGTTTATAATAGAAGAAGAGGAAGAAAACCAGAAGGTGAAGTAATTGAAATTATAGAACGAGCTAAAACAGAATTTGTTGGAGTAATTGATATTCAAAAAAACTTTGCTTTTGTTACTACTGCTAATGCTAAAATGTATACTGATATTTTTATATCAAAAGAGAAATATAACGGAGCCGAACAAGGAGATGTAGTTTTAGTAAAAATTGAAGATTGGCCTAAAAAAGCCGATTCCCCTTTTGGAACTGTAATAAAAGTACTTGGAAAACCAGGTGAACACAATACCGAAATTCATGCAATCCTTGCTGAATATGGATTACCTTATGATTTTCCTGTAGAAGTTGAAGTTTTTGCTCAAAAATTAGATACTGCTATTCATCCAGAAGAAATAGCTAAACGTAGAGATCTTCGTGATACCTTAACTTTTACAATCGATCCAAAAGATGCAAAAGATTTTGATGATGCATTATCATTTAAAAAATTAGAAAACGGAAATTATGAAATAGGAATTCATATTGCCGATGTATCTCATTATTTACAAGAGGGAACAATTTTAGATGATGAAGCGTATCACAGAGGAACTTCGGTTTATTTAGTTGATCGAGTGGTGCCAATGCTTCCTGAAGTTTTATCTAATTTTGCTTGTTCACTTCGACCAAATGAAGAAAAATATACCTTTTCAGCTATTTTTGAAATTAATGAAAAAGCAACTGTTATCAACCAATGGTTTGGTAGAACGGTAATTAATTCCGATCAACGCTTTGCTTATGAAGAAGCACAAGTAATTATTGAAACAAAATCTTCTACTATTCCAGCTGAAATATCATTAACAGGAAAAGAATATAAAGCTTCCGATGCAATTACAGAAGCAACATTAAAATTAGATGAATTAGCTAAAATTCTTCGAAGAAACCGAATGAATAATGGTGCCATTTCTTTTGATAAAGTAGAAGTAAAATTCAATTTAGATGACAATGGAGAACCAGAAGGAGTTTATTTTAAAGTTTCTAAAGATGCTAATCATTTAATAGAAGAATTCATGCTTTTAGCTAATAGAAAAGTAGCTGAATATATTGGAAAACAAAAGAAAACATTTGTTTATAGAATTCATGATGAACCCAATGAAGATAAGCTATTCGCAATGCAAGCTTTAATTTCAAAATTTGGTTATCGAATGAATTTAAGAGATAAAAAAGATATTTCTAAATCTTTAAATCAATTGATGGCAGATGTTAATGGAAAAAAAGAACAAAATCTTATTGATACATTAGCTATTCGAACGATGAGTAAAGCAAAATATTCAACTGAAAATATAGGTCATTATGGACTAGCTTTTGATTATTACAGTCATTTTACTTCTCCAATTCGTAGGTATCCCGATGTGATGGTACACCGTTTATTGCAATATTATTTAGATGGTGGAAAAAGTGCTAACGCAGAAGAATTTGAAGAAAAATGCGAACATTCTAGTAATATGGAAAGTTTAGCCACAAATGCCGAAAGAGATTCTATCAAGTACATGCAAATAAAATACATGCAAGATCATAAAGATCAAGAGTTTCTTGGTGTTATTTCAGGTGTAACCGAGTGGGGAATTTATGTAGAAATTGTAGAAAATAAATGCGAAGGAATGTGTAGAATTCGAGAGATAAAAGATGATTATTACACTTTTGATGAAAAACAATATGCTTTAGTTGGACAAATTTCTAAAGCTTTATTACAATTAGGTGATGAAGTTTACGTTAAAGTTAAAAATGCCGATTTAGTAAAAAAACAATTGGATTTTACTTTTATTAGAAAGGAAGAATAAAAAAATAATTACGTAAAAAATGAAAAATATAGTTTATTATTTATTATTAATCAGTTCAATAGGTTTTTCACAAATTGAAAAAGAAGTAGGTGATTTTAATAAAGTAACTGCTTTTGATCAAATAGCTGTTCAATTAATTCCGGCCGAAAAAAACAAAGTTGTGTTAAACGGAAATGGATCTGAAAACGTAGAAATAATAAATAAAAATGGAGAGTTAAAAATACGAATGCCATTTACCCAATTATTAGATGGAGAAAATATTTCTGCATTAGTTTATTATAAAAATATTTCTGCAATAGAAGCAAATGAAGGTTCTCGAATTGCTGGAGAAAAAGAAATTCATACTTCTTTATTTGATATCAAAACAAAAGAAGGAGGAGAAATTAATATCAAACTTGAAGTAGATAAACTGACGGCTCGCGTAGCTAATGGAGCTAGGATTGAATTGGAAGGAACAGCTATAAATCAAGATGTGGTTGTTAATTCGGGAGGTGAATACAAAGCGGAAAAATTACATACCAATCAAACTAGTATTACTGTAAATGCTGGAGGAAATTCGCAAGTTTTTGCTACTGATTTAGTGGAGGCAAAAGTAAGAGCGGGTGGATCTATTATTATCTACGGAAAACCAAAACAGATCAATAAAAATATTCTAGCAGGAGGAACTATTCAAGAAGCTAAATAATTCATATTTTTTAATTTTTAAAATTAAAATAGTATTTTGCGACGTAATTAGTTAATTAAAAGATGCTAAACGATATTATTTCAGCTATTCCACTAGGCTTTTTTCTTAGTTTTATGATAGGACCTGTTTTTTTTGTTCTATTAGAAACTAGTGTAGTAAAAGGTTTTAAAGCGGCAATTATCTTTGATTTAGGAGTTGTTTTAGCAGATGTTATTTTTATATTAATTGCATATTTCAGTAGTTATCGCTTAATTCAAAGTATCAAAGACGATCCTGCATTATTTATTTTTGGAGGGTTGGTTATGTTAACTTACGGCATCATTTCATTTGTTAAAAACAGAAATGAATCAAAAAAAGAACTCGATCCAGAAGATCCAAAAGAGTTAGAAAAAAACAATTACCTTTCCTTATTTATTAAAGGTTTTTTCTTGAATTTTATAAATATCGGAGTACTTGGATTTTGGTTGGCAATTTTAATTACAATTGGTCCCCAATTAGAATTAAAAGCCTCCCGAATGATTACTTTTTTCACCACACTTATTGCCACTTACTTTATTACCGATATTTGTAAAATACTAGCTGCAAAGCAATTAAGAAATAAATTAAATCCAAATAATATTTTAATTATTAAAAAGTTTATTAGTATTGTTTTAATAATTTCTGGGTTGTTTTTACTTTCACAAGGATTGTTTCCTAAAGACAAAAAAATTGTCAATTCTGCAATTGAACATTTGGAAGAACAGCAGTAATTTTTTAGATTCCTTCGGAATGACAAGTTGGTGATATTTTTTAGTATAATATCGACAGGATTCGAAACAAACTTTAATTAATTTTTTTTAAAAATTTGAAACAAAAAAAGAGCTACATTTCTGTAACTCTTTTTTTAGAGGCATCGTCCGGATTCGAACCGGAGTAGGAGCTTTTGCAGAGCCCAGCCTAGCCGCTCGGCCACGACGCCAATTTTATTGGATTGCAAATATATAAAAAAGTTTAAAGTTTAAAGTTTAAAGTTCAAAAACTTTTATTTTACTTCATTCACTAAGATCTATACTCTTCCATTTCAATAGTAACTGCTTCTACATCACCACCAATTGGAGGGTTTAATTTTGAAACACTTAAATTAATTCGAGAAACGGAAGCGACTTCTTTAAAAATTCTTACAATTATACGGTTGGCAACATGTTCTAGTAACTTAGATCGAATAGCCATTTCTTCAACTACGATCCGGTTTAATAAAACATAATCTACGGTGTCATTTAAATCATCTGATAGAGCCGACTTACGTAAATCAGTTTTAATTTCAAGATCAACTCTATAATCAGAGCCTATTTTTGCTTCTTCCTCAAGACAACCGTGAAATGAAAAAGTACGTATGTTTTGTAATTTAATAATTCCCATCTTTTATTTTTCTATTATAAAAACTAAATAAAAGACATCTATTATCTATTTGTCTAGTATCTATATGTCTAATTTTTTATCTTTGCTAAAATTACAAAATTATTATGTCTACAGAAGAAAAAGCCTTAAATTTTATTGAACAGATAATTGAAGAAGATTTAAAAAATGGTTTGTCTCAGGATAAATTACGTTTTCGATTTCCACCCGAACCTAACGGATATTTACACGTGGGTCATGCAAGTGCTATTTGTTTGAATTTTGGTTTAGGAATAGATTATAATGCACCTGTAAATTTACGCTTTGATGATACCAATCCTGCTAAAGAGGAGCAAGAATACGTTGACGCAATTAAAAGAGATGTTGAGTGGCTTGGATATAAATGGGATAGAGAATGTTATGCATCTGATTATTTTCAAGATTTATACGATTGGGCAATTGAGTTTATTAAAAAAGGAAAGGCCTATGTTGACAGTCAATCTTCAGAAGAAATGGCAAAACAAAAAGGAACTCCTACTACTCCTGGAACCGATTCACCTTTTAGAAACCGATCTGTAGCTGAAAACTTAGATTTATTTGAACGCATGAAAAATGGTGAATTCGAAGAAGGAACCCATATTTTACGTGCTAAAATCGATATGAAACACACCAATATGTTGATGCGCGATCCTATTATGTATCGTATTTTACATAAACACCACCACCGTACTGGTGATAAATGGTGTGTATACCCAATGTATGATTGGGCTCATGGAGAAAGTGATTATTTAGAGCAAATATCGCACTCTTTTTGCACCTTAGAATTTTTACCTCATAGAGAATTATACGACTGGTTTTTAGATCAAGTTTACGATGTTACAAAAGTACGTCCGAAGCAGAGAGAATTTGCCAGAAGAAACTTATCGCACACTGTTGTAAGTAAGCGTAAATTATTACAACTAGTTGAAGAAAAACATGTTACAGGTTGGGACGATCCAAGAATGAGTACCATTTCTGGAATGAGAAGAAGAGGTTATACACCAGCTTCTATTCGTAATTTTGCCAAAACTATTGGAATTGCTAAACGAACAAACTTAATAGATGTTTCTTTATTGGAGTTTTGTGTTCGTGAAGATTTGAATAAAATCGCGCCTCGAGTTATGGCAGTTTTGAACCCCGTTAAGCTTGTAATAACAAATTATCCAGAAGGAAATGAAGAGTGGTTAGAGGCAGAAAACAATCCGGAAGAAGAGGTATTAACTTATAGAAAAGTGCCTTTTTCTAAAGAATTGTATATCGAAAGAGAAGATTTTCAAGAAGAGGCAAATAAGAAATTTTTCCGATTAACTTTAGGTACTGAAGTGCGTTTAAAAAATGCATATATCATTAAAGGAGAAAGCGTTGTGAAAGATGCAAACGGAAACATTACTGAAATCCATTGTACTTATGATTTAGATTCTCGAAGCGGAAGCGGTACCGAAGCAAGTCAAAGAAAAGTAAAAGGAACCATTCATTGGGTGTCAATTGCTCATGCAGTACCTGCAGAAATTCGTATTTATGATCGTTTGTTTTCTCATGAAAGCCCAGACGGAAATAAAGAAATAGATTTTAAAGAATTTATCAATCCCAATTCTTTAGAAGTAATTACCGGATATGTAGAACCGAGTTTAAAAACTGCTAAAAATTTAGATCATTTTCAATTTCAGCGATTGGGTTATTATTGCGTAGATAAAGACTCTAATTCTGATAAACTAGTTTTCAATAAAACGGTTGGCCTTAGAGATACTTGGGCGAAAGTTGAAAGTAAAGAATAAAAAAAGAGGCATATGCCTCTTTTTTATTTATATATTTTTGATAGCGGATTCTAATCTTTTAATGGTTTCTTCTTTCCCAATCATTTCTGCAATATCAAAAAGATGAGGCCCTTTTAAAGCGCCCACCAAGCTCAATCGAAACGGTTGCATTACTTTACCCATTCCTATTTCGTTTTGAGTCATCCAGTCTTTTATTATGGTTTCCATATTTAAAGAAGTGAAATCTTCAATAGTTTCGATAACCGTAATTAATTGTTGTATTAAAGCAGGCGTTTCTTCTTTCCAGTTTTTTGCGGCTTTTTCATCATACGATGTTGGAGCCGCAAAGAAATAATCGGATAATTCCCAAAAATCAGTAACAAAATCTGCTCGTTCTTTTATTAAAGAAATAATTTTAATTAAATCAAGAGAAGTAGAAATTCCTTTTTCAGACAAAATTGAAGCAAAGGCTTTTGCTAAATTTTCGTTAGATTGTTCTTGTAAATAGTGGTGGTTGAACCATTTGTTTTTTTCTGGATCAAATTTAGCACCCGCTTTGTGAACTCGATTTAAATCAAATTTTTCACACAATTCTTCCAAAGTGAAAATCTCCTGATCGGTTCCATCATTCCAACCTAGTAAAGCTAAGAAATTTACGACCGCTTCAGGAAAAAATCCGTTTTCTCTGTAGCCCATCGATTTTGTCATGTTAGAAGCATCGTTCCATTCTAAAGGAAACACTGGAAATCCCATTTTATCGCCATCTCTTTTAGATAATTTTCCGTTACCAATTGGTTTTAAAATCAAAGGCAAGTGCGCAAATTGAGGCGCTTCCCAACCAAATGCTTTATATAATAAACAGTGTAAAGGCATTGATGGCAACCATTCTTCCCCACGAATAACATGCGAGGTTTCCATTAAATGATCGTCCACAATATTTGCTAAATGGTAAGTTGGCATCCCGTCTGACTTGAATAAAACTTTATCGTCTAATAAATTAGTTTCAAATTTTATATCACCACGAATAATGTCTTGTAAATGCAACGTTTCGTTTACCGGAGTTTTAAATCGAATAACATAATCAGCCCCAGAAGCAATACGTTTATTCGTTTCCTCTTCCGAAATCACCAACGAAGTATCTAATTTTTCACGGTTATGCCAATTGTAAATAAACGTTTTTCCTTCGGCTTCGTGTTGTTTTCTATGCGCATCTAAAGCTTCTGGAGTATCAAAAGCATAATAAGCCCACCCCGATTTTATTAACTGATCGGCGTATTGTTTGTACAACTGTTTTCTTTCTGATTGACGATAAGGTCCAAATTTTTCATTTTTTCCTATTGTTTCACTTGGCGCAATTCCAAGCCAATTTAAAGCTTCTAAAATATATTCTTCCGCTCCAGGAACAAAACGATTTTGATCGGTATCTTCAATTCGAAGATAAAAAACACCGTTATTTTTTTTGGCAAATAAATAATTAAAAAGAGCGGTTCTTACCCCGCCAATATGTAAAGGCCCAGTTGGACTTGGCGCAAAACGCACACGAACTTGTTTAGACATTTTAGTAAAATTTGACGCAAAGATAATCAGAAGTTGGAAGTTATATAAGCCTATATTTCTAAAAAATCCGTTTTAGAAAGAATTAACTTTTATTCTAAATAGAAATTACTACTTTTATCGGTTATAAATAAGGCAGAAATTAAATTGGAAAATAGCAGCATAATTTATCATAAACTGGAGCAGTTTATAAAGAAATATTACACCAACGAATTGTTGCGTGGTGGAATTTTCTTTATTGGAATTGGCCTGCTTTATTTTCTTTTTACCCTTAGTATTGAGTACTTTTTTTGGCTGAAGCCAAATTCTAGAACGCTTTTGTTTTGGACATTTGTAGCAGTAGAACTGTTTTTATTACTTCGATTTATTCTTTTTCCAATTTCAAAATTATTTAAGCTTCAAAACGGAATTAATTATGATGATGCTTCAAAAATTATTGGAAACCATTTCAGTGAAGTAGGGGATAAACTGACTAATTTCTTGCAACTTTCTCAAGATTCGAATACTTCAGAATTGTTACTTGCCTCGATAGATCAAAAAGCCAAAACGCTACAGCCTATTCCTTTTGTAAAAGCGATTAATTTCGGAAAGAATAAAAAATATATTCCATTGGCATTAATTCCTGTGTTGTTTTTTGCTTTTTTCTACATTTCAGGAAACGGAAATTTTATTACCCAAAGTTTGCATCGTGTGGTAAATTATAAGGAACAATTTTTACCCCCAGCACCATTTGAATTTCAGATTTTGAATTCGGATTTACAAACAGAACAAAACCAGGATTTTATATTAAAAGTTAAAACGGTTGGAAAGGTAGTTCCCGAAAACACTATGATTTTTATTGGCGAAGAGAGTTATTTTATGGAGACCTCCAAGCCAGGTGAATTTCAATTTGTGATTTCCAAACCAAAGGAAAATTTAGAATTCCACCTCGAGGCCAATGCCGTTGTTTCAAAAGATTATGAGTTGAATGTAGTTACTGTTCCAACTATTGCTAACTTCGAAATGGTTTTGAATTTTCCGAATTATTTAAATAAAAAATCAGAAGTAATTAAAGGAACCGGAAACGCTGTTGTTCCAGAAGGCACAAGAGTTACCTGGAAAATGAATACGGTTGCCACCCAAAAAGTGGAATGGCAAAACGAAGCTGCTAAATATCGTTTCACAAAAAGCGATAACCAGTTTTTACTTTCAAAAAACATTATACAGAATACCAACTATCAAATTGTAACTTCCAATAATAAAATCCAGAATTACGAAAAGTTAAACTATCAAATCACAATTGTTAAAGATCAGTTTCCAGCAATTTCTGTTGGCAACGCTCCAGATAGTCTAAAGATCGATAAAAACTTTCTTTTAGGTCAGGTTTCGGATGATTACGGACTTTCTAAGCTTCAAGTAATTTATTACCCAAAAGACAAGCCTATTAACGCAAAAAGAGCAACCATAGCCGTTAAAAAAGATGTTTATGACCAGTTTGTGTTTGCTTTCCCAAGTAATCTTCCTGTTGAAGAAGGTGTTTCCTATGAGTATTATTTCGAAGTGTTTGATAATGATGCGTTTCATAATTACAAAAGCACTAAGTCCTCTGTTTTTTCAAATCGAATAGCAACACAAACCGAGAAAGAAGATCAATTATTGCAACAACAAAATGACAATATCAATGCGATGCAGAAGTCTTTGAAAGCTCAAGATAAGCAGCTTAATGAAATGGATAAGTTGCAAAAAATGGGTAAAGAAAAAGACAATTTAGAATTTAAAGAACAGCAAAAGGTTGAAGATTTTCTAAACAAACAAAAGCAGCAAGATGAGTTGATGAAGAATTTTGCTGAAAAGATGAAAGAGAATTTAGAAAAAGTTAAAACCGAAAAGAAAGATGAGGTTAAAGAACTTTTGAAAGATCGTTTAGAAAAAGTAGAAAAAGACCTAGAAAAGAACAATAAGCTCCTGGACGAACTTCAAAAATTGAACGAAAAACTTCAAAAAGAAGAATTGTTCGATAAAATGGACAAATTAAAACAGCAAAGTAAAAACCAAACCAAAAGTTTGCAACAATTAGTTGAGCTTACCAAAAAATATTATGTAGAAAAGAAGGCAGAGCAAATCGCTGATAAATTAGATAAATTATCCGAAAAGCAAGATAAATTGGCTGCTGATGAGAAAGAAAACAGCACTGAAAAACAAAATGAGATCAACAAAGAATTTGATAAAATTCAGGAAGAATTAAAAGAATTAGAAAAAGACAACAAAGAGTTAAAAGCCCCGGTTGATCTCCCTGATACTGATGCTAAAGAAAAAAGTATTGATGAAGATTTGAAAAACGCTTCAGATCAATTGCAAAAAAAATCAAAAGAAGGAGCCAAGCCTAAGCAAAAAAGCGCCTCTAAGAAAATGAAACAAATGAGCCAAGACATGCAATCAAGCATGGAAATGGGCGAGCAGGAACAAATGGAAGAAGATGTTGCTATGTTGAGACAAATATTAGACAATTTATTGGCTTATTCTTTTTCACAAGAATCGGTCATGGGTCAGTTTAAAGGACTTAAAAGAGGCTCGCCTTCGTTTAACAAAAACCTTAAGATTCAGCAGGATTTAAAACAAGAATTTAAACACGTAGACGATAGTTTATTTGCACTATCTCTAAGAAACCCGAAACTATCCGAAGGAGTAACTGCAGAAATTGGAAACGTACAATACAATATAGACAAATCGTTAGAAACATTGGCGGAAGCTGATGTTTTTAAAGGAGTTTCCTACCAGCAATTTGCCATTAGTGCAGCAAATAAGTTGGCCGATATGTTGGCTTCTATATTGTTTAATATGCAAATGTCAATGCAAATGTCGGGTTCAGGAAAAGGCAAAGGAATGCCTTCGCCTGGAAAAGGATCTGGAGGCGATTCTCAATTGCCTGATATAATCAAAAAGCAAGGTGATTTAGAAAAGAAAATGAAAGACGGCATGAAGCCAGGAAACAAGCCGGGCGACAAACCAGGGCAAAAGTCTGGCGATAAGCCCGGAGAAAAACCAGGTGACAAACCAGGCGATGGTAAAGAAGGTGGCAAGGAAGGTAAAGGCAAACAAGGAAAAGACGGAAAATCGCAATCGGGAGGATCTCAACAAGGGGATTCTGAAGGCGAAAATGGTCAAGATGGAGAAGGAGATGCTAAAGCGATTATGGAAATTTACAAAGAGCAACAGCAATTAAGAGAGGCGCTTCAAAAAGAATTAGACAAACAAGGCGTTGGAAATCAAGGAAAAAGTGCGCTTGAACAAATGAAACAAATTGAAAAACAGTTACTTAACAAAGGTTTTAACAATGAAGTGCTCCAAAAAATATTAAATGTTAAATATGAGTTGTTAAAACTTGAAAAGGCGGTACAGCAACAAGGTGAAGAAAAGAAACGCCAATCGGAAACGTCCAAAAAAGAGTTTAGCAATACCGCTACCGCCTTGCCGTTGCGCTTACAAGAATATATAAATAGTGTAGAAATTTTAAATAGACAAACCTTACCTTTGCGTTCCAATTTTAACAAGAAGGTTCAAGAATATTTTAACAAATGATAAGTTTTAATTACGAAAACGATTTTGAATTAAGTAACGAAGAACAATTTTCGAATTGGATTTCTAGAGTTATTGCTTCAGAGGAAAAGAGAGAAGGAGAAATAAGTTATATTTTTTGTGATGACGATTATTTATTGAACTTGAATGAGCAATATTTAAATCACGATACGTTAACCGATATTATTTCATTTGATTATTCTATGGGGGATGAAATACACGGGGATATTTTTATTTCAACCGAACGCGTCAAAGATAACGCCAATGATTTTAAAGTGTTTTTCGAAGAAGAATTAAAGCGTGTTATGGTTCATGGTGTTTTACATTATTGTGGATACAAAGACAAAACAGAAGAGGACGAGGCTTTGATGCGAAGTAAAGAAGACGAGAAAATCAAAATGTTTCACGTGGAACATTTAAATAAAAAAAGGGCTATTTAGTAATAACAGTTCTAAATCAAAATTTATGTTTAACACATACGATGTTATTGTTGTAGGAGCGGGTCACGCAGGGTGTGAGGCAGCGGCAGCGGCAGCCAATTTGGGCTCGAAAACCTTATTAGTGACAATGAGTTTGCAAAACATTGCTCAAATGTCTTGTAACCCTGCTATGGGAGGTATTGCAAAAGGTCAAATCGTAAGAGAAATTGATGCGCTTGGAGGTTACTCAGGGATAGTCTCTGATAAAACCGCTATTCAATTTAAAATGTTGAATAAATCCAAGGGGCCGGCTATGTGGTCTCCTAGAGTTCAGTCGGATAGAATGCGTTTTTCTGAGGAATGGCGTATGATGTTGGAAAATACACCAAATTTAGATTTCTATCAAGAAATGGTGTCCGGATTAATAATCAATAATGGAAAAATTGAAGGGATTAAAACATCTCTTGGTATATCAATTAAAGCTAAAACAGTTGTTCTTACTAACGGAACCTTTTTAAATGGTTTAATTCATATTGGCGATAAACAATTTGGAGGAGGTAGAGCTGGCGAAAGCGCTGCCTATGGAATAACCGAAGATTTGGTTAAAGTAGGTTTTGAAGCAGGAAGAATGAAAACAGGTACGCCGCCTCGAGTTGATGGCCGTTCTTTAGATTATTCAAAAATGAACGAAGAACCTGGAGACGAACGTCCTGATAAATTTTCTTATTCGGATGAAACCAAACCATTGGTGCATCAAAGATTATGTCACATGACTTATACTTCGTTGCAAGTTCATGATATTTTACGTGAAGGATTTGACAGATCACCCATGTTTAATGGAAGAATTAAATCACTTGGACCTCGTTATTGCCCATCTATTGAAGATAAAATCAATCGTTTTGCAGATAAAGAAAGACATCAATTATTTATTGAACCAGAAGGGTGGAATACCTGTGAAGTTTATGTAAATGGATTTTCTACTTCGTTACCCGAAGACATTCAGTTTAAAGCATTGCGCTCTGTTGCGGGGTTTGAAAATGTGAAGTTTTTCCGTCCTGGATATGCCATAGAATATGATTATTTTCCGCCTACACAATTAAAACATACTCTTGAAACTAAATTAGTTGAAGGATTGTATTTTGCAGGTCAAATTAATGGAACCACCGGATATGAAGAAGCCGCTTCACAAGGATTAATGGCCGGAATCAATGCCGCATTAAAGGTTCAGGAAAAAGCCCCAATGATATTAAAACGCGACGAGGCTTATATAGGCGTTTTAATCGACGATTTAATCACGAAAGGAACGGAAGAGCCCTACCGAATGTTTACCTCTCGTGCTGAATACAGAACGCTTTTAAGACAAGATAATGCTGATGCTCGATTAACGCCAAAGAGCTATGAAATTGGCTTGGCATCGGAGAAAAGAATGCGCCGAATGGAACAAAAATTTGCCGCAAGTGACGCAATGGTGAATTTTTTTAAAGAAACAAGCGTTACAGTAGGCGAAACAAATCCAATTTTAGAGCAAAAAGGAAGTGCTCCAATTGTACAATCAGATAAGATGTTTAAAGTATTTTCAAGACCCCAAATTGATTTAGAAGATTTCTTAAAATTTGAAAAAGTTGCCCAATATGTTGCCGATAATAATTTGGACAAAGAGGTATTAGAGCAAGCTGAAATTCAAGTTAAATATTCTGGTTATATTGAAAAAGAAAGAAATAACGCAGATAAATTAACTCGTCTTGAGGACATGAAAATTCCGGTCGACTTTGATTATAACAAAATAAAATCGATGTCGATTGAAGCAAAACAAAAACTAACTAAGATCAGACCTATCACAATATCTCAAGCATCAAGAATAAGTGGTGTTTCACCAAGCGATATTTCGGTGCTGTTAATTCATATGGGAAGATAAGATGTTCCACGTGAAACTACTTTGTAAACCCTTATTAATAAAGACAATTTAATGAATATTCAAAACACAATTCATTTTTTAAACGTTAAAGATCATTCTGTTTCCCAAGAAACATTTGAACTCGTGCACGACAAAGATTTAGATATGTTGATTACGCATCCGCAACCATCTCTTGATAAACTTCCAAGTTATTATGAAAGCGTAGACTATATTTCGCACACCGATGGAAATAAATCGTTGTTTGAAAAAATGTATCAGTTTGTTAAATCAATTGCTTTAAAAAACAAATTAAATCTTATAAATTCTGAATCACAGCGAGGCAAAATTTTAGACATTGGAGCTGGAGTTGGTGATTTTTTATCGGTTGCAAAAAAAGACGGATGGGAAATTATTGGTGTTGAGCCAAGCGAAAAAGCTAAGGCAATTGCCAAGAACAAAGGAGTTACATTTGTTGAAAGTTTAAACGATTTAGAAAATAATTCTTTTGATGTAATTACGATGTGGCATGTATTAGAGCATGTACCCGATTTGAAAAATCAAATAAAAGAATTAAAGCGATTAATTAAACCGTCCGGAACTATAATTATTGCCGTACCTAATTTTAATTCCTTTGACGCAAAATATTATGGTTCATTTTGGGCGGCTTATGATGTGCCAATTCATTTATGGCATTTTTCTAAAACTGCAATAAAAAAATTATTTGCTAAAGAAAACTTAGAATTGCAAAAAGTACTTCCAATGAAATTTGATAGTTTTTATGTTAGTTTATTATCTGAAAAATATAAAACAGGTAAAATGAATTTTATTAAAGCTTTTTTTATTGGTTTACGATCAAATTGGGCTGCAAGACAAAATATGGAATATTCGTCCCATATTTATGTCCTAAAAAACACTAAAAACTAAAATAAGAATCAAATTTCAAACAAAACAACTCCAAACATAAGTTTTGACGTCAAAAAAATAATTTACGCTAAAAACGCTTTATTTAAAGCTGATTTTGATAGAGAATTTTTATTTAATTAAAATCAATAATAATAAAATCTTATAACACAAAATAAAAGTCATTTTTAAACTTTTAAGCTTTTACTGTTTAAATTTTATACTTTTGACAAATAGAAAAAAATAAACACCATTAGAATGAAAAAAGTATTAGTAGGGATTGCAATTGTATTTGCAATTGTTTCATGTGAAAAATCAGTTGAAGCAAAAGATTTTAAAACAGCTTACATAGACACTAATAAATTATTAGAAGAATCTACAGAAGCAAAAGACATAAAAGCTAAATACGAAGCAATTGCTGACGAGAAAGGATCTAGATTAAAAGTTGAAGTTGATAAATTGGAAGCAGAAAAAAATGCATTTCAAGGTAATGCTCAAAAAAATGGTCAAGCTTGGGCACAACAAAAATACGCTGAGTTACAACAAAGAGAGCAACAGCTTCAATATACCCAACAAGCATTAGCACAACAAATTCAAGGGCAACATAGTGTTGAAATGGATTCGGTTGTAGTGAAGTATAAAAAGATCTTCAAAGATTACGGAAAAGAAAAAGGATACGATTACGTTTTTGGAACTGGTGAGGCTGCTACCGTTTTATATGCAAAAGACCAATACGACATCACCAAAGAAATGATCAAATTGGTTAATGATAAATACACATCAGAAGCTAAGAAAGAAGATAAGCCTGCTGCCAAAAAATAATCAAACCCTTATTAATAAAAAAAATCCAAGCTATATCGGCTTGGATTTTTTATTTATATAATTTATAAAAGAGTTTAGCTTAATAAAAACACACCCAATACAGCGGGAACAAAATAGATGGCAATCGTTTTTGCACCTTCATAATCTTTCGCTAAACGTTGTCCAACAAGCATCATTAATAAGCTTATACAGGAAAAAACCGCGCCATAAAATCCAAATTCTCTACCACCATTAATATAAAGCTGAATACAACCAATTACCGAAAAGATAGCTGCAATTAGCTCCACGACAAGTAATATACCTGTTGCATAAGGCACTAAATTTTTCAATATTGTTTTTTCAAAATGAGGAATCATCCAAGACATCGCTTCTTTCCAGTGAAAGATTTTTTCGTGACAGGATATAATAAAAGTAATTGCTAAAAAAAGTAATATCAAAATGGAAGCGGTGTTGTTCATAGAATTATTTTTTATGAATTAGTCGAGTAAGTTTAATTGATAAATCGGTCAAAATTAATTTAGCATTTCCGTTACGCTCAATATGGTAAGACGCATCAGAAAGTTCTTTAAATATTTCCGAAATATTATTTCCATTAACAAAAGGAGCAAAATTTTCTAATTTAAATTTCTCTACTGTAGGCTCCATATACACTAAAGTTTCTGCTTGATAATTTAACATCAAAGCTTGGCGAAACATATCAATGCAATAATTTAAAAATTTCTTTTGCGCTTCTCTTCCTAAACCAGCAATTTCTTCACTCCACGCAATTAATTCTTGAATTGCCGCTGCATTCCCTTTGGCTTTAAATGCTGCCCGAACCCAGTCTACAAACCATTTTTCGAAAGGTAATTCTTCATTATCTTCTTTTAAAATATGTAAGGCTTTATTGTAATTTCCTTGAGCTTGACGGGCTATTTTATAGGCCTCTTTTTCATCAATATTTTCTCTTGATACTAGGGCCTGGGTGATCACATTTTCTGGCAATCCATTAAAATGTAACACTTGGCAACGCGATCGAATGGTTTGAATAATATCTTCTTCGTTTTCCGAAATCAAAATAAAAACTGTTTTATCAGTTGGTTCTTCTAGAAGTTTTAAAAGCTTATTCGATGCCGCAATATTCATTTTATCGGCCATCCAAATGATCATAATTTTATAACTTCCTTCGAGAGATTTTAGCGCCAACAACTTTAATATTTCTGCCGCATCGTCTACACGAATTTCGCCTTGTTTATTTTGAACGCCCAGCATTTTATACCAATCAAATAAACCTCCGTATGGATTTTCAGACACAAATTGCCTCCAATCTTGAATAAAATCAATGCTTTTTGGCTTTGATTTTACGTCTTCGGTAGAAACGGTAGGATAAATAAAATGTAAATCGGGATGCCCAAGGTGATTAAATTTTAGATTACAGGCTTCGTTTTCTCCAGTGTTATCGGATCCCGAATTTTGACAAACAATATATTGCGCATAGGCAATTGCCATTGCTAAAGTCCCAGTACCTTCCGGCCCAATGAAAAGTTGTGCATGTGGAATTCTCCCTTGACTCGCGCTGCGAATTAAGTGGTTTTTTATATGTTCGTGACCTAAAATTTCAGAAAATAACATAAGCAAAGATACTTAAAAAGCAATAAATAAAAACCCTTTTGAGTCCAATTCAATTAATGGTCTAGTTGATTTTCCCAAAAAAACAAATTGCCTATATTTGCAAAACTTAAATATTAAACAAATACTTCCTTATGAAAACGCTTCTAGACTTTAATTTTAATTCCAAAAAAGCAATAATTCGAGTAGATTTCAACGTTCCTTTAGATGAAAATTTTAAAGTTACGGATGCAAATCGAATTGAAGCAGCAAAGCCAACCATAGATAAAATTATCGCTGATGGTGGAAGCGTAATTTTAATGTCTCACCTTGGAAGACCAAAAGGGAAAGAAGAAAAATATTCTTTAAAACATATCGTTTCAAAAGTATCGGAAGTTTTAAATGTTGCCGTAATTTTTGCTTCTGATTGCAGGGGCGAAGTGGCTCAAACGGCTGCTGCAAATCTTCAACCTGGACAAGTATTACTTTTAGAGAATCTTCGTTTTTATGCTGAAGAAGAAGCGGGCGACGTTGCCTTTGCAAAAGAATTAGCCTCTTTGGGTGACATCTATGTAAACGACGCATTTGGAACAGCACATAGAGCCCATGCATCTACTACAATTATTGCTCAGTTTTTCCCAAATAGCAAATGTTTCGGGATGTTATTGGCAAAAGAAATAGACAGCTTAAATCGTGTATTAAACAACTCGGTTAAACCGGTAACCGCTGTTTTGGGAGGATCTAAAGTTTCTTCTAAAATTACCGTAATTGAAAACATTTTAGACAAAGTTGATCACATGATAATTGGTGGAGGAATGACTTTCACGTTCATAAAAGCCTTGGGCGGAAAAATTGGGGATTCTATTTGTGAAGACGACAAATTGGATTTAGCTTTAGATATTTTGCAAAAAGCAAAAGAGAAAAATGTACACATTCACATTCCGGTTGACGTGGTTGCTGCAAATGCCTTTTCTAATGATGCACAAACCCAAATTGTGGATGTAAGAGAAATTCCAGACGGATGGCAAGGATTGGACGCAGGACCAAAGTCATTAGAAAATTTTAGAAAAGTGATTATGGAATCAAAAACGATTCTTTGGAATGGTCCATTAGGGGTTTTTGAAATGGAAAATTTCGCAAAAGGAACCATAACTCTTGGAAATTTTATTGCAGATTCTACTGCTAACGGCGCTTTTTCATTAGTTGGAGGAGGAGACTCTGTAGCGGCAGTAAAACAATTTAATTTAGAAGAAAAAATGAGTTACGTTTCTACTGGAGGCGGTGCTATGCTTGAAATGTTAGAAGGTAGAATATTACCTGGAATCCAAGCAATTTTAGACTAAAGTAATTACTTTAACAATAATTAAACACTTTAATTCGTTAGATATCAATAAGTTTGTATTAATCAATATTTATCCCAAAGTAATATTGAAAAAAAACACTATGAATATAAAACACCACATTACCGTTCTATTATTACTTGTTTCAGCTACTTTTTACAGTCAAGATTTAATAAAAGCCAAAGACTCTATTCTTAAAAAAGAAATTAAAGTTTCCTATTTAGACTCCATTAAATCCACTTTTGTTTCAGATAATATTGCAACTTGTATCGATAGTCTCTGGATGCAGGAACTCACTTCGTTGGATCTTTACGACGATATGATTGCCGATATTAAAAATGTAAATGTTGATCAGAAAGTTGACTTTGAACTTCCAACCGAATTACTAAAAGAAAGATTAAAAAAATTAGATGAAAAATCGCCATTTAATATTGAATACAATATTGGTTTAGAAAATGTAATCAAATCATTTTTAAAGAACCGAAGAAAATCTTTTGAAAGATTATTAGGCTTGTCCCAATATTATTTTCCACTTTTTGAAGAAGAATTAGCTAAAAACAATATACCATTAGAAATAAAATATTTGGCCGTTGTTGAGTCTGCATTAAATCCTAGAGCTGTTTCACGAGTTGGCGCAACAGGCTTGTGGCAGTTTATGTATCAAACGGGAAAGCAATACGGTTTAAATATTGATTCTTATTTAGACGAAAGAAGCGAACCGCTAAAAGCTAGCCAAGCGGCATCGGTTTACATGAATAACATGTATAAAATTTTTGGTGATTGGGATTTGGTTCTTGCAGCTTACAATTCGGGTCCAGGGAATGTGGCCAAAGCAATTCGAAGATCAGGAGGGCATCAAAACTATTGGAATATTAGAAAAAATCTTCCAAAGGAAACCCAAGGATATTTACCTGCTTTTTTGGCAACGATGTATATTTTTGAATACCACAAAGAACACGGAATTGTCCCCAATAAAGCGGTGGCCAATTTATTTGCCACAGATACTGTTGCAATAAAAAACCACATGACTTTTAAGCAAGTTTCAGATTTATTAGACGTTCCGGTTGCGGCTATTCAATTTTTTAATCCTTCTTTCAAAAGAAACGAAATCCCACATATTACCGGACAAACCAATTTTCTTAGACTTCCAAAAGATAAGATAGCAATTTTCACATCAAATGAAGATAAAATTTATGCTTACATAAACCACGAACAAAGCAAGAGAGAGCGGCCACATGAGAGCATAGCGATTTCTAAGCCTAAAGATTCTCTTAAAGGAACTGCAGATCCTCAAAACGGCATGGCCTATAAAACAAAATACCATAAAGTACATCGAGGGGAAAGCTTAGCCGAAATTGCCGAACAATACCATGTTTCTGTGGATGATATTATGAAGTGGAATTATTTGAGATCAAATAAAAATCCAAAACGAAGAACATTAAAAATTAAAATCACCGATGATGTAGCTAAAAATGTTACTCATGAAACGGAAGACCCTAAAATTAAAAACAGTGTAATTGCTTCTGCTGACGCTAAACCTGAAAAAGAATATAAAACCGAAAAAGTTGTAACCACCAAAGAGGTTACTAAAATCCATAAAGTTAAAAAGGGAGATAATTTAACAGAAATCGCCAATAAATATGGAGTTACGCTGGCAGAAATCAAAAAGTGGAATCAATTAAAAGACAACAACATTGCGCTTGGAGAATCAATTAAAATTATCAAAACTGAAAAGGTTACTAATTGGGTAAAAAAAGAAACCAAGCAACCTACTGTTGAAACCAAAGAATCGGTTGTTGCTACAGAGTCAAAAACAAACAATACTGAAACCCCCAAAACTACCGAAAATTATTATGTGGTAGCCAAAGGCGACTATTTATTTTCTATTGCAAAAAAACACAATATTAGTGTAGCCCAATTAAAAGAATGGAACAACATTATTGACAATAATGTAAAAGTTGGAACGCAATTAATTATTTCTGAAGATAGTGTTACACAAGCAAAAACTGAATCATTGGTCTTAAAAAAAGAGTATAAAAACATTGAACACATTGTAGAAAAAGGAGAATATTTGGGCACTATTGCAAGAAAATTTAACACTACAATCAACGACCTATTAGAATGGAATTCATTATCGGATAGTAATATTAAACTTGGGGACAAATTAATTGTTGGAAAAGAAGAAATAATTACTTCAAAAGAGGCATTAGTTCAAAACAATAAAGATAAAAAGTCAAGTGAAATTCTATACCAAGTAAGAAAAGGCGACACCTTATTGAAAATTACTCAAAAGTTTCCAGGTGTTACTGTTTCCGATTTAAAAAAATGGAACAACATTAAAGGCGAAAGTTTAAAACCGGGTATGAAATTAAAAATAAACGGATAATACAAAAATCTTATATAAATTTGGGCTTTATTTCATGCTATGAATAAAGCCCATTTTTTTTTGTTATTTCTTTCATTGCTATTTATTTCTTGCAAAAACAAAGAGATACAACCCGCCAATGCGCAAACTAGTCCCACAAATGAAGTTTCTGTGATTATTGATGACCAATTGTGGAATGGTGAGGTGGGGGATAGCATCAGAAATAAATTTGCGGCGCCAGTATTAGGACTTCCTCAAGAAGAACCAGTTTTTACCTTAAAGCAATATCCTGTTAAGTTATTAGAGGGATTTATGACAAATAGTAGAAATATTATTGTGGTCAAAAAAGAGTCTAAAAGTCAATTTCGAATTGAAAACAACGAATATACCAACCCGCAGGTAGTAGTTCATATTTCGGGATCTTCTGTCTTGCAAATTTTAGACACAATTCAAAGCAACGATTCCTTGATTATTAAACGAATTAAAGATTCGGAAATCAAGGTATTTCAAGAAAAAATAAAACACGACTCGTTATTAGATATTTCTAAAATCAGAAAGAAATTTAACATTCAGTTGAATGTTCCAAATAAGTACAAATTTGTATTTCGCCGCCGAAAATTTATTTGGCTAAAGAAAGAAATCACAAGTGGCAATTTGAGTTTAATTTTTTATCAAATTCCCTACAGTAGTATTAAAGACAATGCTGCTGCAGTGAAACGAATTACGTACATTAGAGATTCCATTGGCAGATTGTATATTCACGGAGCGGTTCCTAGAACGAGAATGGCCACCGAAAAGGCGTTTGCACCGTATTTATCCAAAACTAAAATTTTCAACAAACCTACTTTTGAAACTAAAGGAAATTGGGAAATGCTGAATGATTTTATGAACGGACCGTTTGTTAATTATGCCATTTTAGATGAGGCTAACAATAGAATTTTAGTCATTGAAGGATTTTGTTACGCACCCTCAAAACAAAAAAGAGACTTAATGTTCGAATTAGAATCAATTATTAAATCGGTTCAGTTTTTAAAAAAGAAATAAAATAAGCGATGAAACAAGATTCTTTAAAATGGAAAATAAAGCGATTTAACGAGCTTTCTCTACAGGAACTATATTCGATATTAAAACTTCGCTCTCACGTCTTTGTAGTGGAGCAAAATTGCATTTATCAAGATGTTGACGGAAAAGATGAAAAAGCAATTCACTTATTTGGAGAAAAAAACAGCCAAATTGTGGCTTATGCCCGTTTATTTAATTCGGGAGATTATTTTGAAAATGCTTCTATTGGCCGAGTTGTAATTCACCCAGAAGCCCGAAACAAAAAATGGGGACATGATTTAATGCAACACGCAATTGAAGGAATAGAAACCTACTACAACCAAAAAAAGATAACCATTTCGGCGCAATTGTATCTTAAAAATTTTTATGAGAGCCACGGGTTTGTGCAAACCAGTGAGATGTATTTGGAAGACGATATTCCACACATTGAAATGAAACGCGAATAGTTAGATTTTAGTAATTACCAACTCTACTCTTCTGTCGTATTCGGGATCTTTTCCTAACGGCATCTTGTTTCCATAACCCTTGTAGGTCATTCGGTTTTTGGGAACCCTTCTAAAAGCTAAATATTTATATACGGCCAAAGCACGATTTACAGACAATTCCCTTTTTTTAGTATCTATATCTATAGCCTCCTTTTGATATTTTGGAGTGCAGCAAACATGCCCTTGTATTTCAAATTCAATATTTTTATATCGTAATGTTAAGAGGGCCACTCGATCCAATTCGGCAATTGCTTTTTCCTTCAACTTGCTGCTCCCTGATTCAAAAAGTATATTTTCTAAGTAAATATGATCTCCAACAACATGGTCTTTTTTTAGCATATTATAAAATCCAGGCAGAACTAATTTGGGCAATTCTTTTAGATTGATGACTACATCTACTCGTCTGTTTTTGGATCGTTTTTCAGGAAGGTTGTCCAACACATCGTCGTCAATTAATATCTTTCCTTTGCCTTCTATGGTAACAATGATTTTGCTTTTAATTCCATTTTCAATCAGAGCATTTTCAATGGTTGCCGCTCTATTGGTAGACAATCGACAGTTGTAGTCGTCCTTGCCAATATCGTCAGTATATCCATAAATTTGGATAGATTCAATTCGGGTTGAATCGGTAGTTTTTACAAAATCAACGACTTCTTTGATTTGTTTTTCGTCTAAAGAATATTTGTCAAACTCAAAATATACCGACTTAACCGCTTCCTCTTGGCCAAAGGCTAGGCCAAAGAATATTAAAGGGATATATTTTAATATCCTAAGCATCATTGCAATATTTTAGAATATTCAACAGGGTTAGCTAATAACGAGGTGGCTCTTGCAATTTCTATATTATTTTTCAAGTAATATTGGTATAGTCCCTCTTTGTATTGGTATCGTTTTATTATTTCTTCTAAAATTAGTTTCTTTATTTCTTTCTGATTTTTATCAATTAAGGCTTCTTCACTTTTTTGTAAAGCGGCCATTAATTGATCGTATTGCAATTGAATCGTTTCATCAATTTTTTCTTTTTTAGCTTTTTCCAAAGTGGTTTTCAATGCCAATTCAGTTTCAGTATCAAAACTTATTTTTTCTTTTTTCAGAAATGCTTTAAATTCAGTAAAATCGGCATCTGTGAAATTCGGAATTGCCGTTCCAAGATTCGGGTTTTTGTAATAATATTGTGTGACATAGTTAAAAATGGCATCGTTTTTTTGCAATACTTCTGCAATGGTACTGGTTTTGGTTTCAGCAAGTTCAATATCAGGTTGAATACCTCCGCCATCATAAACAGTTCTTCCTTTTTTGGTTTTAAATGCATTGTATTTAGAGGCATCCGTTCGAACTGCTTTTCCATCGGCGTCTTTGTGCCAATAATCCAAAGCTTGTATGCATCTTCCCGAAGGCGTGTAATAGCGCGAGATGGTTACTTTAACTTGTGTTCCGTAGGTCATATCAATTGGTCGTTGCACCAATCCTTTTCCGAAACTTCGGCTGCCCAAAACAACAGCTCTATCCAAATCTTGTAAGGCTCCTGATACAATCTCCGAAGCCGAAGCGCTTTTTCCATTTACAAGGACCACCAACGGAATTGAAACATCAATAGGTTCATTTGTGGTCTTGTACGTGTTGTTGTATTTAGGGTTTTTAGATTTTGTGGTCACAATAACCTCTCCTTTTGGAACAAATAAATTACACACATTAACAGCTTCATTCAATAAACCTCCCGGATTTCCTCTTAAGTCTAAAACGATTCGTTCGGCACCATCAGCTTTTAGTTTTTCTAATGCTTCTTTGGTTTCTTGAGTTGTTTTTCTGTTGAAAGCCGTTAGCGCAATATAACCTGTTTTCTCATCAATTTTAGCATAGAAAGGAACCGCTTTAATTTCTACTTCATCTAATACAATTTGTGCCGAATAGGTTTTTCCTTGTCGGATGTATTTAACCTCAACTTTAGTGTTTTTAGCACCCTTTAGTAATTGGGAAGCATCGTCTTTAAAATCCGATAATAGTACATCTCCAATTTGAAAAATAGCATCTCCAGCTTTTAAGCCTGCTTTGTCTGCCGGAAAACCTTTGTAAGGCTCTTTAATGATTAACTTGTCTTCTTTTCTAGTAATCATAGCTCCAATTCCCGTATATTCTCCAGTATTATTTATTTTAAATTTTACAACATCTTGCTCGTTAAAATAATTGGTATACGGATCTAATTCGGCAAGCATGCTTTTAATGGCTTTATCCATTAATTCGGCCGGGTTTACCTCATCTACATAGTTTTGATTTACTGTTTTAAATAGCGTGGTGAAGATTTCAATTTGTTTTGCAATTTCAAAAAAATCATCTTTAAAACTAACTCCAACAAACAAAAATCCAGTTGCAATTACTGGCAGAACATATCTTTTTTTAAAGTAAGTAAACATGGTTTTTTTTATTTTATTAATTCTGTAAAAGCGCGGTTATGATTTTTTTTCAACTACCCATTTTTCAAATAACTGAATGGTTTTTTCTTCAATTTCTTGATAGCTTAAAACTTCATTTGATTGGTAAAAAAACATAAACGCATAAGGTTTATCTAAGTTTTCGTGCAACAGCTTTTTATTTAATCGGTAACACTCTCTTAAAACACGTTTTAAATAATTTCTATCGGAGGCGTTTTTAAAATATTTTTTTGAAACGGAAACGCCAAATAATAATTTTTCATCAACTCCTTCCGTTGGAACATAAACCAATCGCAGCGGAAATTTAGAAACCGACTTCCCTTTTGAAAAAAGCAAATCAATTAATTTTCTGCTCTTTAATTTCTCCGATTTAGAATATGTAAAATCTTTATTTTCGATCAAAATTAATTTGTGTTGTAAATGTTGTAAACCATTTTCAAGTCGTTGTAGTTGATATAAAACTGCATTCGATTGCCTTCTTTTTTTCGGGTAACGATAAGAATTACACATTTTTCACCTTCATTATCGGTGCAATTAAAACCTAACGTATCATCATTTTCATTTGAAATCTTTTCTAAATAGGCATCAATTTTATAGAGCTGTAATTCTTTAGAATTTACAATAAAACGATCTTTTTTTCCGTCTAAAGTAATTACAATTTCTGCTTTAACAAAGTCGGACCATTTGCTCCAAGCACCTTTTTCATTTCTATCCATAACGCTCAAGCTGCTGGTTTTAAAGCGATACACTTGTGCGGAAGTTTTTTGAAAACCCAGGCACAGAAAAGCAAAAAGTAAAATATATCTTAATGATTTCATGATGAAAATTAAATTGACTGTAAAACTACAAATTCTATTCTAAAAATAAAGCGTCCCCTAAAGAACGCTTTTTGAATTATTTTATTTCATAACTATTATTGTCTGGCTTTACATCAGCCATAAGTCCGCTAGGATCAATAGTGATTTTTTTAATTTTATCTTTCGCTTTTGAGATGTTAAACGAATAATTTGGGTCGCCCCAAGTCCAATCTCTTAAAACAGTTCTTGAAATTTCTGGTGTTGGATTCGCTTTTTCAAAACTCATCATGCGCAACGGAATGTAAAAACTTTCTTTGCTTCCATCCGAATATTCAATTAAAAGATCAATTGGCATTGGCATTCTGCCAATTCGTTCTAACGAAATTTTAGTTGAACCTTCATTTTCCGTTATTTCTTTTATTCCGTAATCAATGGTGTTTAGGGTTTTAGTCCAATCGGTTAAATACCAATCGAGATTTGCTCCCGAAACGCGTTCTGCGGTGCGCTTAATGTCATTTGGAGTTGGATGTTTGAATTTAAATTCATCATAATACCTTCTCAAGGTTTTCATTAAATTTTCTTTTCCGATGAGGTATTGTAATTGCACCAAAAACACTTCTCCTTTGCTATAAGAAGCAATGCTATAACTTCGGTTTTCATCATAGCGATCACCATGTGTTGAAAGCGGATGCTCCTTTCCAGAATTAGCCAAATTGATATAACTTTTTATGGCTCCCGCAAATGGATTAGCAGACTTTGTTGCTGCTAATTCATTCAACCCTAAATCTTCAATAAACGAGGTAAAACCTTCGTCCATCCAAGGGTTTTTACTTTCATTGGAAGCCAAAATATGCTGGAACCAAGAGTGTCCCATTTCGTGGGCAATAACCCCAACCAATCCGTCTAAGGTTCCTTCGCCTAAAATCAACGTACACATGGCGTATTCCATTCCGCCATCTCCACCCTGAATTATAGAATATTGTTTGTAAGGATATTTACCTACAATAGCATTGTAATACTCCATTAACTGAACCGTTTTAGGCTGTGCCTGTTTCCAGTTTTCAATAATTTTAGGATTGTTTTTATAGATGAAGTGTAAGGTTGTTCCAAAGTTGGTTTGCACCACATCGTGAACATAATTTTTATCAGCAGCCCAGGTAAAATCATGCACATTAGGCGCAATAAAATGCCAAGTTAAAGTTTTTTGTTTTTTAGGAATGGCTACTATCACATCTTTGTCTTGGTAATTAAATCCAACTTCGTTGCCATTTTGTAAGTAACCCGAACCTCCTAAAAGGTAATTTTTATCGATCGTAATTTTCACGTCAAAATTTCCCCAAACCCCATGAAATTCTCTAGCTATATAAGGATCGGCATGCCATCCTTCAAAGTCAAATTCGGCCATTTTTGGATACCATTGTGCCATTGAAAGCTCAACTCCTTCTTTGTTATTTCTTCCCGATCTTCTAATTTGAACTGGCACTTGGCCTTCAAAATCTAAAGTAAAAGTAGCTGATTTCCCCGGAAGGATTGGTTGGGCAAGCGAAACTTCTAAAATGGTTTCTACCTCTTTTGCAACGGCTGTAACCCCATCCTGCTTGAAATTTGAGATGTGTAAATACCCCATTTCATTAGGCTGTAATTTGGCAATTCGACTTTCTTTTATTTCTTTATCACCCACTTTGGTTTTAGTAACCATTCTACCATCAGGGTCTTTTATAGATTGAAGTCTTTTATCCATTTCGCTTCCAGGCTGAAACGCATTGTTATACAAATGATAAAAAACACGGCGCAACGTGTCCGGCGAATTATTGGTGTAAATTAATTCTTGTTTGCCTTTGTATTGATAGCTTTTTACATCCATGGAAACGTCCATTTTGTAATCTACATGTTGTTGCCAATAGCTACTACTTTGTGCAAATAATCCAGAAGTTGTTATTCCGATAAGGAGAAATAAAATAATTTTTTTCATGCTATAAAATTAAAAAAGGAAGGTCAAGCCTTCCTTTAAAATATTAGTTTTTAAGTTTCTTAACCTTTATTTTTTTTGAAAGCAATTCGGCCATTTGTAAAGCATTATATGCATTTACAATTTTACCCGAAACACAAGCGCTTGAAAACGGAATTTCTTTTTTTGTTTCATCAACTACAACTGTTTCATTAATTGGCGTTCCAGAATCCATTAGGATGTGTTTAACTTGAGCAGCAGTTAATTGAGGGTAATAAGAACGAATTAAAGCTGCAACACCCGCCGCGTTCGGAGACGCCATAGAAGTTCCTTGCTCGTATTTGTATTTATTATTTGGCACGGTTGCATAAATTTCTACTCCAGGAGAGAAAACATCTACATTTTTTGCTCCATAATTAGAAAAATCAGCTACAATTTCTTTCCCGTATTTATTATTTAGAGCCCCAATGGTGATTAAGTTATCACTAATTTCTTTCCCATTAACTTCATCTGTTGGAAAGTTTGGCTCTGTATCAACGTCTTTAGAATCGTTACCAGCAGCATGAACAATTAACACGTCTTTACTAGCCGCATATTTAATTGCCTCCCAAACCCATTCTTTGTGTGGAGAGTAATCTTTACCAAAGCTTCCGTTGATTACTTTAGCCCCATTATCTACTGCGTATCGAATTGCCAATGCAATATCTTTATCGTACTCATCTCCATTTGGAACCGCTCTAACCGCCATAATCTCAACATTATTAGCAACAACACCATCTCCTCCAATTCCGTTTCCACGTGTTTGAGCAATAATACCTGCCACATGCGTTCCGTGAAGAGCGTCTTCTACATCTGGTCCTTTTACATTTCCGTTTCCGTAGTGTGTTTCTTTCATATCGTCTGGATTATCACCTACTTTTCTACCAGAAAAATCAACATTTAAATTGTAATTTAATTGGTCATAAACATAGTCTACATACGAATTAATTTCATCTTGAAAACCTTCACCTGCTTGAGCTGCAATACTTGACATAATCATTTTGCTTCTTGATAAACTAGCGTCTGTAGTAACAATACTTTTAAGTTCCTCAACAGTGTATTTGTCTTTTTTCAAGTAAGTTTGAATTTCTTTATTTGCCTTAGAAATCATGTCTACTTGAGGTTTTTGTCTTTTTATTTCAGTTAATTTTTGGTCTAACTCTGCTTTGGCTGCTTTATAAATTTCTGATCCATCATCACCCTTTTTTACAATTCTAGTTAACTCCAAATTTTCATTTGTAGCCTCCCCAAGAAAGTTCCAACCGTGCACGTCATCAATAAATCCGTTTTTGTCATCATCAATGTTATTTCCAGGAATTTCTTTAGTGTTTGTCCAGATTTTACCTTTTAAATCTTCGTGATCAATATCCAATCCAGAATCGATTACACCCACAATGATTTTTGTTCCTTTCTTATTTTTTAATAATTCCGAATACACTTTATCAACGCTCATTCCAGGTATAGAGTCTGTTTTTAAATCAAGGTGACTCCAACGCTTTTTTTGAATTTCGGTTAAGGGTGTTTTTTTGGCAACTACAGCGCTATTTTTTTCTTGTGCTGAGACAGATGCGCTAGCAACAATGGCTACTGCAGAGATGTAAAATGGATTAAATAGTTTCATATTTATTTGATTAATTTGATAATTGGTATAAAAATATTGTCTTTAAATAGAACTTCCGAAAGGATTAACACTAAATTAAGATGTCATTACAAGTAAACAGTTCTTTAATTCGTACTCCTTTTTCGGTTTTTTCAACTGTAATGATTTCGTTATGTGCATCGTGTTCTAGAAAAAGATAATGGTTGTTTTCGGCAGCAGCCATTAAAAATTTTGATTTCTCTGGCATGGTTAATAACGGCCTTGTGTCGTACCCCATCACATACGGAATTGGAACGTGACCGGCTGTTGGCAACAAATCCGAAGGGAAACAAATTGTTTTATCTTGGTATTGAATGTACGGCACCATCATTTTTTCGGTATGGCCATCTACAAAATAAACCCCGAATCCCAACTCCGATTTTTCTATAAAATCACCTTCATTTCTTTTAATGAAATTAAGATGTCCGCTTTCATACATTGGCATGATGTTTTCTTGTAAAAAAGAAGCTTTTTCTCTCGGATTTGGTTTTGTAGCCCACTCCCAATGGTTTTCGTTGGTCCAGTATTTTGCATTTTTAAATGCAACTTCATAGCCGGTTTTATCTTTGTTCCAATTGACGCTTCCGCCACAATGGTCAAAATGCAAATGCGTCATAAAAACATCGGTGATATCATCGCGGTGAAAGCCATATTTTGCCAAAGATTTATCTAGCGAATGCGATCCCCAAAGTGAATAATAACCAAAAAATTTCTCCGATTGCTTGTTTCCCATTCCGGTATCAATAAGAATTAAACGCTTACCGTCTTCAATAAGCAAACAACGAGCCGCAATATCAATTAGATTATTTTCGTCTGCAGGGTTGGTTTTATTCCAAATGGTTTTTGGAACTACACCAAACATTGCACCGCCATCTAACTTAAAATTTCCTGCTTCAATTGGGTAAAGTTTCATGTTTTTCTGCTATTAAAAGTCTGCAATTTAGAAATAAGTTCGTTTAATTCGATGCAATAATCAATTTTTTCTATCGAATTATACGTTATAAAAATGTTATAGGTTGTGGAAAAAAAGGATATTTGTAGTAACTTTGCCCTTTATTTAGACAAAATCAAAATAAGCAAATTTACTTTTAACTAAATTTCTTATTGCAAAGAAGATTTAAAACGAATATTATTATGATAAAAGTTTCAGATACTGCAAGTAAAAAAATTGTTTCGATGATGCAGGAAGACGGATTTGATCCAACGAAAGATTTTGTTCGAGTTGGGGTTAAAAGTGGCGGCTGCTCTGGGCTATCTTACGAATTAAAATTTGACAAAGAAACGAATGAAAATGACAAAATTTTTGAAGACAATCAAGTAAAAATTGTGGTTGAAAAAAAGTCATTTTTATATCTTGCCGGAACTATTTTAGAGTTTTCAGGCGGTTTAAACGGAAAAGGTTTTGTATTCAATAATCCCAACGCGAGTAGAACTTGTGGCTGTGGAGAGTCTTTCTCATTATAGAAAAAATTATGTCAAAATATACCGAAGAAGACTTAAAAGTCGAATTAGAAAATAAAGAATACGAATACGGATTTTACACCGAATTGGATTCGGAGACCTTTCCTATTGGATTAAACGAAGACATTGTTAGAGCTATTTCAAAAAAGAAAGAAGAACCGCAATGGATGACTGATTGGCGTATTGAAGCCTTTCGTTCTTGGGAGCAAATGACCGAGCCAGAATGGGCAAATGTACACTACGAAAAACCAAATTTTCAAGCCATTTCGTATTATTCTGCACCTAAAAAAGCCGATCCAAATAAAACTCTTGATGACGTAGATCCGGAACTTTTAGCCATGTACAAAAAGCTAGGAATTTCGCTGGACGAACAAAAGAAAATGAACAATATCGCTATGGATATTGTGGTAGATTCGGTTTCGGTTGCTACTACGTTCAAAAAAACATTAGCAGAAAAAGGAATTATTTTTATGAGTATTTCTGAGGCAATTAGAGAATATCCAGAATTGGTTCAAAAATATTTAGGTACCGTAGTTCCTCAAAAAGACAATTTTTATGCCGCTTTAAATTCGGCAGTTTTTTCTGATGGAAGCTTCTGTTATATTCCAAAAGGCGTACGTTGTCCAATGGAATTATCTACTTATTTCCGAATCAATCAAGCCGGAACAGGGCAATTTGAAAGAACCCTATTAGTTGCCGACGAAGGCAGTTATGTTTCGTATCTTGAGGGATGTACAGCACCAAGTAGAGACGAAAACCAACTGCATGCTGCGGTGGTTGAATTGATCGCGTTGGATGATGCCGAAATTAAATATTCAACGGTTCAAAACTGGTATCCCGGAAACAAAGAAGGAAAAGGCGGGGTTTATAATTTTGTGACCAAAAGAGGGTTGTGCGAAAAAAACGCGAAGATTTCTTGGACTCAAGTTGAAACCGGTTCTGCGGTTACATGGAAATACCCGTCATGTGTGTTGAAAGGTGATAATTCGATAGGTGAATTTTACTCGATTGCAGTGACCAACAATCACCAACAAGCCGACACCGGAACCAAAATGATTCACTTGGGAAAAAACACAAAATCGACTATCATTTCGAAAGGAATTTCTGCAGGTAAATCACAAAATAGTTATAGAGGTTTGGTTCGAATTAGTGCCAATGCCGAAAACGCGCGAAATTTCTCTCAATGTGATTCGCTATTGATGGGCAACAATTGTGGCGCACATACCTTTCCATATATCGAAAGTAAAAATGCTTCCGCAAAAATTGAGCACGAAGCAACTACTTCAAAAATTGGGGAAGATCAAGTGTTTTATTGCAATCAACGCGGTATTCCAACTGAGAAAGCCATTGCCTTAATTGTAAACGGATTTAGTAGAGAGGTTTTGAATAAATTACCAATGGAATTTGCCGTAGAAGCACAAAAATTATTAGAAATTTCGTTAGAGGGATCTGTAGGATAAAATAAACACATATGAATTTAACTAAAAATCAAAAAGTACTTTTAGGAATATTACATTTTCTCCCAATTATTGGGATATTGGCTTATCTAATTTATTTATTTTCATTCTTTTTTGCCAATATTGAAAATTTAGAAAACCAAACTGGAGAAACACCTTCAATAGATTTTTTCAAAAACATTATTGGAGCATTTGCGATATTAATTTTATCTGTTATAATTTCTATTGGGATAAAAATTTTTGATATCATCCATTTAACAAAATCAAATAAAAACGATTACGGAAATAAAATATTGATGTGGATTTTACTTTTTATTTTTGTTGGAGTAATATCAGAAATCGTATACTACTTCATAGAAATTTTACCTGAAAAAAAACAAGATTTTACTCAACAATAAAGACATAATTGTTCATAATAAATAAATCAAATGTTATCAATCAAAAATTTACACGCTTCAGTTGAAGATAAAGAAATATTAAAAGGGATAAACCTTCAAATTAATGCCGGAGAAGTACATGCGATTATGGGACCAAATGGCGCCGGAAAAAGTACGCTTTCTTCTATCATTGCCGGGAATGAAAACTACGAAGTTTCAGAAGGCACTATACTTTTAGACGGAGAAGACATTTCTGAATTAGCGCCTGAAGAAAGAGCGCATAAAGGAGTTTTCTTGTCGTTTCAATATCCAGTTGAGATTCCAGGAGTATCGGTGACTAATTTCATTAAAACTGCTATCAACGAGAAAAGAAAAGCCAACGGGCAAGAGGAAATGCCGGCAAATGAAATGTTGAAAATGATTCGTGAGAAATCGGAATTGTTAGAAATGGACCGTAAATTTTTATCTCGTTCGTTAAACGAAGGGTTTTCGGGAGGAGAAAAGAAACGTAATGAAATCTTCCAAATGGCCATGTTGGAACCAAAAATTGCGATTCTTGATGAAACCGATTCAGGTCTTGATATTGATGCACTTCGAATTGTTGCCAATGGTGTAAATAAATTAAAAAATGAAAACAACGCGGTACTTGTAATCACGCACTACCAGCGCTTGTTAGATTATATTATCCCAGATTTTGTTCATGTTTTAATGGATGGAAAAATCGTAAAATCAGGTGGAAAAGAATTGGCTTACGAGTTGGAAGAAAAAGGATACGATTGGATTAAAAACGAGTTGGTGTAACATGGATTTGAAAGAAAAATTAGTATCCTCGTTCATGGCTTTTGAAGAACAAATTGATGTTCATTCAACGCTGCACGATACGCGTACGGCAGCGATAAAAAACTTTGAAAATAAAGGATTCCCTACAAAAAAAGAGGAAGCTTGGAAGTATACCTCGCTGAATTCGATTTTAAAAAATGACTATTCTGTATTTCCAAAAAATGAAAATTCTATTGAATTTGCCGATGTAAAAAAATATTTTTTACACGAAATAGACACTTACAAAGTGATTTTTGTTGACGGAAAATTTTCTTCTTTTTTATCTTCTACTACTCATGACGGATTGGATGTTTGTCTTATGTCATCGGCATTAACCAAGCCAAAATACAAGATGGTTATTGACGAATACTTCAATAAAATTGCTAACAAAGAGGAGTCATTGACTTCCTTAAATACCGCTTTCGCAAATGAAGGAGCGTACATTCACATTCCAAAAAGTAAGGTTGTTGAAAAGCCAATTGAGATCATCTATTTCTCTACTGGTGTAGAAGCTGCCTTAATGGTGCAGCCGAGAAATTTGGTTGTGGTTGGTGAAAATGCGCATGTTCAAATAATTGAAAGACACCAAAGTTTAAACGAAAACCCGGTGCTGACGAATTCGGTAACCGAGATTTTTGCCCAAAAAAGAGCAATTGTAGATTACTACAAAATTCAAAATGATTTGCAATCTGCTAACTTGGTTGACAACACCTATATTTCTCAAAAACAAGAAAGTAGAGTTTCGGTTCATACCTTCTCATTTGGAGGAAACATTACTAGAAACAACTTGAATTTCTATCATTTTGGAGAGCGAATCGATTCTACTTTAAAAGGAATTACCATTCTTGGCGATAAGCAACATGTTGATCATTATACACTTGTAAATCACGCAACGCCTAATTGCGAAAGCCATCAAAACTATAAAACCATTCTTGCTGATAGTTCAACAGGGGTTTTTAATGGTAAAATATTTGTTGAAAAAGAGGCACAAAAAACAGATGCTTTTCAGCAAAATAATAACATTTTAATTGGCGATAAAGCAACAATTAATGCCAAGCCACAATTGGAAATTTTTGCAGATGATGTAAAATGTTCGCACGGTTGTACTATTGGACAATTAGACGAAAGCGCTATGTTTTACATGCAACAACGCGGAATTCCGAAGAAAGAAGCCAAAGCCTTGTTGATGTACGCCTTTTCAAACGAAGTGATAGAAAGTATTAAAATACCCGAATTGAAACAACGAATTACTAAAATTATCGCTACAAAATTGGGCGTTAATTTAGGATTTGATTTGTAATTATTTTATACTCTTAACTACCTCGCTTAACAACCCATTGAAGTCAAATTTTTCGCTCAATCCAAGGTGAACAATTACTAAATCTTTGCTTGGGAATATAGCAACCATTTGCCCTTGAAATCCGCTGGCATAGTACATTTCTTTGGGTACATCTGGGAAATAACCCCCTGAGTTTAACCAAAATTGCGCGCCATATCTTCCATTGGAAGTATTGGTGGGTGTTGCTACATATTTTGCCCAACTTTCCTCAAATAATTGCTCTCCATTCCAATTGCCTTTGTGTAGATATAATAGCCCAAATTTTCCCCAATCTCTTGCGGTTGCCCAGCCGTATGAAGAACCTACAAAATTTCCAGCCATATCAGTTTCTATAATTGCCGAATGCATGCCAATTTTGTCTAATAAAGCGCTGTACCAAAAGTCCAAATACTCTTGGTGTGTTTTAAATTGATTTCTGATAATTCCACTTAATAAATTGGTGGTTCCCGAAGAGTAATTCCAATGGGTATTTGGTGCAAAAGCAGCCGGTTTTTCTAATTGTGATCGGGACATGTCTTCTGCTTGAAAAAGCATTTTAGTAGCGTCACAAATCTTATCGTATTTTTCTTCCCACTCTAAGCCAGAGTTCATATGAAGCAAATCATTCAACGTGATTTTAGCACGATTATCTTTCTTCCATTCAGCAATTGGAGCGGGTTTATTTATGTCTAATTTTCCTTGTTTTTGCAAAATTCCAAATAGGGTTCCAGTGATGCTTTTAGTCATCGACCATCCTAAAAGTCTGGAGTTTTTATTGAAATTGGCATCGTATTTTTCGGCAATAATATGATCTTTATAAACAACTAGAATGGCTCGAGTTCGTTTGTTTTTTTCTCCTTTTTTATCAAAAGAATTGTCAACTGCAGCATTTAATTTTTTGTAATCAATGTTCGAAAAAACCGTGTCTTTAGGTTCTTTATCACCATAAGGGAAAGGTAAATTGATATGGGCATTTGTTCTTCTCGGAACTTCATAAGGCTTGCTAGTATCGAAATGTTCATTAATCAATGTTGCACCTAGACCTACTCGGTAAATTGCTTTGCGCTCTTTGATTCCGTAAATGCTTGAAACAGCAAATTTTCCCGCTTCATTAATAGAATTTGCAGCTAAATTCACCAACGGAATATCATTGTCTCCTTGTTCAATAATTTGTAAAGGGCGGTTGTCTAAAAAATGTCCAGAAGCTGTACTTTTAGCCGAAAACCCAGAAATCAAATCCAATTTAGGATAAGTAGTTATTCCAAAATAAACGAATAAAACAACTATAGCAAGCGCAAAATATTTAAGAAATTTTTTCATTTTTCGATGTTAATTGGGAATGCAATTTAGTAATAAATACACCAACAAAAAGTTTAAATAATTATTAACGGCAAGTTGCTAAATATAATTGGCATTTTTATTACTTTTGTATTTAGAAAAATTCTAAATAACAATGTTAGATATACAAAAAATACGCGCTGATTTTCCGATACTTTCTGAGAAAGTAAATGGCAAACCACTCGTATATTTCGATAACGGAGCAACTTCTCAAAAACCTCAAGTCGTTATTGATGCGATTTCAAAATATTATCAGGAATACAACGCGAACATTCACCGCGGTGTTCACACCTTGAGTCAATTAGCAACCGACGCTTATGAGGTTTCAAGAGGGAAAATACAAAAGCACCTCAATGCTAAATTTCCGCACGAAGTTATTTTTACATCGGGGACAACCCATGCCATTAATACAGTTGCCAGCGGAATTTCATCTATGATTAAAGCTGGCGATGAGGTATTGGTTTCTGCAATAGAGCACCACAGCAATATTGTTCCATGGCAAATGTTATGTGAACGAACCGGTGCTATTTTGAAAGTAATTCCGATGAATGATAACGGAGAATTAATGCTTTCAGAGTACGATAAATTACTTTCGGATAAAACCAAAATTGTTGCCGTTAATCATATTTCCAATGCTTTGGGAACAATTAATCCAATTGAATATCTAATTGAAAAAGCGCACCAATATGGCGCTGCAATATTAATTGACGGAGCGCAAGCAACGCCACATTTAAAACCCGATGTTCAGGCATTAGATTGTGATTTTTATGTTTTTTCTGGACATAAAATTTGCGGCCCAACTGGAATTGGAATTCTATATGGAAAAGAAGCTTGGTTAAACAAATTACAGCCTTTTCAAGGTGGTGGCGAAATGATTGCGAGCGTAACTTTTGAAAAAACCACCTACGCCGAATTACCTCATAAATTAGAGGCGGGAACTCCAAATATTGAAGGTGGAATTGTATTAGGAACTGCTATCGATTATTTGAATGAAATTGGCTTCGACAACATTGCTGCATACGAGCAAGAATTGTTGGATTATGCCACCGAAAAACTACTTGAAATTGAGGGGTTGAAAATCTTTGGAACTGCAGCAAATAAAGCATCTGTAATTTCATTTAATGTAGCAGAAATCCATCCGTATGATATTGGCACAATTATAGATAAATTAGGAATAGCTGTAAGAACAGGTCATCATTGTGCACAACCAATTATGGATTATTTTTCTATTCCTGGAACGATAAGAGCAAGTTTTGCTTTTTACAACACCAAGGAAGAAATAGATATCTTTGTAGACGCCCTAAAAAAAGCAGTTAGTATGTTAGCTTAAAACCAAAATTATGAAAACTATCGCACTATTATTTTTGACTCTTTTTATGACAAAAGGGTGTTCCAATGAAGAGAAACGACAACTTGCAACTGCCGAGATTGTTTATACGACAACCTCTAGAGGGAGCTTCCAAAAAATTACCATCCACAATCAAGAAGTTTCTATCAATAAAGACAAAAATGATGAGGGTCTGGGAGTTACTTCAAAAATTTCAGATGCAAATTGGAGCGATTTAGTACAGTTGTTTGGCAAACTTGATTTAGAAAAATTGAGCACTTATGAAGGGCCAACTCAAAAGCGACTTTATGATGGTGCTGCAATAGCAAATTTAAAAGTGACTAATAAAGAAAAAGAATATAATTCCGCTAGTTTTGACCATGGAAACCCTCCTATTGAAATAGAAGATTTTATCAAAAAAGTACTATTAGTAGCAACAAAAGAATAAATGACTATACAAGAAATACAAGCCGAAATAATAGATGAGTTTTCAATGTTTGATGATTGGATGCAACGCTATGAATTTATTATAGAACTAGGAAAATCATTGCCATTAATTCAGGAGGAATATAAAACAGAAGACAATATTATTCAAGGATGTCAATCGAAAGTTTGGGTTCATGGAGAGTTGGCTGAAGATAAATTGGTTTTTACGGCAGATAGTGATGCCATTTTAACGAAAGGAATTATTGCCATTTTAATTCGGGTTTTTTCCAATCAGAAACCTTCAGATATTTTAGAAGCAAACACCGATTTTATTGATGAAATAGGACTCAAAGAACATTTGTCACCTACCCGCGCCAACGGATTAGTTTCAATGATAAAACAAATAAAAATGTATGCCTTAGCCTACAGTCAAAAATAAATTAAAAAATAAAAAACATATTGCCCAAATCATATCAATTATGGAAGAATACAAGGACGAAATTAATTTAGGAGAATCGGTTGTAAAAGTTTTAAAAAGCATTTACGATCCAGAAATCCCAGTAGATATTTATGAATTGGGATTGATTTATGATGTGATGATTAATGAAGAAAACGAAGTAAAAGTATTAATGACTTTAACCTCGCCTAATTGCCCTGTAGCCGAAACCTTACCTCGTGAGGTTGAAGAAAAAGTAACCAAAATAGATGCCATTAAATCGTGTGAAGTAGAGATCACTTTTGATCCGCCTTGGAGTAAAGATTTAATGAGTGAAGAAGCCAAATTAGAATTAGGAATGCTTTAAACAAATGGAAGAAATAATAAATAAAGTTGCTAATTCTTCGCTTCAAGTTTTTGATTTGGAGGATTATTATGTTGCGGGTATTCGAACGCAGTTGGATATTTCGCAATGGCTTTATGAGGGATTTCTATTAAAAGAAAAAGACTTTCGTGAGGCATTGAAAAATCATGATTGGACTCAATATCAAAACCATTTGGTTTCAATTCATTGTTCTTCTGATGCCATTCTTCCTGCATGGGCAAGTATTTTAGTCACAACTTATCTATCTCCATTTGCCCAAAAAGTAGTTCTAGGAACTACTATTGATATGGAAACTTATTTATATCAAGAGGCACTATCCAAGATAGATTATTCTATATATCAAGATAAGCCAGTCATCTTAAAAGGGTGTTCTAAAAAACCCGTTCCCGAATCGGCTTATGTGATGGCAATTCAAAAATTACTACCATTTGCTAAAAGCATTATGTATGGAGAAGCCTGTTCGGCAGTTCCTTTATTTAAAAGTAAATAGGAATAATTAATATTTTTATGTATCTTAATATTAGTATAATTCTTAATGATAATACCAAGCCCTCAATCAAAACAATTTTTTATTTCTAAATTTTAATTTGTAGCACTTATGAAAAAAGGGGTTTTAGTTTTTAGTTTCTTATTATTAGTAACTAATTTTTATGGTCAAACTAGCGAGAAAGAATTTCTCAAAAAGACAGAAGAGATTATTTCCAAAATAGATGCTGATAGGCCAAATGGATGGTATAAAAAAGGGATGTTTACCTTCTTGGCGAATCAAGCCACATTTGAGAATTGGCTGGCGGGAGGGCAAAGTAATATTTCAGGGAGCCTAGGTTTAAATTATGACATTAATTACAAAGGAGATAGTTGGACTTGGGATAATAAAATAATTGCTGCCTATGGACTTACAAAAATTAAGTATCAAGAAATGCAAAAATCGGATGACCGACTCCTATTTAGTTCCTTACTAGGAAAGAAAGCAGGTGGCGAATGGTTTTATTCGGCTTTTTTAAACTTCAAAACCCAATTTGATTCGGGGTTTGAATCGGGAGTAAAAACCTCTCATTTTTTCTCACCCGCCTATTTTCAATTTGGGCCAGGGATGTTGTGGAAAAAAAGCGATAATTTAAAAATTAACATTGCGCCTGCAACTTCAAAAATTATTCTTGTTGATTCCCGATTTACGCAAAATGGTTCTTCTTTTGGAGTTCTTCAAGGACACTCTAGTCGATATGAATTTGGAGCGGCTGTTAATGCCTATTATAAATTCAAATTAATGGAAAATGTTGTTGTGGAAAACATTTTGAATTTATATTCAAATTATTCCGAAAGCCCAGAGAATATTGATATAGATAATACTATTAATGTAACAATGAAAGTAAATAAATATTTAACGACCAATTTTGCGCTTCAAACTATTTATGATGATAATGCTTTTCCAGGATTACAAATTCGCCAAGTTATTGGCTTGGGAGTAAATTATGGATTTTAAAAACATAAAACGCCCGTTAAGGGCGTTTTTTTATTCTTTATCTTCAAGAGCATCTTTGTAATCGGGGTATAAAAACTTATTGTAAGGAAATCTTGTTATATGTATTTCTCTAACCGCCTCATAAACAACCTCTCTAAATTGTTCAAAATTTTCTTTTTCGGTGGCTGAAATGAAAAGCGCCTTTTTCTTTCCTACATTATTCATCCAGGTTGCTTTCCACTCCTCTAGAGTATAATGTTTGCTAGTTTTTTCAGTTATTAAATCATCCGGCTCAATAGTAAGGTGTTGATAGGCGTCTATTTTATTAAACACCATAATCATTGGTTTGTTATCACTTTTTATGTCTAATAATATTTGATTCACCGATTCGATGTGATCTTCAAAATCGGGATGCGAAATATCTACAACATGAAGTAATAAATCCGCCTCACGGACTTCGTCCAATGTACTTTTGAAAGATTCAATTAATTGGGTGGGTAATTTTCTAATAAACCCAACGGTATCGGAAAGTAAAAAGGGCATGTTTTTTATCACTACTTTTCTAACTGTAGTGTCTAAAGTTGCAAAGAGTTTGTTTTCTACAAAAACATCACTTTTGCCAATGGCATTCATTAAAGTTGATTTACCGACATTAGTATATCCAACAAGTGCAACACGAACCATTGCCCCTCTGTTACTTCTTTGAATCGACATTTGTCTGTCGATCGTTTTAATTTTATCTTTTAATAAACTAATACGATCCCTTACAATTCTTCGGTCGGTTTCAATCTCTGTTTCTCCAGGGCCACGCATTCCGATACCTCCTTTTTGACGTTCTAGGTGCGTCCACAATCCTGATAAACGCGGAAGTAAATAAATACATTGTGCTAATTCTACCTGAGTTCTTGCATAGGAAGTTTCTGCTCTTTGCGCAAATATATCTAGGATGAGGTTGGTTCTATCTAAAATTTTACAATCAATTATTCTAGATATGTTTTTTTGTTGAGAAGGAGAAAGCTCATCATCAAAAATAATAGTAGATACTTCATTTGATTTTACAAAGTGATGAATTTCTTCAATTTTTCCAGTACCCAAAAAAGTTTTCGGATTAGGTTTGTCCATCTTTTGCCAAAATCTTTTTATTACTTCGCCGCCTGCAGTGAAGGTTAGGAATTCTAGCTCATCTAAATATTCGATTAGCTTTTCTTCGCTTTGATTTTGTGTAACAATTCCAACAATTACTGTTTTTTCGAAATTTATTTTTTCTTTTTCTAACATAATAATTTATCTGTTACAAAATTAAGTAATTGTTGCGGTTTATGGGAAACTTTAAAAAATAAAAAGAATAAAAAAACTAATATTTTGCTATTAAATTAAAATTTAAATGCTTTTTTCATATTTTTTTTTAAATTTGGAGATTAAATAAAATCTATCAAGCATAAATATAATTAAAATTAATAAATAATAATGAGAAAAATTACCTTTTTACTATTCGCTTTATTGATTTCCTTTGTTGGATATTCTCAATTTCCAACCCCTGGAACAGAAGGCTTTGAGAGCACAACAGGTCCAGATTTACCTCTTGCAACAGCGGTTTCTCCATGGACATTGGGAACAGGTGTAGCTGGAAACCAATGGGCTGTTTTTGACAATGGAGTTGCTGGAACACCAAAGAAAAGATGGGACCGTGCAACTACCAATTTTTATGCGGGAACTCAGGCAGCTTTTATTAATAGAAAGCAAATAGGTTTAGGAAACACCTCTCAAGATTTTTTGGCCACTCCTTTAATTACTGTACCAGCAAGTGGTCAGTTAACATTTTGGACTAGATTAGGTTTTAATGTGGGTGATGTTGTAGATTATGTAATTAAGGTAAATACAAATACCGCTGCAGGTTCTCAAACAAACCCAGCCAATTATTCTACTACAGTTCAATCTTGGAATCAAACCAATCTTGTTGCTACCTATAATATATATGAACAAAAAACGGTAGATTTATCTGCTTATGCGGGTCAACAAATATACTTAGCTTTTGTTAGAGTTTTTACTCAGCCAACAGGATCCTTAGGAGGGAATAGCTGGTATGTTGATGATGTAAAAATTGTTCAACAATGTTTGGCACCAAATAATTTAACTGCAACAAATATTACGCAAAATAGTGCTGACTTAAACTGGTCTAACCCTAGTGGATCTACCTCTTGGGAAATTGAAGTAGTTCCTGCAACAGGAACTCCTACAGGGGCAGGAGATATTTATAATGGTGCTTTACCTTATCCTGCAGTTGGATTGACACCAGCTACAGGCTATGTTTATTATGTAAGATCAAAATGTCCTGATAGTGATAGTGTTTGGGTGGGACCATTCAATTTTACTACATTAACTCCTGGTTTATATTGTGCCTCTGCAATCGTTGTTCCGCCAGCCTTACCTTACAGTACCACAGATACTACTGCAAATTATAGTGATACTACAGATACCACACAACCTGCCGGATGTATTACTTCTGCTACGAATTATATGACTGGTAACGATGTGTTCTACACCTACACCGCAGATACAACAGGAGCAATTAGTATTACAATGACACCACAGGGTGCAACCGCTACCAATTCAAGTATGTTTGTTTATGATGGTTGTGCAAATGTTGGAGTATCCTGTTTAGCTGGAGTAGCAAATGCTACGAATGGAGTAAGAGACATCCCAAGTTTAAATGTAACAGCAGGGCAAACCTATATTATTGTTCTTTCTTCTACTTCTGCAACACAAACGTATCCATATAATCTGGTTATCCAACAATTAAATTGTGCCGCTCCTACTGGTTTAGCAGTTTCTGGGACAACATTTGATGGAACTAATTTATCTTGGACAAGCCCTGCGGCAACTTCATGGGAATATGTTGTTCAAACCGCAGGTTCTGCGATACCTTCTGGATCAGGAACAACAACTACCTCTAGCACTGTAAACCCTATTACTGGATTAAATGCTGATACAGCATACCAATATTGGGTAAGAGCAGATTGCGGTGATGGAACATTTAGTGCTTGGACAGGACCATTTTTATTTACAACAGCTGTTGCACCACCAGTTTGTGGTGGTCAATTTATTGACGATGGAGGTCAAGCTGGAAATTATACTAATAATGCAAATACAATTTATCCAATTTGTCCAGTAACAGCTGGAGACCAAGTTACAGTAACTTTTACAGCATTTAATACTGAATTAAACAATGATACTTTAAAGGTATATGATGGAAATGGAACAACAGGTACCTTATTAGGTACTTATTCTGGAACAACTATCCCAGCTCCGATAACTTCATCATCACCTGACGGATGTTTAACTTTTGTATTTACATCAAATGGAACAACAAATGCAGCTGGATGGGTCGCGAATGTTACATGTTCGCCTGCACCTGCTTGTCAGAAACCAATCTTATTAAATACACCAACTGTACTTTATAATTCTGTTCAATTAGCATGGACTCAACCAGCTAATCCAGACACTACTGTATCAACAGCTTGGGAAGTAATTGCATTACCATGTGGATCTCCTGCTCCTACAGCATCTTCTACAGGGGTAATTGCAGCGCCAACAAATCCTTTTACTGTAACTGGATTGGCACCATTAACTTGTTATGATTTTTATGTTAGAGCAGTTTGTGCTACTAATAGTGAATGGACAGGACCTACAAATGCTACAACTCCAATAGCACCACCTATTTGTGGAGGAAATTTTGTAGATACAGGAGGATTAACTGGGAATTACGCAAATAATGCGAATTACTCTACTCCAATTTGTCCAATAAACCCAGGTGATCAAGTTACCGTAACGTTTACAGCTTTCAATACTCAATTAAATAATGATATTTTAAAAGTATATGATGGAAATGGAACTACTGGAAATCTTTTAGGAACCTTTTCAGGAACCACAATTCCTCCAGCAATTACATCATCCTCACCTGATGGTTGCTTAACATTTGTATTTACATCTAATGCTACTACAACTTCCGCTGGTTGGTTGGCAGATGTTACTTGTGCTCCAGCACCAGCTTGTCAAAAACCAATTTTATTAAACGCACCATCATCTACAGTATTATATAACTCTGTTCAATTAGCATGGATACAACCTGCTAACCCAGATACAACAGTTCCAACTGCATGGGAAGTATTAGCTTTACCATGTGGATCACCTGCTCCAACTGCTTCTTCAACTGGAGTAATTTCAGCATCTTCAAATCCATTTACAGTTACTGGTTTAACTCCATTAACTTGTTATGATTTTTACGTAAGAGCAGTTTGTTCTTCTACTAGTGCAAGTTCATGGACTGGTCCAACAACTGCAACAACTCCAATCGCACCACCTATTTGTGGAGGAAACTTTGTAGACCCAGGAGGAATTGGATCAAACTATGCTAATAACATTACAGCTGCTACAGGTACAACTACAATTTGTCCTACAAATCCAGGCGATCGAGTTACAGTTACTTTTACATCTTTCAATACAGAATTAGGTAATGACCTATTAAAAGTATACAGTGGGAATGGTACTACAGGATTATTGTTAGGAACTTATTCAGGGACTACTATACCTCAACCTGTAACTTCTGTTTCACCTGATGGATGTCTAACTTTTGTATTTACATCTAATGGAACTACAAATGCTGCTGGATGGGTTGCAAATGTTAGTTGTGCTCCAGCTCCGGCATGTCAAAATCCAGTAGTAATTAATGCTCCTACAGTTCAAAGTACTGCAATAACATTAACTTGGACACAGCCAGCCAATCCTGATACTACTGTAGCTTCTGCATGGGAAATACTTGCATTACCTTGTGGCTCACCTGCGCCTACAGCAACTACAACTGGCGCAATTTCAGTTTCTACAAATCCATACACAATTACTGGTTTATCAATATCTACTTGTTACGATATTTACATTAGAGCAGTTTGTTCGTCTACTAGTTCTAGCCCTTGGTCTCTTCCAAAAACCGTAACAACTACCCCTTGTGATAATGCATGTAATTATATTTTCACTGTAAAAGATTCATTCGGTGATGGATGGAATGGAAATACTATGAGCGTAATTCAAAATGGAGTTACTGTAGCTACCTTAACTGGGCCAACAGCTGCTCAAGGAACTACTCCTCAGAATGTTTCTGTAACTTTATGCCCTGGGCCTTTCCAATTATTTTGGAATGCAGGCGGTACGTTTGCTACAGAAGTTGGTGTATCTATTACAAGTTTCTTAGGTGATGTAATTTACACACATGCTCCTGGTTCTGGGTTACAAAATACTTTACTATTCACTGATAATACCATCTGTACTCCACCTACTTGTCCTAAACCTACTGCAGTTTCTGCAGGATCTACTTCAGATACTACGGCAACAGTAACTTGGACAGAAAACGGAACGGCAACGCAATGGGAAATTATTATTTTACCTCAAGGTTCTCCAGCACCACTTCCGGGAGCAACAGGAACTATGGTAAACACTAACCCATATACCCTTACTGGATTAACAATAGGAACTTTTTATGATGTTTATGTGAGAGCAGTATGTTCTCCTACAGATTCTAGTTTCTGGTCAACTGTAACACCATTATATATTAATCCACCATTACCAAACTGTGCAGGGGTTAATTTAAATTTAACAACAACAAGTCCAGGACAATTAGATATATGTCCAGATAATAACTGTGTTAACTTAACAGCTACCTATACAGATTCTCATGATACAAGCGCCTATAATGTTTATTCTACAACTTATGCGCCTCCATTCCCATTTATTGGAGGGACGCAAGTTTCTGTTAATGTAGATGATGTTTGGTCTGGAGATTTACCTATTCCATTTAAATTTTGTTTCTATGGAAATGCGTATAATGCTTTAAATATTGGTTCAAATGGTGTAGTTACTTTTAACTCACATGCACCAAATTCAAATTGTCCTTGGGCTTATACAGCACAGATACCAAGCACAACTTTCCCAATTTTAAATGCTATTTACGCACCATATCAAGATACTAACCCTAGTATCACTACACCTCCAGCAGCTCCAAATATTAATTATCAGGTATTAGGTATTGCTCCATGTAGAGTATTTGTAATTAATTTCACTAATGAAGCTCAATTTAGTTGCGGAATTAATGTTGGATTACAAACAAGCCAATTGGTGTTGTATGAAACTTCAAATGTTATTGATATTTATATTAAAGATAGAACAGCTTGTACAACTTGGAACTCTGGAAGTGGAGTAATAGGTATTCAAAATGCAGCTGGAACTAATGCTGTTGTGCCACCTAATAGAAACACGGGTCCTTGGGAAGCACATAATGAAGCATGGAGATTCTTACCAAGTGGAAACTCAAATGTAACTTTCCAATGGTTACAAAATGGAGCTCCACTAACACCTAATTTATCTACTTCAGTTTGTATTACACAAGACACAAACATGACTGCACAAGCAACTTATACAGCATGTGATGGAACGCAAGTAATTAAATCAGAAAATGTATTATTACATTTATTGACACCAGTTACACCTACCTTTGCTCCAATCGGGCCAATTTGTCAAGGATCAACTGCACCACTATTGCCATCGATTTCTAATAATACTACAGGTATTACAGGAGTTTGGTCGCCTGCTACTATAGATACTTCTGTATCAGGAACTGTTCATTATACATTTACACCAAATGCAGGTCAATGTGCAGTACCTACATCAATGGACATTACGGTAAACAATAATGTAGCACCTTTATTTACTACACCAGCACCAATTTGTACTGGTACACCAGCACCGGTATTACCAACATTGTCTAACAACACGCCAGCAATAACTGGAACATGGAATCCAGCAGTTGTTAGCAACACCACCTCAGGAACTTATACATTTACACCTGACGCGGGTCAGTGTGCTTCAACAGCAACTGTTCAAGTAACCGTTAATAATAGTTGTGCATTAGGAAGTTACGCAAGTGCAGTTTGGTTAACAAATTGTGCAACTTCTAATTTCTTTAATACTGTTGGTTCAGGCGCAGACTTAATAGGTCCTGCAGCCAATGTATTTGCCAATACTGATTTTGGAACTTACGTTCAAAACTCAAATAATTTTATTTTAAGAGGAGCAGAAGTTAAAACTTTTAAATCTACATCTTCAAACTTTTGTAGTGCAAGATTAAATTATAGAGTTTATCCTGCTGCAACTACACCGGGTGCTTTCCAAGTAATGGATTTACCTTGGTTGGAAGATTGTTCAGGAAGTACTTTCCCTTCAGGTGGGCCTTGTAACCCAGGAGATCAAAAATGGCAAAGAGTAGTTGCAAATGGAACTACTACTCCATATGCACCTGTAAATTTAACTGCATACCCTCCAGGAAACTATGTGCTTCAAGTATATTATGATTTAACTGGTAGCGATTCAAGTGCTTCAGGTTGTAACCAAAATTTCTTAATAGATAATAATGGTGCTTATTATACAGCTACCTTTACCATTCAAGCACAACCAAGTTATGCGAGTGTAAATCCTTCTACATGTGGAGGTGCAAATGGATCTATTTCGATTTCTGGTTTGGAACCAAATACTTCATACGGTCTTTCTTATAACCAGGGAACTACTCCTGTTGGTCCTAATAATTTAGTTTCGGATGCATCAGGTACAATTGTAATTAATGGTTTAATTGCAGGTAACTATTCCAACTTCTCATTAACTTTGAATGGTTGTACTTATCCTTATTCAACACCAATTGTATTAGTTGACCCTAGTATTCCAACTGTAACTGTTAATAGCCCAACAGTTTGTGCAAGTGCTTTGGCTACAATCACAGCAACTCCTAGTATAACAGGAAATTACTCTTATTCTTGGACTGTCCCTTCTGGATTTACAAACCCAGGAAATGTTGCTACGTTTACAACATCAGTTGCTGGAGTATATTCTGTGATTATTACAAATACAGTTACTGGATGTTCAAGCACAAGTGCTTCAGGAACAGTTGTTGTTAATCCTATAATAACACCTACATTTAATGCAATTGCACCTATTTGTTCAGGAACTGCTGCTCCAATATTACCAACAGCTTCTACAAATACGCCAACTGCTATTAATGGAACTTGGTCTCCTTCTGTTGTAAGTAATACAACAACTGGCACCTATACATTTAATCCAAATACAGGGCAATGTGCTGTATCTACAACCATTAATGTTACTGTAAATTCAGTACCGGCTCCAGTGGTTAATGTGATTACTCAGCCTACATGTGCAGTGCCAACAGGAACTGTAGAAGTTACTTCTCCGCTTTCGGTTACTGGAGGGGTAGCACCAACAGATTTATTTATCTCTGAAGCTACCGATTCTAATTCAGGATCTTTATCCTATGTAGAACTATATAATGGAACTGGAGCATCAATTAACTTATCTAATTATTCAATTAAAACTGCTAATAATGGAAATGCCTACGGATTTACATTGCCATTAAACAATGTTAATCTTGCTTCAGGCTCAACTTATGTAGTTGCTTTAGGTTATAATATGGGAACTGCATGTTCTAATCCTGGAGGTGATGGATCATTGGGAGCACAAAATAATGCTTCAGGATCTGTAAACTTCTCTGCTAATGGACATGACCATTATGGATTATTTAATGGCACTACATTAATTGATAGTTGGGGTGAATTTGGAAATAACAATTGGGCTCCTTCAAGTGTAGGAACTGAAGGTGCAGATTTTAGAAGAAAAAACAATGTTACTCCACTGCCAAATGCTACATTTAATAATAATGATTGGGATGCATTAGATTATGCTGGAAATACTCCTGCAGATTGTGCTAATAATGATTACTCAAATATTGGAGTTTATTCTATGAATACTTCTACAACTACTAGTTATCAATATAATGTAGATGGAGGTGCATATCAAACAAGTCCAATATTTACAGGTCTTACTCCTGGAGTTCATAATATTACTGTTCAAGATATGTTAACAGGATGTATTTCTGTAATTACTAATGTAACAATCAATACTCCTCCGGTTGGACCTACAGTTACAGTGAATAGTCCATCAGTATGTGGTGTAAACGCAACAGTTACTGCAACACCAGGAACACCAGGAACTTACACTTATGTTTGGACAGTTCCAGCAGGAGCAGTTAACCCAGGAAACGTTGATACATTTGTTGCAACTGTTTCAGGTTCTTATTGTGTTGTTATTACTAATACTGTTACTAGTTGTTCAAGTTCTAGCGTTTGTGGTACAGTAACTCTTAAACCAATACCAACAGTTACTGTTTCAAATCCAGTAAATTGTGGTGTAAGCGCTACAATTGCTGCAACTCCTGGAACAGCGGGTACTTATACTTATGCTTGGACAGTTCCAGCAGGATCATCTAACCCAGGAAACGTTGCTTCATTTAATGCTACTGTATCAGGGACTTATTCTGTTGTAATTACAAATACCACAAGTGGTTGTGCTAGTGCTTCTGCATCTGGCGTAGCAACAATAAATGCATTACCAACAGTATCGGTAAATAGTTCAGTTGTCTGTAACGGAACTTCTTCTACAGTAACTGCTACTCCAGGTACTGCAGCAACTTATTCTTATGCATGGACAGTTCCAGCTGGAGCTGCTAATCCTGGAAATGTTGCTTCATTTACATCAACTGTAGCAGGAACTTATTCAGTTATTATTACAAATACTTCAACAGGTTGTATAAGTAGTAGTGCATCTGGAACTATTGCATTTGTTCCTTCATTTGATTATACTTTATTTGGGGAGTGTGTTGATAATAATTTTACATTAGAAATTATACCTTCAGGAAATTCATTTGATCCAAGCACATCAACATTTGCCTGGACCGTTAATAGTAATACATCAACAATTGGTACTAATTCAACTTTTAATTCTACTGCATACTTTACAGATCCTGCAGTAACCACTCCAATGCCGGCTACATTCCATGTAAATGTAACTACAGTTGATGGTTGCCAGCAAAGTCATTCGATTTTAGTTGATAGAATTTACTGTGATATTCAAAGAGGTATTTCTCCTAACGATGATAATAAAAATGATTTCTTTGATTTAAGATTAATGAATGTTCAACAATTAGAAATCTTTAATAGATACGGAACAAAAGTTTATTCTAAGATGGATTATACCAATGAATGGATAGGACAATCAAATTCTGGTAGTGAACTACCTGATGGAACTTATTACTATGTAATTGAGTTTAAAAACAACCAACCTACAAAAACCGGTTGGATATACATCAACAGAGATTCTAAATAATTAGTAACGTAAAATGATAAATCTTCATAAAATGAAAAAAATATATTTCCTAATTGCGTTAGCATTATTCACAATTGTTGATGTAAATGCGCAACAAGATCCTCAATATACCCAATACATGTATAACATGAGTATTATGAACCCGGCTTATGCAGGTTCTAAAGAAAACATGACAGGAGGGATATTATACAGAAAACAATGGCTTGATATTGAAGGAGCTCCTACTACAGGAACCTTCTTTATTAACTCGCCTGTTGGTAAAAATGTAGGTTTAGGACTTTCTGCCATTAATGATAAAATTGGTCCTGTAGAAGAAACGAATGTTTATGCAGATTTCTCTTACACTTTAAATCTTGGTGGCGATCGTAGATTGGCATTTGGTTTAAAAGGTGGAGGAACCTTTCATAAAGTTGGATTGTTTTCGGAAATTGGTGACGGACACGTTCCTGATTTAAATGACCCTGCCTTCCAACAAAATTCTAGTAAATCATTTTTAAATCTTGGTTCTGGATTCTTTTATTATACCAATAAATATTATGTTGCAGTTTCACTTCCAAATATGTTAAAATCAAGTTATTTAGATTATAATGGAAGACGATTTGGAACAGAAACATTACACTACTTTATTACTGGAGGTTATGTGTTTGATATTAACCCAGACTTAAAATTCAAGCCATCTACTATGATTAAATCGGCAATGAATGCACCTATTTCTGTAGATTTATCTGCCAACTTCTTATTCAATGATAAAATTGAAGTTGGAGGAACTTACAGACTACAAGACTCTTTTGGTGCAATTGTAAATTATGCGGTTAATCCAAATTTAAGAATTGGATACGCCTACGATCACATTGTTTCAGATTTAAAGGTAACTACACCTTCTTCTCACGAGATCATGATTTTATTTAATTTGAATTTCCCGAAAAAAGTATCCCAATCTCCAAGATATTTCTAACATAAACCAAGTATAAAAATGAAAAATCTATATATAGTATTAAGTTTTTTAGCAATAAGCACTTCTATTATTGCTCAAAATCAAGACACCAAAATTGCTGATAAATTATTTCAACGTTATGAATATGTTAAAGCAATTAAAGAATATCAAAAACTGGTTGATGGAGGTAGTTCTGATGGATATGTATTTAAACAAATAGCTGATGCTTATTACAATATGTTTAATACAACAGAGGCAATAAAATGGTATGCAAAAGCTACTACTTCAAAGCAGGATGCAGAAACGTATTATCGTTATGCCCAAATGTTAAAATCAAATGGAAAATATGAAGAGTCAAACAAGCAAATGAGCAAATTTGCAGCTTTAGCTCCAAATGATTTAAGAGCTAAATCGTTCAAAGAAAATCCAAATTATGTTCCAAAACTTGTACAAGGAGTTACATACGCCGTAACACCTGTAGCAATTAGTTCAGATAAATCTGATTTTGGAGCGGTTTTATATGATAAAACACTTTATTTTACAAGTGCTAGAAATGGTTCTAGAAAAAATTATGGTTGGAGTGGTGAGCCGTTTTTAGATATTTACACATCAATTATGGCCGATTCAGGAACTTTTTCAGAGCCAGTTCCATTAGAATCAGTTAATCATAAAAGACATGATGGTCCTGTTACAATTAGTGCTGACGGAAACACTATGTATTTTTCAAGTGATAGCTTCAGAGAAGGGTTATATGAAAAAGACAAATCAAACCACTTAAAATTAGGTAGAAATAATTTATATGTTGCTACTAAATCGGGTGAAACATGGTCTAATATTAAGCCATTACCTTTTAACAGTAAAGACTATTCATTAAGTAACCCAAGTTTGAGTAGAGATGGTAAAACACTTTATTTTTCTTCAAATATGCCTGGAAGTATTGGCGGTGTTGATATCTGGAAAGTTTCTATTAATGGTAGCGAATTTGGTAAACCTGAAAATTTAGGTCCAAAAGTGAATACTGAAGGAAATGAAAGTTTCCCTTTTATTGCAGACGATAATACTACACTATATTTTGCATCTAGTGGTAAACCGGGATACGGAGGATTAGATATTTTTCAAATTGACTTAGCTAAAGGAACTGAGGCGGTTAATATGGAAAAACCACTAAATACCGAAAAAGACGATTTCGACTTTACTTTTAATAAAGCAAAAAACATTGGATTCCTTTCTAGTAATAGAAACGGTACAGACGATTTATTCTTAGCAACTCCACTTTGTTCCGTTGATTTATTAGTTATTGTTACAAATGCTAAGACAGGAGAAATATTGGACAATGCTAAAGTTGCAATTTTAGATTCTAAAAATAATGTAATTGCTACTGAATATTCAAACAATAAAGGAGAAGTAAACTTTAAAATAGAGTGTAACACTCCGTATTCAATTCAGGCATCGAAAGATGGATTTGAAGGAAATGTTTTTGCTGTAGAGAAAAGCAAAGGACCAACTGCTAAATTACCAGCGCCATTGCAACCAATTGATGTGATTATTACACCAACAGAAATTGTATTGAAACCAATTTATTTTGAATTTGATAAGAGTAACATCACACAACAAGGTGCTTTTGAATTAGATAAATTAGTTCAGGTAATGAAAAACAACGATAAGTTGGTAATATTTGCTAAATCACACACTGATAGTAGAGGAAGCGATACGTATAACCTTTCATTATCAGACAGAAGAGCACAAGCAACTGTTCAATATGTAATTTCTAAAGGAATACCTGCAGAGCGTATTAGCGGTAAAGGATTTGGTGAAAGCGAACCAGTTGTTCCTTGTAACCCATGTACGGAAGAAGAATATGCTAAGAACAGACGTTCAGAATTCCTGATTGTTAAATAATCAAAGAGTTCCTAATTATAAAAATGCCCTGATGAAAATCAGGGCATTTTATTTTTAAGCCATTAGTGAGGTAAAATTACATCAATAAACTAAATATATTTAAACCCGCTAATCGTGTCTTATTTTAGACTTAATTAGGCTTATTCACGGCATCAATAATCAATTATCATTTAATTAATCGAGACGTTTTCAATTTCAATTGAATAATAAGCTATGTCCACAATACACTTTTATATTTTCATGTCAATACATACATAAACAAAGAAAGCCGCTGTACAGCGGCTTTCTTTATAGAATAAAGCTAAATTAATTAGCAGTAATTAATACATTATCCACCTCCCATGTTGCCGCAGCAGAAGTGGTTGAAGTATATTTAAATGCTATTCTTACGTTACTTTGATTAGCAGCAGTACTAGAAATATTAATTGCTCCAGAATTTGTCCAAGCAAAATTACTATTTACAGGTGCCATAGTAGCTGAAACTAAGGTCCATGTAGCTGCAGAAGGAGCCCCGCCTGTATAATTTGTAGAAATATACACTTGAAGACTATTACCATTATATTTAGTAGCGCTATCGAAAATTAATTTTCCAATTGTTTTATTTGTGAAATCAATGCTTGGAGAAATTAACCAATCTTCATTGTTTTTATTTCCACCCGCGTATCCCGAAATAGTTGCACAAAACGAAGGATTACCATACGAACTTCCTGTCCAAATTTCATTTCCAACTACACTAACACTTGTCCATGCTCCAATTCCTGTTGTGAAATCTTCAATAAATTGACGCGGACTTGAAAGATGTAAATCAGCAGATTTTCTAATCATAAATTGATAATCGGAATTGTATTTAGTCATTACTCCACGAATACTTCCAGCTCCCGAAGGAACACTTTCTGTTGAAAAAGTTGCATACTGACTAACTCTAATGATTTTAGGAGCGCCACCATTTTGAGAATCTACAAATGTATGGTTGGTAGCATACCCTCCAGAGTTAATATCATAAAGCGTTCTCCCTAATGAACTTGATGAAAATTGAACATTATCAATTTCAATTAAGGTGTTTTGATTTACATCTAAAATAGCATTAGCTAAAGACATATGTCTTAATAAAGCACTTTCGTCTAAAACAGTATTTGATGGGAAAAGATAATTTAAATAATCTGTTCCTTCAATTCCAGCAATTCCCGAATTAGTTGTTGCATCCGCAATTCCTATTTGCATAGATCCAAATACTTTTGCAATTGCTAATCCTTTTAATTTGATATATACTTTTCTTCCTGGAGTAAATCCGTCTGCAAATAACATTGGTTTATTTACAGAAACACTAAATCCAATAGGAGCAGTGGCTCCACCTGATGGAACACTTTGAAAAGAAATAGATTTGTAGAAATTACCATCTTTATCACTTGAAGTAACATACGCCTCAATGATGTCGTCTGCAGTATATACTGTAGCTGTAGTTGTTACAGGTACTGCTGCTACTTGAATAGTTGGTGTTAATTCGTAGGTTTTTATGTTGGCCGTAGCGCCCCAATCTTCTTTATCTGCAATTGAACAACTTCCTGCAATAAATAATAAGGCAACAACAGCTACAATATTTAATAGATTCTTTTTCATTTTTATATTATTAATTATTAATAAACAATTCTTACATTATCTACTTGATATGCACCTGTTGATGGGTTTATACCAGTATATTTAAAAGCAAAATGTATGTTTCCAGTAAGATAAGATAAATCAATTTTTCCAGAATTCACATAAGCATAAGAAGATGTTAATGGATAAGGTAAAGTAGAAGTATAGCTAACTTTAGTCCAATGTGAAGCACCGAAATTGCCATTATAATCTTTTGAAATATAAACTTCAAGACTATTACTTGTTGAAGTTACATATTTATCATGACAGGTTTGAAATGACAAACTCTCACCTTCGTGTTGGTCTAAATCAATAGCGGGAGAAATTAACCAACTAATATTTGCCGCATCTCCACTGCCATATGCAGTAAATGTTGCATATCCATCTCCTGCATATACACCACCTGACCATAATTTTGAACCAATTTCAGCATAGGAATTCCATCCACTTGGCAAAGCAGTTCCTCCAGCATTATCGAAATTTTCGGCAAAATATACTTGCTTTAACGTAGGATATTCAATATCACTACTACTCGTACAACTAGAAAATACAACGGCAATTACCGCTATAAAAATTAGTTTCTTAAACTGTAATGTTTTCATATTTTAATAATTAAAAATTAATATATAAGTTGATCAAGAAAGTTCTTCCGTATCCATAAAAGTATTTAGATCCAAATACCGGAGTTGCTACTGCACCTGCGCTTGGGTTATTTGGGTTAACATGTGGAGTATAGTCTTGATCTAATTGTTTAAAGTTACCATTTCTAGCTTGTTCATAACCACCAGATTTATATTTAACATCAAAAAGGTTATTAATATTTGCAGTAAAACCAATTGTAGATTGTTTAATTTTCCATGATTTACCACCAATTAAATTAACTAAAACAAAATCATTAAGTTTTTCTTGTTTTAATAATTCTTCCCCTCTTACTGTGTTTGCTCCCGAATAAGGTACCCCAGGAGAAAAAACTTCATCATCATAAAAGTGCTCGGTTCTAGTAATTGGCGCAATATCTACGTAGTTTCCTCCTAGGTAATTTGCATTTGCACCTACCCACCAAAATTTAGGATCTCTATATTCTAAGCCAATTGAAGCCGCTTGTTGTGGCGTTCCAGATTGTCTGTAATTTCTAATTTTTGCATTTCCATAATCCAAAATTGGTTTAGGGTTGGTTGCAGATGCATTTGCATCAACACTCACCGCTACATCTGGGTTGCTGGTGTAAATATATTCTCCATAAGCAGCACAAAAAGTTGCTTTTAATGTAGAAGTAATAGGGTATTCTGCTCCAAATTCTAATCCAACATTTCTTTTGTCTATACCAGTTAAAGTTTCAGCTACAAATAAACCTGAAGTACTTCCTGAACCAATAGCATCAGCAAAGAAAAAACTAGTTTCAGTTTGGTTTTGTATTTGTGAAAAATAAGCAGTAAACCTAGTTTTTAATTTAGGTGAATTAATAATGTAGCTAATATCTGCACTAGATACCAATTCGCTTTGAATTCCATCTACCGTATTGTTATTTAGACGGGCATTATTGAAAACATTTTTAAGTCCAGGAGTTTTAGTCATATAGGCTCCATTAACAGATAAAAATTGTCTTCCAGTTATCTTATAAGTTATACCACCTTTAAACCCAAAATTATCAAATGAATATTTGTCACTTTTTCCATAAGAGTTCGTAGGATAATATCCGTTTTTATATAATCCTTCTCTTTGATATTCAGAACGAGAGAACGATTGAGTCATGAAAAAGTCAAATTTTTTGTAAACAAACTTGAATTGGGTAAATGCATCAATATTATTCGAAAACAAATTGTAATTGTATCCAAAAGTATCTCCAACATGAATTTGACGATTAGGATTATTCAAGTCCTGTTGTTGTTGATCTGCACCAACACCATATAAGGATTTATCTAAGTAATAACTTCCTCCTAATAAATCCAACATGTTTTGGAAATTATGCGATTTTAAGTTTCTAAAAGTAATTCCACCGTTAAATACGATATTTTCAGATAATTGTGAATTAATGATTGTATTTGCAGTGAATGTTTTATCGTCTGTACGATCTTCATATAAGGTGTAAACACTTTTTCCGTTTGGTTCATTTGCATTAATCATTTGTTGCCAATTCAATTGACCGTCTGCTAATAATGCTACTTTATTAGCTTCTGCTTGTGCAAAATCTGGACTCCAGTTTCCAGCAGAATCATAATAAGAGATTTCATAACTTGGCATGTTGTGATAATAAGTTGGATCTGGATTAGTTACACCTTGATAAGTTAATCTACTATTTCCAACTTTTCCAAATTGATAGGAAACATTGGTGTTGATATTTGTTTTAGGACTAACTTTCCAATAATCACTTAAAATAAAAATCGGCTCTTCAACGGTTTTCATTCTAGAGTTTCTTCTTTTACCATCCATATAACCCCAATATGAATTATACTGAGATCCTTTTAAGTCAATAACTTCTTGAGTATTTGGCGAAGTCTTCCCTTTTGTATCTTTATCATAAATGGTAGTAAAGTTGATAGAATGGTTTGAGCTGATTCTTTTTTCAACACTAGCCAAAAACGAATTTGCCGACATGGTAGTTCCTTCAAAATAACCATCATCACCAAATCTTCTTGAAGCAGAAATTGTATAAGCCCATCCGTTTTTTCTCATCCCAGAAGAAGTAGTACCCATAATTCTTCCATTATAATTGGTATTGGTACCAGCCATAGATATTCTATTTCCTGGACGGTATAAAGAAGCTCGGGTATTAATTTCATTAGTTCCTACAATTCCACCAAATGCATAGTCGGAAGGCATAAGACCTGTAGTAAATTCTTGATTTCTAGTGGCGTCATTTAACCCTCCCCAATTGCTATATTGTGGTCTTCCGTCAAAAGCTTTATTCATGATTACACCATTAATTAAAGTGGTGCCATATTCACTATCTAATCCACGAAGTCTGTAGTGTGCAGCACCCCAGTTAAATGCAACCGCTTGGTTAAATGCATCTCTAGAAGCTTGAAGCAAACTAGAAGTACTTTCAGACCCACTGTTATCATCGCTTAGATCATTATCATTAATAGAAATTAAATTAATTTGAAGCTCTTGAGTAATATCCTCCTCTAATACAACTACACCCAAATCTAAATTTTGCCCTTTTACAACATTTATTGTAAGCAATTGGTCTTTATATCCGGCGCTTTTTACATAAACTAGGTGACTTTCTTCAGAAACATTTTTAAGAACAAATTTTCCTGAAGCATCGGTGATTTCTGTTAAATTACTATTTTGAACAGATACAACAACATCTTGTAATGGTTTTTGTGTTTTTGAATCCACCACTTTTCCTGTAATATTTGTAACAGATTGGGCAAATACAAAACACACTTGCATCACAAATAACAAACTAATGACAAGTTTTTTCATAAATTGATTTAAATTAATTTTCTTTTAACTGAAGTCTTAATAAAAACTTAACAGCCTACAAATGTACATTAATTTAATAAAAATAGTACTTTTGGTGCAAAGTTTGTAAAAACTTCACCATAATTTAATATTCAATTTATGAAATTAAAAACCTTTTTTGTACTCCTGCTTGCTTTGATAGCAATACAAAGAGTAAACGCTCAAGCAAAAAGCTATATTTTACACACCGTAGCATTTTACAATTTTGAAAATTTATTTGACACCATTAATGATTCGAATATAGATGAAGAATGGTTGCCAGATGGAGCGCAAAATTGGACCTCCAAAAAATACAATCAAAAGCTTGAAAATTTAGCCCGAGTTCTTTCTGAAATAGGAACCGGATCCATTCAAGATAAAAAAAATCCAAATTCTCCAACCCTTATTGGAGGTGCCGAAATTGAAAATCGTGGCGTATTAGAAGATTTAGTAAAACAGCCAAAATTAGCAAGCTCCGATTATGGAATTGTACATTTTGATTCGCCAGATAAAAGAGGAATAGATGTAGCTTTATTGTATCAAAAGAAACATTTCAAAGTTACCAGCGCTATCAATATTCCATTAATAATTTACAAAAAACAAATGGATGCTTCAGCAAAAAAGAAAAACGAAGCCGATGATGCATCCGATGATAAATCGGAAGTTGAATTAAATTCCGAAAGAGTGTATACCCGAGATCAATTATTGGTTACTGGGTTTTTAGATGGTGAAGAAATCAATGTTATTGTAAACCACTGGCCTTCTCGTTCTGGAGGAGAAAAGAAAAGCTCTCCTTTTAGAGAAGCAGCCGGAGCTTTAAACAGAAAAATAATTGATTCCTTAGTGAAAATAAACCCTAATGCTAAAGTCATTACGATGGGCGATTTAAATGACGGGTCCTATAATAGAAGTGTTAAAGTAGCCTTGGGCGCCAAACTTAAGAAAACCGAATTGAAAGAATCAGGAGATATTTACAATCCGTTTGAGCAAATGGCCAAAGACGGAAACGCCTCCTTATTTTATAGAGATGCCGGAGACATCTTCGATCAAATCATGATTTCACAACAATTTACGTTACCTGATTACAATTCTTTTAGATATTGGAAAGCCGGAATTTATAACATGCCCTATATGATTCAAACGGTAGGACAATATAAAGGCTATCCCCTACGACATTCAATAAACGAAGTCGGTTTTAGCGATCACTTTCCGGTTTATATTTACTTAATAAAACAAATCAATTAAATTTTAAAGGTTAGCCGAGCTAACCTTTTTTATTTTTAGTATTTTCGTAAAAAAAAGACATGGCAACGTTAAAACCATTTAATCTTTCGCAGTGGATTGAGCAAAACCGACACCTATTGGTTCCTCCTGTAGGAAATAAAAATCTATATGTAGATTCGGGCGATTACATTGTTATGGTTGTTGCAGGTCCCAATGCACGAAATGATTATCATTACAACGAAACCGAAGAATTGTTTTACCAACTTGAAGGCGACATTACAGTTTATATTCAAGAAGAAGGACAAAAAAAAGGCATGCACCTTTCTGCAGGGGATATGTTTCTACTTCCTGCCAAAACCCCTCATTCTCCTAGCCGAACCGAAAATTCCATTGGCTTAGTAATTGAAAGAAAACGTGCCGGAAAAGGTTTCACTGATGGGTTATTATGGTTTTGTGAAAATTGCAATACCAAATTACATGAAGCTTACTTTGAGTTGCACGATATTGAAAATGATTTTCTGCCTCATTTTACAGAATTTTATAATTCTCAAGAAAAGCGAACCTGCACAAATTGTGGTACCATTATGGAAACCAACCCAAAGTTTGCAACAAAAGAAAACAAATCTTAATTCAATAATTTGGTCAGCCTGAGCTTGTCGAAGGCCAGTAGCCTTTCCAGCTCTCCATTTCAAGTCCTCACAAAAAAATAGTATTTCTAATGCGTAATAATGAGCTTCCGTTGGTCGCTATGATTACACAAGAAATAGATTATTTTTTTGTTCCGGGCTTTCCATTTCCATCTGGGCTAATTATCAATAATTCAAAATAAACTACTATTTTTGTATAAATTATAAAAGAACCAAACAAAATAACATACAATGGCAACAATTGCACAACAATTCGGAATGGTGGAAGCACTTGAAATTTTAGGCGTAAAAGCCGTAAACGAAGGTACTTCAACTGGAAACAATCATTTTTCTAACGGATCAATTATTGAAAGCTACTCGCCAGTAGACGGACAATTAATTGCAAAAGTAAAAACAACCACTCCCGAAGATTATGAAAAAGTAATGCAAACTGCTTCCGAAGCATTCAAAACATTCCGATTAATGCCTGCTCCAAAAAGAGGAGAAATTGTGCGCCAATTTGGAGAAAAACTAAGAAAATACAAAGAACCTCTAGGCAAATTGGTTTCTTACGAAATGGGGAAATCCCTTCAAGAAGGGTATGGTGAAGTTCAAGAAATGATAGATATCTGTGATTTTGCTGTAGGGTTATCACGTCAATTACACGGTTTAACCATGCACTCAGAGCGTCCAGGGCACCGCATGTACGAACAATACCATCCATTGGGAATTGTAGGAATTATTTCTGCTTTCAACTTTCCAGTTGCGGTTTGGTCTTGGAATACAGCATTAGCATGGATTTGTGGTGATGTATGCGTTTGGAAACCATCTGAAAAAACACCTCTTTGCGGAATCGCTTGTCAAAATATCATCGCTGAGGTATTAAAAGAGAACAACCTTCCTGAAGGAATTTCATGTTTAATTAATGGCGATTATACTGTAGGAGAATTAATGACGCACGATAAACGTGTTCCTTTAGTTTCTGCAACAGGATCTACTAGAATGGGTAAAATTGTAGCGCAGGCATGCGCCGCAAGATTAGGAAATTCATTATTAGAATTAGGCGGGAACAATGCCATTATTGTAACTCCAGACGCCGATATTAAAATGACCGTTATCGGTGCTGTATTTGGAGCCGTAGGAACAGCAGGACAACGTTGTACTTCAACAAGACGTTTAATTATTCACGAAAGTATTTACGATAAAGTAAGAGACGCAATTGTTGGCGCTTACGGGCAATTACGAATTGGGAATCCATTAGACCAAAACAACCATGTTGGACCACTTATTGATACGCAAGCAGTTCAATTGTACCAACATGCATTAGAAAAAGTAGTTGCTGAAGGCGGAAAAATATTAGTTGAAGGCGGAGTGCTTTCAGGGGAAGGTTACGAAAGTGGATGTTATGTAAAACCTGCTATTGCTGAAGCTAAAAATGAATTTGAAATTGTGCAACACGAAACTTTTGCACCGGTATTGTATTTATTAAAATATTCAGGTGATGTGCACGATGCCATTGCAATTCAAAACGGAGTAGCACAAGGATTGTCTTCTGCAATTATGACCAATAATTTGCGTGAAGCAGAAGCCTTTTTATCCGTTGCAGGTTCTGATTGCGGAATTGCAAATGTAAACATCGGAACTTCAGGCGCAGAAATTGGTGGTGCTTTTGGAGGAGAAAAAGAAACAGGTGGTGGTCGCGAGTCGGGTTCAGATGCATGGAAAGTGTACATGAGAAGACAAACTAACACAATCAATTACACTACAAGTTTACCTTTGGCACAAGGAATTAAGTTTGATTTGTAGTCTTACATAATGAAAAGAAATAAAAAAAGCGTCCAGAATAGGACGCTTTTTTTATTTTTATGGCAAGGGATAACTTACTTGGTTTTCTTAACGTATTGAGTTAAGATATAAATATGTTGTCCTTCAACACGGCCTTCAATAAGTGTAGCATCGTCCCAAACTAATTTGATGTTGTGCACTGCAGCACCACGCTTGGCTGTGAAAGTAGCTCCTTTTACATCTAAATCTTTAATTAACACTATAGAATCTCCGTCTTGAAGGATATTCCCGTTTGAATCTTTGTGTACAATTTTCCCCTCATCGTCATCATTTTCACCTGTTGCAGCCGCCCATTCTAAGGCATCTTCGTCTAAATACATCATGTCTAATGAATCTTGTTGCTTTAATCGAGCCAACATTCTCCAAGAAACAATTTGCACCGGAAGGTGTTCATTCCACATACTATCACTCAAACAACGCCAGTGGTTTTCATCGGTTGTTTCGGGATTTTCTATTTGACCTACACAGGTTTTACATGCTAATATACTATCTTCGGGAGTCGCCTTTGAGTTAGGCGGAATGTGATAAACAACTAAATTTTCATCGGTACCACACAATTCGCATATAGAACCGCTACGATCCTTCAATCTTTTTTCTGTTACAATACTCATTTTATTTTTATTAAATTATAAATTAAAGGAAGCGCCTATATTAAATACGAATTGGTTGTTTAAATTTTCATATAAAATTGGGCTCGTTTTATATTTTGCTATTGGAAATCCGATCTCAGAATATACCCCAAATCCATTGGTAAAGAAATAACGCGCTCCAAGATGTGCTCCAAAGTTGCGCAATCCCAGATCCAATCCTGGATAGATATCAATATTATTTTTTAATTTAAATACGTTGCCAATATTGGCATTAAATCGTGCTTTTACATCAAATCGATCTTCAAATTTTGGTGTCCCAAAATCTTCGCTTGTATTTAACAAATAGGAAGTAACAAAACCATACGACATGTTTTCACCAATTCCAAAATCGTTAGCAACCGAAATTCCAGAACCCCATTTTTGAATATTCGCTCCTACTTGAAATTTAATATCTCCTTTTCCTTTGTAAGCCTGTGCACTTACAAAGCCAGAAATAGCCAGAAACAGAACAATAAGTGTTTTTTTCATAAAGCGATTTGTTTAGAATACAAAGATAGAAATTCAATTGCAAAGTGCATTTTAATTTCTTCCCTTTTCTAGCGGATACAATTCAGGCAGCAAATCACTTTGCCAATATTCCTTTGTATCTACATCCATAATTGTTAACGGACCTTTAAATGCCGCTCCGGTATCTACATTCCAAATACAAGCTTTATTTACTGGAATCGTTTGATTTATTTTCGTGACAGGGGTATGCCCAATAAATATCTCTTTGTAGAGTAATAATCTTCTTGGGTAAAGTAAGGACTCTTTATCTAGGTTTTTATCTAACGCTAACGCAGTTTCCCATAGTGTTCGATCCCAATAAAATAATTTCGGGAAATATTCAAAAGCAATCCCATTCATATTGGTAAATCCTGCATGAATAAACAAGCGGTTTTGGGAGTCGAGATAATAATTTTCTAATGAAGAAAAAAATGCCTTATGAATCGTTTTCGTGTTTTCTGATACTGAAGCATAGGCTTTCACTGTAGCCTCCCCACCATGATTATACCACATGGATTCATTAAAATTTTCAAAATTTTCAGAGAGCCAATCCAGTACCAACTCATCATGGTTGCCTTTAATAAAAATACATTTTTGACGCTTCCCAAGTTCAATTAAATAATCAATTACCTGAGGAGATTCACTCCAACCATCTACATAATCACCTAAAAAAATTAAAGTATCTTTTTGAGTTACTTGCGCGCGATCCATTATTTGAAGTAAGGCACGCAAGCCGCCATGAATATCTCCGATAACTAGTGTTCTGCTCATAATGGATACAAACTTATACAAAGTAGGCCAAAAAACAGCAATTTGTATTTGTTTAAATTAGGTTAAATAATTTGGCATTTCTTTTTTCATTTCAAAAGAAGAAGTATATTTGAAAAACAAAAAATTTTAAATGTTATGAATTCAAAAAATCCATTTTTTAAATCTGATACTTTTAGTAGTAACAAAGTTCATGATGCAGTAATTATGGACATGGATCAAACCATGACAGTTGCAGGCACAATCAACAAAAGTTTTATTCTTTTATTATTGTTAGTACTGGGTGCTTTTGGTACTTGGAACATGGTTTCTAATGCTCAAAACCCTATGATTTTTACCATTGGAGGTGCTATAGTAGGTTTTATTTTAGTATTAATAACATCATTTAAACCGCATCTTTCATCTTATTTATCTCCTGCTTATGCAGTTTGTGAAGGGTTATTTATTGGTGGGATTTCTGCGATTTTAGACCAAGTTTACCCAGGTATAGTAATTCAAGCAGTATCGTGCACTTTTGTAACGTTTTTAGTTTGTCTTGGATTGTATAAATTTAAAATTGTTCAAGTAACCGAAAGATTCAGATCTATTGTAATCGCTGCTACTGCTGCTATTGCAATCTATTATTTCTTCTCTTGGGTATTGACCTTTTTTATTAGTTTTCAGCCTATTCACCATGGAAATTCTATGGCGAGCATTGGAATTAGCCTTTTTGTAATTGTAATTGCTGCTTTGAATTTATTTTTAGATTTCGATCAAATCGAAGAAGGTGCCGCTCAAAGAGCTCCAAAATATATGGAGTGGTATGGTGCCATGGGATTAATGATTACTTTGGTTTGGCTTTATGTTGAATTCTTAAGATTATTATCTAAATTATCTAAAAGATAATATTAAAATAGATTTGTATAAAAGCCGTTCTTTAGGGAATGGCTTTTTGTTTTTTATCCCTTTTTTATGTCTAATAACTATTTTTTTGCATTCTTATTTGTGCTGTTTAGTGCAGTGCCTTTACGTGCACAAAAAATAGAAGATTGGAATCCAAAAAAAATTGACACTACCTTAAATACCGCTGTTAACCTTTCAAAAAACACCCTCGAGAACAACAACTCTTTATTTCCGCTTTTAGCTAAATTGTATAAGATTAAACATTACAGCAAGGAAAACGCGGTGTTTGTTCATATTGGGGATTCTCATATCCAAGGGGATGTAGCTACTTCGGTAATTCGGAATGAATTGCAAAATTATTTTGGTAATGCCGGCCGCGGAATGGTTTTTCCGTATCAAGTTGGAAAATCAAATGCGCCTTATGATATTTTTTCAAGTAGTAACAGCGAATGGAAAAGCAGTAGATTGGCTCGCCCCGACACTACAATTACGTGTGGCGTTTCGGCTTTTGGAATGCAATCTCAATGTCCAGATCCAGAATTTAACTTTGAATTACGCCCTCTTAATGGTGTCAAAGATTCGTTTGATAAAGTACAATTGTTTTTAGGAGGTCCTGTATCCGAATTGTATTTGGAATACAACGATTGTGATGCCGAAAATGGCTGCTTTGCTTCGGCTCCAGATCATACCATATTAAATTTAAAGGCACTCACTTCGGGTTTCCGACTTGCGTTTCCTACCAACGACACCATTCATTTTTTTGGCGCTTCTTTAGAAAAAAGAGATGCTTGCGGAATTATTTATCACAGCATTGGTGCCAATGGAGCTAAATATTCGGATTTTAATAAAACTTCTCAATTTTGGAAACATTTAAAGAAATTAAAAGCCGATTGTTTTATTGTTTCACTAGGAACTAATGAGGCTCAAGACCTAAATCTAACTTCAGAAAGTTTTATAAATGATGTGAAAATTATGGTTTCTAAATTGCGTATGGCCTCACCGGATGCCTGTATCATTCTAACCACTCCTCCTGTTTCTTTTTTTAAGAAAAGTAAACCAAACCCAGCTTTAGAAACTATTACCGCTTCTCTTATAGAGTATTGTAATGCAAATAATATAGTTTATTGGGATTTATATTCTATTTCAAATGGGATAGAAGGTGCTTCAATTTGGAAGAAGAAACAATTGCTACGACAAGATTTAGTTCACTTTTCTAGAGAAGGTTATACGCTACAAGGTAATTTGTTTGTGGCTGCTTTCGCAAAAGTTTGGAACGAGTTTTTGTGTAAAAACTACTAAAACTGTAAATAGATCGGCATTACCGGTTTTGCGCTTTTAAATACTGAATACAGCACAATAAAAACATACATTCCTACCAAGTAATACACCATTGGAAAGTGTTTTTGTCTTTCGATAAATTTTTCTGAAATGCTATCCGGAATTAAATGAATGGCATAGCCAATTCCAATCATACTGATTACGTATTTATAATTTTCTACATATTCGTAGGCACCATCAAAAGTGAATTGATACATTATTTGATGGATGAATTGCAGTGCAGTATCCAAATTACTTGCCTTGAAGAAAATCCAACAAAAACAAACAAAATGGAAGGTAATTAGTGCAAAGAAAAAGTTACTCAACCCAGAAGGCAACAACTTTACTTTTCCGAAAAGGGAGGTCCACATTTTATTGATCATTAACCCCGTACCGTGAAGCGCTCCCCAAATGATAAAATTCCAGCTTGCACCATGCCAAAAACCTCCGATAAGCATGGTTAAAAATAGATTTATATTGGTTCTGAATTTACCCTTACGATTTCCTCCCATGGAAATATATAAATAATCACGCAGCCAACTCGAAAGCGAAATGTGCCATCTGCGCCAAAATTCACTCACCGATTTACTTTGATAAGGCGATAAAAAGTTGGTTGGGATTGTGATCCCCATCCATTTTGAAATACCAATTGCTACATCACTATACCCACTAAAATCGCAGTAAATTACAATAGCATATCCGTACAAAGCCACCAAACATTCCAGTCCATTATGAAGATGAGGTCCGTCAAAAACATAGTTTACGAGATTCACCGAAATATAATCGGAGATGATTAATTTTTTAATCAATCCAGTGATGATTAAATAAAATCCCTTTGAAAAATCGGTGTCACTTACAAAATAATCTTTCTTTAATTGCGGTATAAAATCTTTGGCCCGAACTATTGGACCCATTACTAGTTTTGGAAAAAATGAAAGGAATAATATATAGTTTACAATTCCTTTTTCGGGCTCAATTTCTCCTCGGTATACATCAATGGTATAACTCAGATTTTCGAAAGTAAAAAAGGAAATTCCTATTGGCAATAAGATGTGTAAGACATTAAATTTTAGTTCGGAAAAATTATTCCATACTTCAATAAAAAAATTGGTGTACTTAAAATAAAACAGTAATCCGAGGTTGAAAATAACACTCAAAAACAATAAAAATTGTTTGCCTCCCTTTTTTTGTACTTTATAGATCCAATTGGAAATTCCGTAATTAAAAAACGCAGATAGAATCACAATAGAAACAAAACTTCCGCTCGCTTTATAGAAAAAATAAAGAGAAAATAAAGAAAGTACTATAGCTCTGTGCTTATAGTTTTTTCTAAATAAGTAATAAAATAAGATGAATGCCGATAAGAAATACACAAAGAAACCATTGTTAAATAACAATGGATTATGAGCATCATACAAAAGCTGATCTTTTACGCTATTCCAATCTATTTCTATCATATAGAGTCGGCTTTTATTGTAGGTGTTTTCGGACCTGTTACGTTTATTTCTTTAGGTTTACTAATAGGAGCTTTTGGGGGTTTTATTTTTGGAGTATCCTGTTTTAGCTTAACAGTTTCTTTTTCATTTACTGTTGTTTTCTGAGAAACCGGCAGCTTAGATTTTTTATAAGCTACTGCTTTTTGATAATCACCTATAAGTGCCTTGAAAATGGTTTTACTTACTGCTTTTGCTCCCCTAAAGTTAAAATGAATATAATCTTTATTTGCCAATTGAACAATGCTGTCAGCCCATTTTACAATAGTTCCGTTGCCACCAATTGATTTATAGAAATTATAAAACGGAATGTTGGTATCATAAGATAAACGAGCCTGAGTTTGAATTAAAGAATCAATTCCGATGGCGGTTTTCCATTGTCCGTCATAATTAAAAGCTCTATCGGAACAGCTAAACAATAAAAACTCCGTATTTGGCATATTGTTTTGAAACTTCTTAATAACAGGGCGCATCCCTCGATAGTAATAATCGTAATTGGTGTCATTAGGTTGGAACATTAAATTCACTCCATATTGAAAAACAATTAAATCATAATATCCCGACTTATCTAATTTTGCCAATAAACCACTGTTTATTTTTTTAAGTTCAACTCCTGTAATTCCACGGAAAGAGTAATTGTCCAAAACTATCCCCGTTTGTGGCTCAGAACTTACTCCGTAAATAGGTGTGTTCTTTGCATATACAGTAAATTTTGCTTTATTTGAGGTTCCGGTTTCAACTAAAACTCGATTGAATTCGGAGTTGGCAGGAATTTTTCTTACAAAATCATTAATTTTTAAAGCAATGGAATCTCCTTTTCCGTAGAGCAGCCATTTTTCAGTTGCTTGAGCGCTATTTTTCTTCACATTGTCTCTAAAATCAACTTCCAAATTGGAGCTGTAAAAAGAATACCCGGACAGAAACAATCCAGCTCCATGTTCTTGTTTTTTAAAATTATCAACTTTAAAATCTCCACTAGTAAAAACTTTGGCGGTTCTTCTAAAATCGGATGAAACGCAAGATATAGGCACATAACCAACGCCTTTTTGTTGACCAAAATAATTTTGAAGTTGCTCTCGAACATCTTGAGTGATAAAATCGCCTTCTATTTGGCTGTCGCCAAACCATGCAATTCTAATTTTAACTTTTTTACCTTCTGCAAGTTGCATAAGTTTTTGGCTAATTTTAGGTAAAGCTGGAGCTAACGTATCTGCGTTAAAGCGAATGAGTGTATTTTTCTTTTGATAGGCATCCAATTCATTGATTACAAATCCTTCTATTATTGCAGTTTTAGAATGCGGCTTTGTTTTAATTGTGCCTTTTTTAGTTTTCTCTTTTACTATAATATCCGAGATTAAATTCACATTTTTAAAATAAGGATAATAGGCACCAATCTCTTTTGAAAAAACAGATAAAATCAGCTGAATGCTTGTGACCAATAAAATAAATAGGATTACTTTTTTGCTATGGTTCATGAACCTTAATTAGAATTGGGTTGTCTTAAATAGCTTTGTTTATCGGTTCAAAAAAATATGAATTTCTCGGCAAAAGTAAAAAAAAGGAAGCGTGTTTTACATTTTATGCAAAAATAATTTTGATATCAGTTTTAAAATTCAAATCGCAATTGCACTACGACCGTTTTTTTAATTTCGGTATTTAAATTATTCAAGGAGATACCTAGTAATCGTACCGATTCTTTCATGCGATCTTGGTATAATAATTCTTTGGCCGTTTCTAATATCAACCCTTTATCGGAAATAAAATAAGGCAGGGTTTTACTGCGTGTTTGGGTTGTAAAATCGCTGTATTTTATTTTTAAAGTAACTGTTTTACCAGATATAGAATGTTTTTTTAATCGCCTTTCTAACTCGGATGCAATGCGTTCTAACTTTTCCAACATGAAAATCTCTGAGGTTAAATTTTCATTAAAAGTATGTTCTGCACCAACCGATTTCGATATACGATTTGTTTTTACCTCGCTGTTATGAATGCCTCTTACTATGTTGTAATAAAATTTTCCGCTTTTGCCAAAATGCTGTTCTAGGTATTCTTTTGATTTTGATTTTAAGTCTTTCCCGGTAAATATTCCGTGTTTGTACATTTTTTCTTTAGTGACTTTCCCAATGCCGTAAAACTTCTTAATGTCTAATTGTTCTAGAAAATCTACTACTTCATCTGGATTTACCGTTTTTTGTCCGTTAGGTTTATTGTAGTCACTTGCTATTTTTGCCACAAACTTATTGATAGAAATACCTGCCGAAGCGGTTAATCCTACTTCCTCAAAAATTCGTTTTCTTATTTCTTGAGCAATTAGGGTGGCGCTGGGATTTCCTTTTTTATTTTGGGTAACATCCAAATAGGCTTCGTCTAGAGAGAGTGGTTCTACTAAGTCGGTATAATCCAAAAATATCTTCCGAATCTTCTTAGAAATTTCTTGGTACCTTTCAAAGCGAGGTTTTACAAAGATAAGTTCGGGGCAATTTCGCTTGGCCTGAATGCCACTCATTGCACTACGAACACCATATTTCCGAGCTTCATAGCTCGCCGCCGAGACCACACCTCGCGTTTCGCTTCCGCCTACGGCTAATGGTTTCCCTTTGAGTTCTGGATTGTCCATTTGTTCAACCGAGGCATAGAATGCATCCATATCTACATGGATGATTTTGCGTTGTATGTTTTCTTCACACATACTACAAATTTAGTTTTTTAATAGTATTTTTGAAGCAAATAGTTGGAATTATGATTGAAATAGAACGTAAATTTTTAGTTACTTCAATGGATTTTATTTCAGAGTCTTTCAAGCAACACAGCATTGCTCAAGGCTATCTTAACTCCAATCCGGAACGCACAGTGCGCGTACGAATAAAAGGCGAAAAAGGATTTATTACGATTAAAGGAGCTGGCAATGAAAGTGGTCTTTCTAGAATGGAATGGGAAAAAGAAATTCCATTTGAGGAGGCTCAATCGCTTTTGCAATTATGTGAAAAAGGAGCTATTGAAAAAACCCGATATGAAGTTAAATCTGGGGATCACATCATTGAAATTGATGTATTTCAGGGAGAAAACCAGGGTTTAATTTTGGCCGAAATAGAGCTTCAAAATGAAAATGAATCCATTGAAAAGCCAAATTGGTTAGGGGAAGAAGTAACGGGAGACATTCGCTTTTACAATTCCTATCTTAGTTTACATCCCTTTAAAACTTGGTAAACTAGTTTTGTAAAATATCTAGCGAAACATTTATATAACCTGCTCCACTGCTTGATGCAATGGTAAAGAACGCTTTTTTAGATAAATCAATTTCACGCCCTCTTACAAATGGCCCCCTGTCGGTAATTTCTACTACAACCGTCTTTCCGTTTGAAATATTGGTAACTCTTATTTTGGTTCCAAATGGCAAAGTTTTGTGAGCGGCTGTAAGTTTATTCATATCATACACTCTTCCGCTTGCGGTTCGACGTCCATGAAATTTGTTTGCATAATAAGAGGCTCTAGCTGTTTTTTTGTAGGGCTTAAATTTATCTTTATTAGCTGCTAATGAATCAGCAATAACTAAATCTTTATCAGAAAGTTTTACTTTTTTAACCGAATCTTTACTTATTGTTTTAGTATCTTTTTTCCCAATTAGAATGGACTGTGCAAAGAAACTGGTGCCTAGAAGCACAATAAATAGTACAAGAAGTTTTGGAATTCTTTTTTTCATCTTTGATGTGTTTCAATTTAATATTGATTCTTTTCGTCTAAGGATAGACCCAATAGAATTTATTAATTAGAACCATAAATGCCAAGGAATTCTGGCTAAAATTAGTAATAACCCTATTCCATAAAAGATGGAAATAGTTTTAAATTTTGCTTCGCTTGTAGTTGCTTTTTTATGTTTAGACCAACCAATTGTGATTAATATTATAGCTAAAATATTTACATAAGGATGATCAGCATTTACTACTCCTAATTTTTGTTCAGGTAAAAAATAAAGCACCAATCCTACAAGTAATTGAACGTGAGAAAAAATCAATCCAAGTAAAGCAATTGTTCTGTCTTTAGAAGAGAATTCCTTTTTTGAAACCATTCCTAATACCGAATTAAGAACTGTTATTACTAATAATAAAAGCGCTAAATAAGCCCAACCAGAGTGAAATTTTTGAATAAACGCGTACATATAATTTTGTTTTGTTTTAACAAATATACAGAAAATATAGAATAAAAAAACCTCTTCGGTTAAGAAGAGGTTTTAAATATTAGGAAAGGGACTTATTAGAAATTATAAGTAATTCCAAAGTTCCACGTTCTTCCATATCCGAAGAATACTTTATTTGCTGTAGCAACACCATTATAAGTTGCACCTGCTTGCTGGTAAGTTTGAGTACCAGATTTGATATCATCTGCAAAAATGTTAGTGCTAGACTCAGCAATATAGATTTTATCAAATACGTTGTTCATGTTAAATCTGAAGTTTACAGAATCAGACTTATCTTTACCAACTAACATCTTATATGAGAAACCTGCATCTGCAATACCAAAGTTTGGCAATTGTAATGTTCCTTTGTTTACTTCTGTACCAAAATTGTTTGGAGAAATATTTGCATATAATTTATCATAATAGTTGTAGTTAGCATCTAATGTAAATCTTTTTACAATTTCATAACTAGCTCCAATTGCAGCAGTTAATTGTGCAGCATTACCAACTTTTACTTTATCTAAATATAATGTTTGTGCTGTACCCCCTGAAATAGGATTGTTATTTACGTCAAAACGATTACTTGTAGCGTTACCTGAATAAACCCAGTTTCCAACAGAAACCATTCCGTTTAATTTTAATTTAGATAATAATTTAGCATTCATATCTAATTCAACACCAGTGTGTGTTTCATTTACTCCAGAGAAAGTGTAATATCCACCTGGGTTATTTGCTTGGTCTGAATCTACACCTGTTGTAAATCTGTTTTGCCAAGTTGTGTAATATAAATTCAAGTTTGCATTAAATACAGATGAGTGGTATCCGTAACCCGCTTCTGCTGATTGAATTTTTTCATTAACTAAGTTATCATTAACAATATTAGCATTGTTTGGATATACAGCATTTAAGAAAGGTTGTTTAGAATACATTCCAGCGTTAACAAAAACATTCATTTTAGAATTTAAGTTATAGTTAACTCCAGCTTTAATGTTACCTCCAATTAAGTTTTTATAACCTGTTTTTGCTAAAGGATTAGAAGCTAAATATTTAAAATAATCATCTCTTTTATATCCTTGTTGAGAAACAGCACCTTGAATAAAGGCAGAAATATTATTTTTCGAATACTCTAATTGAGTAAATGCACCATACCAATTTACATTAGAGGTATTATAGTAGTTGATTTTTTGTTGGTAATCAGTATCAACAAATGGATTTCCACTTGGTTTAGGAGCATAAACTGTAGAATAATAGTTATAAACACCTAATTGATTTGCATCTGATTTATCTTTGAAATTATTAGCACCGAAAAGGTTTACTAAGTTTTGGTAGTGAATGCCTTTGTATAATCTTCCTTCTACACCAAAATCTAAAGTTAAATTATCAGTTAATTTTTTATCTAAATTAATCACACCACCATACCAGTCATGAGAATTAACAGAAGCAATTTGAGAAACCCCAGTACTTAAGTCAGTAGCAGAACCAGTAGCAGAACTGTTTGTAAAGCTTCCTGCAGAAGCAGTTCTAGTTCCAATTGGAGTAACTTGACCTGAATTCCAAGCGCTAATTAAATCAAAATTGATTAAACCATTAGCGTCTCTTAAAGCATTATTAGCAGAATATGGGTTGTTACCTTTAATACCTCCCACAGAAGTTGTTCCTCCACCACGACCCCAAGAGCCATAAACTACAGTAGATAATGAAGTTTTTTCATTTATTTTGTAATCCCAGTTAAAAGAGGCAACTGGCTTGTGGTAATAGTTAGTTTTTAAACTTGCTTGTTGTCCGTTTAAATAACCCCAATCAGCATTGTATTTAATGTTTGGCTCATCAATACCATTTCCGTATTTAATATATTCAGTAAGAGCAACAGAAGTAGACCTTTGGTTATGCCATTGAGGTGCTCCTGTGAATGTAATTTGGAAATTATGTTTTTCGTTTAATTTGTATCCTAATGCAATAAAGTAATTAGCACCTTCAAATTTGGTTCCGTCTGCAAACATGTTTCCAGCTGTTCTGCTTAATAAAACAGAAGCAGATAAACCATTTTTCATAAGACCAGTATTGTAAGCAGCTTGTGTTTTTAAATAGTCATTATTAGCAACCATTGTTGAAACAGAACCACCTTCCTTCATATCTGAAGTTTTGGTTATTACATTAATTGTACCACCTACAGATGAAATAGCTAATTTAGAAGCTCCAAGACCTCTTTGAACTTGCATTGCAGAAGTCACATCAGATAAACCTGCCCAGTTACTCCAGTATACAGAACTATTTTCCATATCGTTTACTGGAACTCCATTAATCATTACTGCAATATTTTTTTGATCAAATCCACGAATTACTACTCTTGAATCTCCAAATCCACCACCTGCTTTACTTGCGTAAACTGAAGGAGTGCTTTTTAAAATTTCAGGAAATTCTAAGTTTCCTAATTTTTGTTGAATTTCTGAAGCTCTAATAGTAGAAACTGCTACTGGAGTTTTTCTGTCTTTAGCAACGTCAATTACACTGCTTTTAACAACGATATCTTCCAATTGATTAGATATAGACACTAATTTAATAGCACCTAAATCTACAGTTTCACCTTTGTTAACTTTAAAGCTAACAGTTTGTGTTTGAAATCCTACATAAGAAATTACTACTTGACCTGAAGCAGCAGTAGTATTTAATGTAAATTTACCATCCATGTCTGTTGAAGCTCCTGTTGTAGAACCTTTAACAATTACATTTACACCTGGTAGAGCACTTTTAAGCTCATTGTCTAATACAGTTCCTTTGATTTTCCCTTGAGAAAACATGGTCGCAGCCATTAATAGAAACATCATAGAAAATAAATTCAATGTGATTTTTTTCATGTTTTTTGTTTTGTTTAAATTTTTTGCAAATTTCATATATAATTTCATCTTAAATGTTAAATAAATGTTAACAAAAAGATTTTCTGTGTATAATTACTATTTAACCAATCATTTTTATAAAATCTCTAAATAATTAATAACAAATTAATTAAATCAATAAAAAAACCTCAACACTAGTATTTAATATTGAGGTTTTTAAACGAGATTTTATCAATTATTATTTTTTTAGAAAATGATTCAGCAATAATGATGTAGAACTATCGTGTTGAGCTATTGTATTACTATTAATTTCATCTAATATGGAGTTGGCCAATTGTTTGCCTAATTCAACTCCCCATTGATCGTAACTAAATATATTCCAGATAATTCCTTGTACAAATATTTTGTGTTCGTACATAGCCACTAAACTTCCTAAACTTTCAGGTGTTAATTTATCGATTAGAATAGTATTTGTAGGTTTATTCCCGGTAAATACTTTAAAAGGTTTTAAATAAGCTGCTTTTGCTTTTTCTATACCTTGTTTGTCAAATTCTTCTTGCACTTTTTCTGGAGTTTTTCCATTTAGCAAAGCTTCAGTTTGTGCGAAAAAATTAGACATTAATTTATTGTGGTGTTCTTGATCTCCATAGAGCGGGGTTACATACCCAATAAAATCGGTTGGAATTAATTTGGTTCCTTGGTGAATTAATTGAAAAAACGCGTGTTGTGAATTGGTTCCAGGCTCACCCCAAATAATGGTTCCCGTTTGATAATTTACAGGCTTACCATCTCTACCAATACTTTTTCCGTTACTTTCCATGATGCCTTGTTGTAAATATGGAGCAAGTTTTTGTAGGTATTGGGTATAGGGAATAATCGCTTCGCTTTCAGCGTCGAAAAAGTTGTTATACCAAATGCTTATTAATGCTAATAATACCGGAATATTTTTTTCGAAAGAAGCTGATTTAAAGTGTTCATCCATTTGATTCGCACCTTTTAATAATTTATCAAAATTATCAAAACCAACAGCCAAACTTATTGATAATCCCACGGCAGACCAAAGTGAAAAACGACCTCCAACCCAATCCCACATTGGGAAAATGTTATTGGCATCTATTCCAAATTCGGTTACTTTTTGAATATTTGTGGAAACGGCAACAAAATGTTTGGCTACATCTTCTTGTTTAGCAGATTGTAAAAACCAACTTCTAATGGTCTCCGAATTGGTAAGTGTTTCTTGCGTGGTAAAAGTTTTTGAAACAATCACAAAAAGAGTGGTTTCTGGATTTACTTTTTTTATGATTTCATTTACATGGTCACCATCTACATTGGAAACAAAATGAACGTTCAAATGATTTTTATAATATTGTAACGCTTCCACTACCATTGCAGGGCCTAGGTCGGACCCCCCAATTCCAATATTTACCACATCGGTAAAAGGTTTACCTGTGTAACCCGTTCTTATTCCCGAAATAACTTCATGAGAAAATTTTGCAATGCTGTCTTTCACCGCATATACTTCTTCCATTACATTTTTTCCATCAACGATAAATGAGGCCGATTTAGGAGCTCGTAATGCAGCATGTAAAACTGCACGATTTTCGGTTTGATTAATCAATTCTCCATTGAAACATTGCTCAATTGCTTTTTTTAATTGCACCTCTTCGGCCAATTGCAAAAGCAAATCAATAGTTTCAGAGGTAATGTTGTTTTTAGAATAATCAACTAAAAAATCATTCCATTTAAGATGAAAATTAGAAGCTCTTTGTGCATCATTTTGAAATAGTTCTTTAATGGAATTGTTTTCCATTTTAGAAAAATGATTTTTTAAATTTTGCCAAGCTTGTGTATTGGTTGGATTGGTGTTTGGTAAAGCCATACTTTTTTATTTGAGGGACAAAATTAGATAAAAGAATACATAAAAAGTTATCAATTGATTAATAAAATACGATACTAATAAATGCAAACGATGTAGTTGATTCTTTTTTATTATTTGGATTTTTTTCTAAAAGTAACTTCGGCAACACTATCTAATTCTCTTTTTAGTGGGCGTATGATTTCTTTATATCGAGGTAAATTTCTTCCCTCCATAGTTTGAGAATTGGGTAATTTTAACTTTAAAGCATCTACTTGTACTCCGTTTTTCCAGAATCGATAACACACATGAGGCCCCGAAGCCAATCCGGTGCTTCCTACTTTTCCAATAATATCTCCTTGTTTTACACGTTGCCCTCTGCGGACTAAAATCCTCGACATGTGTAGGTATTGGGTGGAGTAGGTTTTGTCGTGTTTTACTTTTACAAAATTTCCATTTCCAGTGGTATAACCTGCTTGTTCAACAACACCTGCCGCAGTGGTCATAATAGGAGTGCCGGTAGGCGCTGCATAATCAGTACCTTTATGAGCTTTCCAGATAAGTTGTACAGGATGGAATCTGTTTTTAGTAAAATGAGAGGTGATATTTACAAATTTAAGCGGTGCTTTTAAGAAAAAGTTTTTTAATGCTTTCCCGTTTTCATCGTAATAATCTGTTTTTCCATTTCGTTCTTGAGCAAATGGGAAGGCATAAATTTTTTCTCCTTTGTATTCAAAAAATGCCGCTCTTAAACTATCAACGCCATCATAAACAGTATCGTTAATGTATCTTTCGGTAAAGCTCAAGGCAAATTTATCGCCTTTTCTAGATTTGAAAAAGTCAATAGACCATGCAAAAACTTTGGTCAACCTGCCCGAAAGTGTAGGTTCTATTTTCATACTTCTTAAAGTTTGGGTTAATGAACCGGTTAGTTCACCTGCTACAGTTCGAACTTTAAAAGTAAGCGGTCTTGTTTTTTTATATCCAATAATTGAATCGGTTAAATCAATAAGGTAGTAATCTAATCGAGTAGGTTGGTAAATAAGATACTGTAATTTATGGTATTTATCTTTAGATCGTAAACAAACATAAGGTCTTTCAAAGCGCACGCTTGTAGAAAACGAATCTTTTACTATTCGAATAATATCAGCCGCTTTTCTTCCATTAAGATTTTGTTTTTTTAGAATTCTTTCAAAAGTATCTTGACTTTGAATGGTGTCGTAATGCACATTAAATTCGTCATAATGGAAGCCAAAATCAACGATTGGTTTTTGAGGTTCGGCATCTTCAATAACAAAATCTTCTTGCGAATTTTTACAAGAAGTTAGCGCTATTACTACACAAAAAAGAAATGCAATTTTTTTCAAAATGCCGGTTTTACTTTAACAATTTTCTCCCCAATTTTTTAATTCTTCCTCACTCCATAATTCAGGAAAGAAAATTCTTCTTTGGTATTTTGGATGCATGTATTTTTTCCAATCGCTTCCTCCAGTTGCTTCTCCAGATCCTTGACCGCTTTCAATATATTTTTTTGCGGCATTTAAATGCCCCATAACCCAAGTAATATTAACCGTTTTGTCATAGTGTCTCATGGCAGCAATCAATTCGGTGTTTTTTTGATCGGCCTCCGGAAGTTGTTTGAATTTTTGCCAAAGATTACTAGTGTTATGTTCTTCCATATAGCGTAAAAATTCGGCTTTGTATTTTCTTTCAAATTCAAGAATCAAATAAGACTTTTCTCCCGTTTTATAATCTTTCCCTGCTGCCTGCCAGTATAAATGTTCAAAGGCATGAGAGTAAGGTGTATTGCGATCAATAGTAGCTCTAAATCGGTGATCAATTAAATTAATTAAATCGGTAGAAGCAAACTCAATTAATCGATATTGCGCACTTTGAAAACCACTTGCTGGAGTTAGCGTATTTCTAAATTTCATATATTGATCTACTTCCATTCCATCACCCATAATAGTAAATGAAGTGGTTAACATATCAAAATAGCGGCTAATTCGCATTAATTTTTCAGCAAAAAAATGTGTTTCTGGCTTATCTAAATTGCAAACTTGATCTATTTCCCAAAGAATCATTTTGAATAACAACTCATTTACTTGATGGTACATAATGAAAACCATCTCATCAGGCAAAACCGTTCTTTGTGTTTGTAGATTTAATAATGCATCGGTTTGAATATAATCCCAATAAGTTATTGGCTTAGACCAAAGAAACCCTTCAAGATGGGTGTCGGTTTTTTGATTTATTGCATCAAATTTATTTTCTAAATCGGCTAATAATTTTGCTGTTTCTGGTGTCATTGGGTTACTTTTATTGTAAACGGATTGGATAATCCTTTAAATGATTCTAAATCTGCTTTTAAAGATCCTATTGCTAAACTCGCTTTGATTCTAAGTGGTAACTTATTGGCATCATCTGACACCCAAACGGTTACACTTTCTTGCTCTTTAAAAACACGCCCAGCTTGAACTAAAGGTCTAAAAATCATACAAGGAACAACGCCAAATTTACTGTCTAAATCTTCTTTTCCAATGTATTTTAACTTAAATTTTGTGGTTTCCTGATCAAAAAACATGTCAATTGCTATTGCTTCTCCCACTTTTAATTTATCCACATTTGGGTGTTTTCTTAAATAATAAAAAGTAGAAACAATATCTTGAATATTCTCTGGTGTTGTAAAAGTTTGGCTGGTATTGTTTTTATAATCTTTAACCACGATGGTGTTTTTTTCCTGATTAAAAAAACCTTCTTCGTTTTTAGTATATCCTCCTTCATCTATTTTTCTAACATATTGGTAAGGTTTACCAGTAACTTTGTCAAAATAGGTTTCGTAATTATCTTCTACATTAAAAAACCATTTAGACATCCCGGTAGTGTAACCTCTTCCCACGGCGTGGTATACTTTTTTGTTATTTTTTACAGCTTCTTTAACTTCTAGTGTAGCATAACCAGCAGTTACCATACCATAATGAATTCTAAATTTAAACCATTCGCCAGTATCAAAAGCAGAATCTTGAAGGGTGTCAAAACTTACAGTGAGGAAGAATAGGGCAAGGACAATTATTTTTTTCATAGGAAATAGTATTTAGGGCTTACCTATAATAACGCAATTTCTGTTCCAAATATATTAAAACAAAAAAACTCCATCAAATTTATGATGGAGTTTTTGTACTATTAACCAACCTAAAAACTATAAATTATGAAAATTTATATAAAAAATTAATGGAAACCACTCCTTCAATTTTTTTGTTGGTACAAAGATAGAAAAGTCGTTAGATTATTCTCAGCAAAAATTCAACTTTAACATATTTTTATTAATAATATCGTTACTACAACGATATATTATGATAATTTTCTAATAAAATTAGCAATTTACAAAGTTCCTCTTAATGCTTGTTCTCTTTCAATTGATTCAAAAAGTGCTTTAAAATTACCTGCACCAAATCCTTTTGCCCCCATTCTTTGAATTATTTCAAAAAATAAAGTTGGTCTATCTTCTACGGGTTTTGTGAAAATTTGCAACAAATAACCATCCTCATCAGCATCCACTAAAATAGAAAGTTCTTGCAGTTTTTTAATATCTTCTTTCATCATATCCATATGAACACCAAGTCGTCTTGGAATATCATCATAATACGCTTGTGGTGGTGGAGGTAAAAACTCTACGCCTCTTGCTTTTAATCCGGATACTGTTTTAATAATATCGTCTGTGGCAACTGCAATATGTTGAACCCCCGGACTTTCATAAAAATCAAGGTATTCTTCAATTTGAGATTTTTTATTTCCTTTGGCTGGTTCGTTAATCGGGAATTTAATTCTTCCGTTGCCATTAGACATTACTTTACTCATTAATGCAGAGTATTCGGTATGAATTTGGGTATCATCAAAAGATAAGAAATTTTCAAATCCCATAACCTCCTCGTACCATTTAACCCATTGGTTCATTTCGCCCCAACCTACATTACCAACCATATGGTCAATATATTTCAATCCCAATGCTTCTGGGTTGTAATCGGATTTCCATTCTTTAAATCCTGGTAGAAATAGGCCATTGTAATTTTTTCTTTCTACAAAAATGTGTACCGTTTCACCATAAGTATAAATTCCAGAGCGAATTACTTCTCCATTTTCATCTTTCTCAACGGTTGGTTCCATAAATGATTTTGCGCCACGTTTTGTAGTTTCTTCCCAAGCAGAAGTTGCATCTTCAACCCATAACGCCACCACTTTCACTCCGTCTCCATGTTTGCGCAAGTGCTCATTAATTGGAGAAGCACTATTTAAGGGAGTCGTTAATACCAAACGAATTTTATCTTGTTTTAAAACATAGCTTACTGCATCACGAGATCCAGTCTCTAGTCCGCGATAAGCATACGATTGAAAACCAAATGCTGTTTTGTAATAGTGAGCCGATTGTTTTGCATTACCTACATAAAACTCTACATAATCGGTTCCTAAAAGTGGTAAAAAATCTTGTGCCCCACTAAATATTTTTTCTAGTCCGTATTCTACGGATTTTACTTCTTTTGACATAGTTATATATTTTTTATTTTCGAATTTTGGCTTCGAAAAAGTTGCCATTATTAATTTATTCTACCCACGATTTATAATATTTCCCATCGTCTATTCCCATGGCTTCTTCAGTAACCATTAACGGACGGAACGTATCTACCATCACCGCCAATTCTTCGGTTAATGTTTTTCCAATACTTCGTTCCATTGCTCCCGGAGCTGGGCCATGCGGAATCCCTTTTGGATGCAAAGTAATATGTCCTTGTTCTATATTATTTCTCGACATGAAGTCGCCGTCTACATAATACAAAACCTCATCAGAATCGATATTGCTATGATTATAAGGCGCCGGAATTGATTTTGGGTGGTAATCATAAAGTCGAGGTACAAATGAGCAAATTACAAAAGTCCCTGTTTCAAATGTTTGATGCACCGGTGGCGGTTGATGTACTCTTCCTGTTATAGGCTCAAAATTATGAATAGAAAATCCATAAGGGAAATTATACCCATCCCAGCCAACTACTCCAAAAGGGTGTGTTGCATAAATTACTTCATGCATCATTCCTTCTTTTTTCATTTTAACTAAAAAGTCCCCTTTATCATGGTGGGTTTCTAATTCTGTTGGTAATTTAAAGTCTCTTTCACAAAATGGTGCATGTTCTAAAAGTTGCCCTGATTCATTTTTATATCTTTTTGGAGTATAAAAAGGCGCAAAACTTTCTACATAAAACAATCTATTGTCTTCGGTATCAAATTGTATTTGATAAATCATTCCACGTGGGATAATTAGATAATCTCCATATTCAAAAGAAATATTCCCCATCATGGTTCTTAATTTCCCTTTTCCTTTATGGATGAAAATCATTTCATCCGCATCGGCATTTTTATAGAAATATTCGGTTAATGATTTTCTAGGCGCTGCTAATCCAATGGTACAATCATTATTAACCAGCATGGCTTTTCTGCTGTCTAAAAAATCATCTTCAGGTTTTAAATCAAACCCTTTTAGTAATAAAGATTTTATGTTTTTACCGATTGCTATTTTAGGCTCAACCGAATACGATTTTAGAATTTCTTTTATTTGAGTTGGACGATGCACCTCATACAATAAAGAGGAGTGACCACTAAATCCCTCAGTTCCGAAAAGTTGTTCGTAGTACAACCCTCCATCAGGATTTTCAAATTGAATGTGGCGTTTGGGAGGAATGGTCCCTAGTTTGTGATATATTGGCATTTTTCAAAATTTAGTAATTAAAGAATTTCAATATGTAAAAATTAAGTAATTAGTACATAAATTAATGGCACATTTTACCAACTCATTCCGGATTTCTCTTGATGAGGTATTTTAATAGAAGCGGTAAATTGTCCCAATTTTTCATTAAAACAAATATTTGAAAAAACCCCAAAAGTCAAATCAAGTTGACTTTTGGGGTTTGTATTAATTTATTCTGGATTATTTAATTTAGCTTTTCTTTTTCCGTAAATGAAATAAATAAATATTCCAATTACTAGCCATCCTAGAGATAGCATTTGTGCATCAACACTTAAATTAATCATTAAGTAGGTATTGATAACAATTCCGAAAGTTGCGATTACCGGTAAGAAAGGCACTTTAAAAGGTCTGATTAATTCAGGTTGTTTTTTTCTTAAAATCCAAACTGCGATACACACCATAGTGAAAGCAAATAAGGTTCCGAAACTAGTCATATCGGCTAATTTATTAATTGGAGTAAAAGCAGCCACTACCGCTATTACTGCTCCAAGAATCAATAAATTGGTTTGAGGGGTACCTGTTACTCCGTGAATTTTAGAGAATACAGGCGGGATTAATCCGTCTTTAGACATTCCTAAAAATATTCTAGATTGTCCCATAATCATAACCATTAATACCGATATTAAACCGATTGTTGCGGCAATAGTAACTACATATCCAGCCCAAGCTTGACCTGCAATATCAAAGGCATAAGCAACGGGTGCTTTTATCGCTTCAGGATATTTTCCTAGTGGATTAAAATCACTATAATTCATCATTCCGGTTAATACTAACGATACCAAAATGTATAAAAATGTACATACCAATAAAGATGTGATAATAGCAAAAGGCACGTCCTTTTTCGGGTTTATGGCTTCACCTGCTTGAGTGGAAACGGCATCAAATCCTACATAAGCAAAGAAAATTGCCGCCGCACCAGAAATTACTCCAGTGATACCATAGGCTTCATGTGATTTTCCAGCTCCGTCAACAATGCTAGTTGCTTCTGGAATAAATGGGTGCCAATTGGCTGTATTGATAAAGAAAGCACCTGCAATAATCACAAATAAAACCGCAGAAACTTTAAGCATTACAATTAAATTATTTGCTTTGGCAGCTCCTTGCGTACCTTTAATTAAAATTGATATTACAAAAATAACAATACAAAATGCCGGTAAATTCATAGAGAAACCTTCTCCAGTATAACTAGCAGGATCACTTGTAAGCCAATCTGGAAGGTGCAAGCCAAACATTTTTAATAGTTTATTGAAATAACCCGACCAGGATACGGCAACCGTCATCGATCCCATGGCATATTCAAGAATTAATCCCCAGCCAATTATCCATGCAAAAAGCTCGCCGATGGTTCCATAGGCATAAGCATAAGCCGAACCTTCAACGGGTAAAATAGAGGCAAATTCTGAATAACATAATGCTGCAAAAACACAGGCAACACCTGCAATAATAAATGACAGTGCTAGAGCTGGTCCTGCATGATAATAGGCTCCAGTTCCGGTAAGAACAAAAATTCCGCCACCAATAATAGCACCAATACCAATTGCGGTAAGACTCCATTTACCTAATACTCTTTTTAATTCACTTTTTTTCATATCTGCTTCAAAGGCAGAAACAGGCTTAACTCTCCAAATAGACATAGTGTGTGTTTTTTATTTATATTTCAAATATACTTTTTTTGTTTAATATTTTTACGAAAATAGAAAATTTCTGTGGTTTTAAAACCAAAAACCAATATTAAAACCAATAAATCCTTTAGGTAATTCGGGAGACCAAGAGTATTTCATTTCAATTGGGCCCAATACAGTTTCAAGTCCGTATCCAATTGCATAGCCAGAATGTCTTGGTGTTGCTAGCCAATTTCCAGTGCTGAATAATTTATCTTCTGCATTGGCATAATTAGCCGAAAAATTAATGTGGTTTTTTTTATAAAATTCGACATCCAATGTAGCAAGTGCTTTCACATAACTATCCGATGTAATACTTAAAAAATCATATCCATAAAAAGATCGGATGTTGTTAATTGGATTAAAACCAAACCCTCCAAGTGAAAAATCTAAAAAATGAGTGCTAGTTTGTCCAAATGATACTCCAGCCTCTGACTCGAATTTTAGATTAATAAATTTATAAAAAGTACGCGTAATTCCAACTTGTGAGCTGGCTATATTATACCTGTTAAATTTGTTTGTGTAATTCGATGAAAGCAAATAAGATTGAACAGTACTGTTAAAATACCATCCTTTTTTTGGAAAATATTTATTGTCTAAAGAGTCGTATTTTAAGTATCCAAAAACACTCGTGTAATTACTGTTTTCAAAAACTGGGTTGTAGTTTTCAATTGTTTTTGATCCGATTTTTAAGCACTTAAATTCAACTCCTGCTCCAAGTAAAAATTTTTCAGCAAAAATGGTTTGTAAATACGCTGCATTGGTCCAATCGGAATAATCTAAGTTCAATGAATTGATTCCAAGCTGATTGAAAAGGAGTCCGTCATTAAAGTCATTAGAAACATTTTTATTAAACTGATTGAAATAAGATTTAAATCCAAAACTGAAATAAAATCCGTTATCAATATAATAATCGAGATTGTATCTAAAATTATCACCAACCCCTAAATCTAATGACATAACGTCGTTTCTAAACACTGATTTTTTTTGGGTAATATTCACTAATGCAGCACTTTTAAAGAGTCCGTCAAAGTGAAGTCCAAATTTTAGAAAAGTACTGTTTTCACTTTCTTTTAGAGATAATATTAATTCATCTCCCAAATTAAATTCTCTAAATTGATAATTAATTACCGAAAAGTTCCCGGTTGCATTTAGTGTGTTGATGCCGTCTTTAATTTGATCATAACTCACTTTCATCCCTTCTTTAAAACCTAATTTTCCTAAAACATAAGAGCGGGTGTAATCTTTTAAATCATTAAAGACCACATTTGTTATATACACGCTTTTATTTTGAAGTGTTTTAACCTGAAAAGGTATAAAGTTTTGTGATAAATTATTTATTTTATCAATTACTTTTTGAGTTGCTTCTTCCCCTTTTTGAATGATTTCGTTTTCTTCATCAAATGAAATTACGGTATAGTTTGAAATATCTGGTTTTATGTAAATATCGGTTTTACTTATTTTGTCTTTCATCCCTTTCATTACCTGAAGATTAGAAATTTGAAGTAATATTTGGGTTGCTTCTCTCAATGAATTTCGACTTTTTAAATCGTCTTGAACGTCTACTCCTATAATGATATCGGCGCCCATATTGCGAACCTCATCAATAGGGTAGTTGTTGGAGACCCCGCCGTCAATTAATATTTTTCCATTAATTTCTACTGGTGAAAAAAGTGATGGGAAGGCCGAACTTGCTAGCAAAGCTTGAGGCAAACTTCCTTGGTTTAGTACTTGCTGTTCTCCAGTTTCAATATTGGTTGCGATGCATAAAAAAGGAATAGGTAATTTGCTAAAATCTCTTACATGTCTTACCGGATGCGTTAACTTATGCAATAAATTATAGTTGTAAATCCCTTTTGACAAGGCAATTGGCACTCCAATGCTTAATTTTTTAAATGGCAAGGTAATCGCATAGAGTTCATCGTTGCGTTTTTCGTAAAAACTTTTATTTACCCTTGGAGTATAATCGGTAAGGAGTTCATTAAAATTGGTATCATGAAAAATCGAATCAATTTGAGTGGCGCTATAGCCCGTAGCATAAAGTCCGCCCACAACTGCACCCATGCTCGTTCCGCCAATGTAATCTATTTTTATTCCTGCTTTTTCGAGCACTTTTAAAACGCCAATATGAGCAAATCCTTTGGCGCCTCCACCAGTTAAAACCAATCCAATTTTAGGTCGTTTTATAGAATCTTGAGAATAGGTATTTGAAGAATTAAGTAATGAAAAAATAAAGAGCAGACTCAAAAGACCTCTAATTGCTAGCCCCAACCGCAATGAATACCGATTTTTGGTGGGAGAAGTGAAGGGCGGTAAAACAGATTTTAAGTTGGCCTTAAACATTCGCTGCAAATATTAATTGTCTATTTTATGGTAAAAGTCGGAAATTTTTTTGGCTTTTGATACACCAATGACTTCTGAAATTTCTTTTTCGGTAGCTAATTTTAATCTTTTAACACTTTTAAAATGTGTGATAAGTGTTTGCATGGTCTTTTCACCTATTCCTGGAATGGTTTCAATAGATGAATTAAGAGCCGATTTACTACGTTTATCACGGTGAAAAGTGATGCCAAATCGATGGGCTTCGTTTCGCAAATACTGAATCACTTTAAGTGTTTCCGATTTTTTATCGAGGTACAAAGGCACCGAATCGCCGGGATAAAACAATTCTTCCAATCGTTTTGCAATACCAATGATGGCTATTTTTCCGCGCAAACCTAAATCATCAATACTTTTTAGCGCAGAAGACAATTGCCCTTTCCCTCCGTCAATGATAATTAGTTGCGGTAGGGGTTGGTTTTCGTCTAAAAGGCGCTTGTATCTTCGATACACCACCTCTTCCATGGAGGCAAAATCGTTAGGGCCTTCCACGGTTTTTATGTTGAAATGACGGTAGTCTTTTTTAGATGGTTTCCCGTCTTTAAAAACCACACAAGCCGACACCGGATTGGTACCTTGTATGTTGGAATTATCAAAACATTCAATATGTCGTGGCTCCACAGAAAGACGTAAATCTTTTTGCATTTGCGCCATAATTCGGTTGGTGTGCCGCTCTGGATCTACAATTTGGATTTGTTTCAATTGATCCATTCGGTAGTATTTGGCATTGCGCTCGGAGAGTTCTAAAATTTGTTTTTTATCACCCAATTGCGGAACGGTAACTTTGATTTTGTCGCCAAAATCTAGGGCAAATGGCAAAATTATTTCTTTGGAAGTTAAATGAAAACGCTCCCGAAGCTCCACCACAGCCAATTCTAAAAGCTCTTCATTGGATTCTTCTAGTTTTTTCTTTAATTCTAAAGTATACGATCGGATGATGGCGCCATGTGAAATTTGAAGAAAATTAACATAGGCCACAGCCTCATCAGAAATAATTGAGAACACATCTACATTGGAAATCTTCGGATTTAATATGGTAGATCTTGATTGGTATTGTTCTAAAATTTCAATCTTTTCTTTAATTTTTTGGGCTTCTTCAAATTGCATTTCCGCAGCCAATTCCTGCATTTTTAATTTAAATCCACGCAAGCTTTCTTTGAAATTTCCTTTTAGAATTTCTCGAATGGCATCCACTTGTTTTTGATAATTTTCAAGCGTTTCATGACCTTCACATCCGCCTTTGCAATTGCCAATATGGTATTCCAAACACACTTTATACTTGTGGTTTAGAATATTATTTTCAGATAAATCGTAATTGCAGGTGCGTAGCGGATACAATTCTTTTATTAATTCTAAAACGGTATTTACCGTTTTGAAATTGGTGTAAGGCCCAAAATATTCAGAGCCATCTTTAACCATTCTTCTGGTAGGAAATATTCTAGAAAACGGTTCTTTTTTGATGCAAATCCAAGGATAGGTTTTATCATCACGTAACATTACATTGTAACGTGGCTGCAGTTTTTTTATTAAATTATTTTCTAACAGTAAAGCATCTTGCTCTGAAGAAACGACAATGTGTTTTATTTCGACAATTTTTCGAACCAATAAATTAGTCTTGGCATTGTCATGGACTTTATTAAAATAAGAAGCAACCCTTTTTTTAAGATTTTTTGCTTTTCCTACATATAGGATTTTTCCTTCTTTATCATAATACTGATACACCCCAGGATTATCGGGTAAGGTTTGTATTTGAAGTTCAAGTGAAGGATTGTTCATTGTATGTAAGGAACGAATTCGTTATTAAATCCAAACAAATTTAACTTTAAATTCTTCACAAAACAAATTCAAATTTTTCTATATTTACTTTATGTTTAAAAGCGAATTAAGAAAAAAATATAAAGCGTTACGAGCCGCTTTAACCCCCGATTTAATTGAGGCTCAAAGTTTGGCGATTGCCAATCAATTGCATTCGTTGGATATTTGGAACAACACCTATTTTCATTTGTTTCTAACTATTGCAGAACAAAATGAAATTGACACCGAATATATTTTACCCATTTTATCAGGTAAAGACAAAGAAATTGTAGTGTCAAAAAGTGATTTTGCAACCCATAAGATGACCCATTATTTGCTTACAGACAGCACCAAGTTTAGAAAAAACGCCTATAATATTCCCGAGCCAATAGATGGAATAGAGGTGCCTGTTTCTAAAATTGACGTGGTTTTTGTACCGCTTTTAGCCTATGATAATAAAGGAAATCGAGTGGGTTATGGCAAAGGATTTTACGATGCTTTTTTATCGGAATGCAAACCAGAAACGATTAAAATTGGGTTGTCTTTTTTCCCTCCTGAACTTGAAATTAAGGACGTTACTTCAGATGATATTAAATTAGATTTTTGTGTTACGCCAGATAGCGTTCACGCCTTCTAGTCTAATTGGAATGAGCAAAAGCTTTTTTATTGAAGAAAATCAAAATTCCTACTCCAGTTGAAATTGCAAAATCGGCTACATTAAAAATAGCATTGAAGAAGGTGATTTGTTTTCCACCCATAAAAGGCACCCAACTTGGCACCATATAATCTTCAATAAATGGAAAGTAAAACATATCCACTACTTTACCATGAAACCAGGTTCCGTAGGGTTTATCTGAGAAATAAGAGGCTAAATGGCGGTGGCTATCGTCAAACATAATTCCGTAAAATACCGAGTCAAAGATATTGCCTAAGGCTCCTGCAAAGATTAAACAAATCGCAACAATTAAATAGTTGGATCTGTTTTTTCTAGTAGCATCCCAAAGCCAATAACCAATTGCGCCAACAGCAAAAATTCGGAAAACAGTCAAAAATAATTTACCATATTCACCCGGAATTACTGTCCCCCAGGCCATGCCTTCATTTTCAATAAATAATAATTTAAACCATCTAAAAACTTCCACTTCTTCACCCAATATAAAATTGGTTTTAACATACATCTTTGACCATTGATCAATTAGTAAGATTAAAACAATAAGTAGTGCTGAATTTCTAAGTTTCATTTTCATGGTTTTATTGCTGCAAAAGTAGTATTATTTTTCCAAAAAAAAACGCTCTAAAAGAGCGTTTGTAGTATTGAAATTGGAATCTTAACGTTGTAAATTTTTAGCCTCAATACTCATTGTAGCATGAGGAACTATTTTTAAACGCTCTTTCCCAATTAGTTTACCTGTTACTTTACAAATTCCGTATGTTTTATTTTCAACACGGAAAAGTGCATTTTTTAAATCACGAATAAATTTCTCTTGACGAATAGCCAATTGTGAGTTTGCTTCTTTACTCATGGTTTCACTTCCTTCTTCAAATGCTTTAAAAGTAGGTGAAGTATCATCGGTACCATTGTTTAAGTCATTCATATAAGCACTTTTTATCAATTCTAAATCGATTTGTGCTTTTTCAATTTTGCTTAGAATAATTTCTTTGAACTCTGCTAAATCAGCATCAGAGTATCTCAATTTTTCATCTGTCATCTTTTCGCTATTTTGAAATTAATATTTTTGTTTTTATATCGTCAAATTCTATTTCTATGCCCTCTGAAACTTCAGCTGCAAATTGCAACTCTTTGGTTAAAGTTTCCGACATAATGTATGCTTCATTATTTTTTATTGCCTGCTCCAATTCATCTTGTTGCTGAATTTGAACTTTAATCTTATCGGTAACTTCAAAACCGGAATCTTTTCTAATATTCTGAATTCGGTTAACCAATTCTCTTGCAATTCCCTCTTGTTTTAATTCCTCAGAAATAGTAATGTCTAAAGCAACTGTAATTCCGTTTGCATTAGCAACCAACCATCCCGGAATATCCTGAGAAGTAATTTCTACATCTTGGGATGTTAAAATTATACTATTTCCTGAAATAACAATACTTAATTCTCCTGTGGCATCTAATTGATTAATTTGTTCTGCCGAAAAACCTTGTATCTCTTTGGCAATCAAGCCCATATCTTTACCAAATCGTGGTCCAAGAGCCTTGAAATTTGGTTTAATTTGTTTCACTAAAATCCCCGAAGCATCGTCTAAAAGTTCTATTTCTTTTACATTAACTTCTGCTTTAATCAGATCGGAAACCGCCTCAATTTCAGCACGTTGATTGTTGTCAAGTATAGGAATAATAACCTTTTGCAACGGTTGACGCACTTTAATCATTTCCTTTTTTCGAAGTGATAAAACTAACGAAGAAACGGTTTGCGCTTTCATCATTCTGCTTTCCAATGATTTATCAACAAAGTTTTCAACGGAAACCGGAAATTTTGCCAAATGTACACTGTCAAAATCTTCTAATTGTGTTGCTTGCGTTAAATCTTTGTAAAGTTTATCCATAAAGAATGGAGCAATTGGAGCCGATAGTTTTGCCACATTTAGCAAGCAAGTATACAAGGTTTGATACGCTGCAATTTTATCGGTGCCGTATTCGCCTTTCCAGAACCTTCTTCTGCATAAGCGAACATACCAATTACTTAAATTTTCTTGAACAAAATTAGAGATTGCTCTTGCTGCTTTGGTTGGCTCATAATCTTCATAAAAACCATCCACTTCCTTAATTAGAGTATGCAGTTCTGATAAGATCCAACGGTCTATTTCGGGTCTTTCATTTAATGGAACTTCAGGCTCCGAGTGATTGAAACCGTCAATATTGGCATACAAACTAAAGAACGAATAGGTATTGTATAAAGTGCCAAAGAATTTTCTTCTCACTTCTGCAATTCCTTCCAAATCAAATTTTAAGTTGTCCCAAGGATTCGCATTCGATATCATATACCAACGTGTAGCATCTGGGCCATACTCGGCTAAAGTTTCAAATGGATCAATTGCATTACCCAAACGTTTTGACATTTTTTGACCGTTTTTATCCAAAACCAAACCATTAGAAACTACATTTTTGTAGGATGTTTTATCAAATACCAAAGTCGAAATAGCATGTAAAGTATAAAACCAACCTCGTGTTTGATCTACCCCCTCCGCAATAAAATCGGCAGGGAATGCTTTATTTTCTTCAATTAATTCTTTATTTTCAAATGGATAATGCCATTGCGCATAAGGCATAGCACCCGAATCGAACCAAACATCAATCAAATCAGATTCGCGTTTCATTGCTTTTCCAGATGGAGAAACCAACACAATGTTGTCAACTACATTTTTGTGTAAATCAACCAATTCATAGTTTGCTTCGCTCATGTTTCCAACCTCAAATCCTTTAAATGGATTTTCTTTTTGGAATCCGGCAGCAATAGATTTTTCTATTTCTGAATATAATTCTTCAACAGACCCAATTAGCATTTCTTCGGTTCCATCTTCGGTTCTCCAAATCGGTAATGGAATACCCCAATATCTTGAACGCGATAAATTCCAATCGTTGGCATTTTTTAACCAATTTCCAAAACGCCCTTCTCCGGTTGCTTTTGGCTTCCAGTTGATGGTTTCATTTAGGTCAAACATTCTATCTTTAATTTCGGTTACTTTAATGAACCATGAATCAAGTGGATAGTATAAAATTGGTTTATCAGTTCTCCAACAATGTGGGTAACTGTGTATGTATTTTTCGACTTTAAAAGCCTTGTTTTCTTCTTTTAATTGAATTGCTATTTCTACATCGGCAGAACGCTCTGGCGCTTCCCCATCGTTGTAGTATTCGTTTTTAACAAATTTCCCAGAGTAGTTTCCTAGTCCTTCTACAAATTTCCCTTGTAAATCTACTAAAGGAACTGGGTTCCCATTTTCATCTAATACCAACATTGGCGGAACTTCGGGAGTTGCTTCTTTGGCAACTTTAGCATCATCAGCACCAAATGTTGGGGCAGTATGTACAATTCCGGTTCCATCTTCGGTAGTAACAAAATCTCCAGAAATAACTCTAAAAGCATTCTCCGGATTTTGATATGGTAACGCTAACGGCATTAATTGCTCATAACGAATTCCAACCAAGTCAGCTCCTTTGCATTCGGCAAGAATTTGAAATGGTATTTTTTTATCTCCTTCTTTGAAATTTTCAAAATCGGAAGGTTCTGAAGTTTCGAAGTAGGTTTTTCCAAATTGTTTTCCAACCAAATTTTTAGCCAAAATAACTTTCACAGGGCGGAAGGTATATTGGTTGAAAGTGTCAACCAAAACATACTCAATTTTTGGACCAACGGTTAAAGCAGTGTTTGAAGGCAAAGTCCATGGAGTAGTAGTCCATGCTAATATGTGAATTTCTCCAAATCCTTGTAAAAAGCTAGGTAATGAATCTGATTTTGTAAGAAATTGAGCGACTACCGTGGTGTCTGTAACGTCTCTATAACTTCCCGGTTGGTTTACTTCGTGAGAAGACAATCCAGTACCTGCTTTAGGCGAATACGGTTGAATGGTGTAGCCCTTGTATAGTAAATCTTTGTTGTAAATTTGTTTTAGTAACCACCATACACTTTCCATGTATTTGGATTTGTAAGTCACATATGGATCTTCCATATCTACCCAATATCCCATTTTTTCGGTAAGGTCATTCCAAACATCGGTATAACGCATGACGGTTTTCTTACACGCTTCGTTGTATTGCTCAACCGAGATGGTTTTTCCAATGTCTTCTTTGGTGATGCCTAATTCTTTTTCGGTTCCTAACTCAACCGGTAAACCATGAGTATCCCAACCTGCTTTACGCTTTACTTGGAACCCTTTTTGGGTTTTATAACGACAAAAAATATCTTTAATAGCACGCGCCATTACGTGGTGAATTCCAGGTAATCCATTTGCAGATGGTGGCCCTTCAAAAAATACGAATGGAGCATTCCCTTCTCTTGAAGTTACCGATTGTTCAAAGATGTTTTTTTCTTTCCAAAATTTTAGAACTTCAGATGCCACTGTTGGCAAGTCAAGCCCTTTGTATTCAGTAAATTTTGTGCTCATTATTTTGGTTGCTAAAAATCGAATTGCGAAAGTAAGGAATTTTGATAAAAGAGAATAAAAAATAGACAAAAGAGCGCCTACTTTTATCTAAAAATGTAAAAGTTTTTTCTAATTCTCGATTTTTTTAAGCAAAAACCTCTTTTAAAACCTCTAAAGATTTTGGTTTTTTAAATCCGTCAAGATGAATCGAATAGTAATTTAATAGAATGTTTAAGACCAATTGGCGTTCCATTCCGTTGAAGACTTTCTGATTTGAATCAAATTTTAATGCAATTAATTTTTTTAGCAAATTCGTTTCGTGTTCCGATAGGCAATTGATTCCTAAAAAGGCAGAAAAACCACCTTCATCCATGGCGGAAAATTTTGCCTCCAAATCGGAAATATCTGGATAAAAACCTAAAAATTTTGTTATTTCTAAAAGTAATATTAAATGAAAATTGGAAGTTTCTTCATGCGTGTCCAACCAAATAAGTGCCGTTTCTAAAAAGGTAAATAAATCTTCATTTTTTTCTTCTTCTTGAATACTATGGTGTAACATTTCCGATAAGAAAATAACAATCGTACTTTTAATCACATCTGAAGTAATAGTTTGAAAAGCAGTTGCAAGTTTGATGTCTTTAAAATGTTCTAAAGTGCCTTTATTTTTATGATTGGCTTCAATTTCAAGTAGTGTAAGCGGTTGGAAATAAGCAATTTTTTGATTGGATTTTTTCCCAGAATAGGCACTAGGTACAAAGTAACTTTTTAACCCATCTGAAAGGGTAAAGCACTTCACAATCAAGCTTTTTTCTTGGTATTTTAAAGAGGAAAGTACAATTGCTTTGGTTTTTACCAACATTGGAATTATCTAATTATCATTACTTTTTTAATGGTTGTTTCGATGCCATCCTGGGCTGAAATCAAAATCATGTAAACTCCAGAAGCAACTTTATAATTGCCAAATGCGGTGGTGTCCCATTCTATTGTACCCCCTTCGGAAGTAGTCTCGTAAACCAAATTACCTTCAATGTCGGTTATTTTTACAACTGCCTTGTCGGTTAGATTAGCAATTTTTACGGTACCATTGTATTCTGGGCGAACAGGGTTTGGATATACATAAACCGAGTTTAAGTCCCCACTGGCATTGGTAGCAGTTCCTTTGAATGAAACAAGGCCTTTATCGGTTGCAAAAAACACTTCGCCAGTTGCTCCATCAATTTCTATGTCATTGATATTATTTGAAGGCAAAGGAGAATTTTCTTTTGTAAAGTGATAAATGGTTTCTTGACCGTTATAGGAAACAAGATATACCCCAGAATCGGCAATTGCCACCCATTTTCTGTTGGCTCCATCAACTGCAATGTCTACGATAAATTGGTCGTAAAATAACTCTTGAGCCAAATCATTTTCAAGAATAATAATAGATTTAGATTGGATATCGGTTTCGGTAATAAAAGTATCCACCGATGGTATGATTCGCAATCCGTTTGCGGTTCCAATCCAGAGTTGGTTTTTATTATCAACAGCTACACAACGAACACTAATGGAAGGCAGATTTCCATCGGTTCCGGTTTTAATTCTTAAAAATTTATTATTATATTTTTCATTGAAAGCCATCAATCCATTTCCTCTAAATGAAGGAATCCATTTGGTATCATTTTTGTCAATTGCCATCTTCCCATAACTTTCATAGTAGGGATTTTCCATTAAGCTAACAAAATCATAGGTCTGCCATGTTGCATTGGATTTTAATACTTTTAAAGGCTTATTTACAATTGAGTTGGTCATCCATAAATTATTTTTCCCGTCAAATGCAGCTCCGTTTATTCTTACCGAAGTATAATTAGGAATTGTAGGAACCCATTGCTGACTTTCAGGGCCATTTGGAGGAGAACTTAATTGATTGTATATCGAAAAAACGCCGTTTTTTATTTTCAAAAGTCCGCTTTGAAACGAGCAAACAAAGACTTCATTTTCATCTTTAGGGTTTGGTACAACATCGGTAAGTGTCACGGCACCTACCAAATCTGAAAAAGGAATTATTTCCCAACCAGTTTGAGAGGTATAGGTACTGATTGGTTTTGGAGTCACATCGGGTGTTGGAACTGCGGAGTTATCATATGCACCATAAGTTACCCAAAGTTTGTTAGGCGCTTTTTTTGCTCTAAATACTTTATTGCTTACAGGACCATTTGGGAGTAAAAAACCAAAATTAGTTGAGTTTGTAATGGATGAGGTTAACACTCCATATTCGGTAGTTCCAATGTATACTTCATTATTAATTTCGGAGGCACAAGTAAATGATGGCGAACTATTAGAAACCAGAGTATTTTGAAAATAAAATACTTGAGTCAAATTATTATCATATATGTGGACTTCATTTAATGTTGTTACAATTAAATGGCTTGTGTTGGATCTAATGTCAACTATTTTATTAGAATATTGAGCTATTTGCGTAAAGTTGGTCCCATCATATTTGATCAATTTATTATCAGATCGAGCAGCAAAAACAAGGTTATTAAAAGCGGTAATTCCTTCCCAATAAAATCCCGAAATATCAATCCATTGATTGTAGTCATTTAAAAAAGGGTTGCTTATACTTACTTTTCTTATACCACTTCCTGAAGCATTTCCTTGTGTTGCGGCATAAATATTTCCGTTGGAAATGCAGGTTTGTTTCACCGATATATAATTCCCCGAAGGGCCCATGTAGTAGGTATCCCCAAATTCTAAAGTGGTTAAATCAAATGTTGAAATACCATAATTGGTGGAGATATAAAGTTTGTTGTTGTATTCTAGAAAATGATTAATTTGTTTGATCCCTGCCGGTACGGGCACTTCATCTCGAATCCCTGTTTTGTATAAAAACGAGCCATCAGCATTTACAACCAATAGTAATCCGTTACTATTTCCTACAAAAGATTTGTTAACCGAATCACTGTGATAAAAAGCAGTAATAGTTTCTGCTTTTAAGCCATCTATTGAGGTAGTTGTTTTAAGATCGTTTGAGCTTAGGTTTTTTGCAAAAAAAGCGTTTTCTGAAGAAGCATAAATATTTTGGGCTCCTTCTGATAGATCTGTAATTTGATTGAATGAAAAATAGCCCTGCCACTTTTGATTATTTTGGGAATAACCAATTGCAACAAAAAACAAAATCCATAAGCAACTTATTTTTCTGAGCATTTTCAATAAATTTCGATCACAAATATACTATAAAACGGATTTATATAGATTTTCATATAAAGCAATAAAAAAACCTTCTTTCAGGTAAAGAAAGAAGGTTAATTATATAGTAAAAAATTATGTTTTTATACAATACCTTGTGCTAGCATTGCATCGGCAACTTTAACGAAACCGGCAATATTTGCTCCTTTTACATAGTCAACATAACCAGTAGAATCTGAACCATATTTTACACATGCTGCGTGAATGTTTGCCATAATTGCTTTAAGTCTTTCATCTACTTCTTCTGAAGTCCAGCTTAATCTTAAAGAGTTTTGTGACATTTCAAGTCCTGAAGTTGCAACTCCACCTGCATTTGATGCTTTTCCTGGAGCGAATAAAATTTTAGCATTTTGGAAAACAATAATTGCATCTGGTGTAGAAGGCATATTAGCACCTTCCGCAACACAAATACATCCGTTTGCCACTAATGTTTTAGCTTCTTCTTCGTTTAATTCGTTTTGAGTTGCACATGGAAGCGCAATATCACATTTAACTTCCCATGGTCTTTTTCCCGCTACGAATTTTGCATTTGGATATTTAGTTACATAATCAGAAATTCTTCCGTAGTTCACGTTTTTAATTTCCATTACATAAGCTAATTTTTCTGCGTTAATTCCGTCAGCATCATAAATATATCCTGATGAATCCGATAGAGTAACCACTTTTCCTCCTAATTGAGTTGCTTTTTCACATGCATATTGCGCTACGTTTCCAGATCCTGAAACGGCTACAATTTTACCAGAAAAACTATCTCCTTTAGTAGCAAGCATGCTTTGAGCAAAGTATACATCACCATATCCAGTAGCTTCAGGACGAATTAACGAACCACCAAATGAAATTCCTTTACCTGTTAAAACTCCGGTAAATTCATTTCTTAATCTTTTATATTGACCAAACATATAGCCAACTTCTCTTCCTCCAACTCCAATATCTCCAGCAGGAACGTCGGTATCTGCTCCAATATGTTTAGATAATTCTGTCATAAAAGCTTGACAAAATTTCATAATTTCATTATCTGATTTTCCTTTTGGATCAAAATCAGCTCCACCTTTTCCTCCACCCATAGGCAAAGTTGTTAAGCTGTTTTTAAAGGTTTGTTCGAATGCTAAGAATTTTAAAATACTTAAATTCACAGAAGGATGAAAACGAATTCCGCCTTTGTATGGTCCAATAGCAGAGTTCATTTGAATTCTATAACCACGGTTAACTTGCGTTTTTCCTGCATCATCTAACCAAGTTACACGAAACATAATAACTCTTTCTGGTTCAACCATTCTTTCCAAAAGCATTTTGCCTTCGTACTTTTTATTTTCTTCAATAAATGGGATAACTGTTTCGGCAACTTCCGTAACGGCCTGTAAAAATTCAGATTCGTTAGGGTTTTTTTTAGCAACCGCTTCAATAAAGTTTTGGATACTTTGTGACATAAATTATAAGATTAATTTTTTTAGAAATCGTTTTCGTAATATTTCACAAATATACATTTTATTAAAATAGTGCCGCATATTTTTTTAAATTCTCATAAATATTGTGTTTTTTGTAATTCTTTTTGCTGATAATTGAATAATTAATTTAAAAATGAACTTGTTTTTATTTTTTTTCGAATAGAAATAAGTATTTTTTTTAATTTATTTCATTACTTATGATGTTTTTATATATTTGTTGATTAAATAAATGAAAAACCAATAATGTTTAAGAAAGCAGTATTATCAATTATTATTCTATTTTCAATCGCTACTTACTCTCAAGGATGGGGGAGTTATACCGAAGTTGGATTTATGGGAGGCCCCGTTTTTTTTAAATCGGATTATGGTGAAAGAGGGAGTTTTGAAAATTTTGAAAAAAACAACGGTTTTTCAATTGGTGCGTCCTATTATTTATCTTCAATCAATAATTTTAGAGGACTTGAAGATAATTTCAAATTAAGATTAGAAATTTTATATACACAATCTAGTTTTAAACATTACGGTAAATATGTTGATCCATCAAGTACCTCAGTTTTCACCAATCAACTTCGTGGGATGTATGGTTCCAATTCATTTACTTCTATTGGATTCCAGATAGAATATTATCCTTTTAAAACAGACGATTACGACAGAGGTTCTTTGTTTAGTCCTTATATTGGTTTTGGACCTCACATGAATTATGTTAGTGTTTCAAGTAAATCAACATTAGGTGAAATGGGAACCACCATCACAACACCACAAAAATATAATGGTGGATTTATGAATGGGTCATTAACGGTTGCCTCATTAACAGGAGCATTGGGAACTCGTATTAAGTTGTCTTATTACCATTCATTATCTGCCGAATTAAGAGCGCAATATTTCTTCTCTGATTGGGTTGATGGATTGAATCCAAATAAAGCTATTTATACAGAAAATAAAAGCAATGACTGGTGTGTAGGGTTGAATTTAGGATATATTTACTATTTCAACTAACCCTAATACTTAACGAAATGCTTGCTCTAAATCGGCAAGTAAATCATCAATATCTTCTACACCCGTACTTAGTCTAACTAAGTCATCTGTAATTCCAACTTCCAATCTTTTATCTTCTGGTATCGATGCGTGGGTCATTAAGGCAGGATGATTTGCTAATGATTCAACACCACCTAACGATTCAGCCAAAGTGAATACTTTTAGTTTTTCTAAAAATGAAATCGAGTCTGCTTTTTTTCCTGATTTGAATGTAAAGGATACCATTCCACCAAAACCACTCATTTGTTTTTTGGCAATTTCATGGTGCGGATGATCCGGTAAACCTGGATAAAATACACGAGCTACTTCAGGGTGATTGCTTAAGAATTCGGCCACTTTCATTCCGTTTTCACAATGTCTTTGAACGCGTAAATGCAAGGTTTTAATTCCTCTTAAAACCAAATAACTGTCCATTGGCCCTAGCGTTCCTCCGGTTGCAAATTGCTTAAAGTGCAATTCATCTCCTAATGCTTTATCTTTTATGATTAAGGCGCCAGCGATTACATCGGAATGACCCCCTAAATATTTGGTTGCCGAGTGCATTACAATATCAGCTCCTAAATCAAGGGGTTTTTGTAAATAAGGAGTTGCAAAAGTATTGTCTACCGCAAAAAGTAAATTGTGTTTTTTAGTGATTTTGGCTATTTCTTGAATATCGGCCAATTTCATTAATGGATTAGTTGGTGTTTCAACCCAAACTAATTTGGTATTTTCATTAATTAACGATTCAAATTTTTCTAAATCGTTCATATCTACAAAGTGAAATTTAATGCCACTTTCTTTGTATAAACGAGTAAATAAACGGTATGTTCCTCCGTATAAATCATCCATAGCGATGATTTCATCACCTGCTTTAAACATACGAAGCAAACAATCGGTGGCAGCCAATCCAGATGCAAAAGCCAATCCTCTAGCTCCATTTTCAATCGATGCTAAAGCATCTTCTAGTGCTTGACGAGTAGGATTTGCAGCACGACTGTACTCGTAAGCTCCTACAGGTTGCCCCGGACTCGTTTGCGCATAGGTTGAGGTTTGAAAAACGGGAGTCATTACAGCTCCTGTTATTTTTTCGTGGTGTTGCCCACCATGTATTACTTTAGTATTGAATTTCATCCGATATAAATTTTGTCAAAGGTACTAAGATTAAATAAATTATTTAATAGAGAAATAAGTCAGAATTTAAATTTCAAATCCCTTTCCTTTTCAGGATTATTTTTTTATAAAAATACAGTTTATATGTTGGAAATGAATTTCCTTTGCAAAAAGTTTTTATGGCAAATAAAATATACTATTTAGCATCTTGCGATACTTGTAGAAAGATAATTAAATCGCTGCCCAATCCGAATAAATTGGAGTTTCATGACATTCGTCAAAATCCAATAACCGAATCCGAATTGGAAGAATTGCATTCGCTTTCTGGAAGCTATGAGGCACTTTTTAGTAGAAAAGCACAGTTATATAAATCATTAGATTTAAAGAATAAAAATTTAACTGAAGCCGATTACAAAATGTATTTGTTGCAACATTATACCTTTTTAAGTCGTCCTGTTTTTATTATTGACAACAAAATTTACATTGGTAATAGTCAAAAAAATAGTGCCGAAGTAATTAAAGTTTTAAGCTAATGTCAAAGAGAAATTGGGCACTATTAGCCGCAACTTTAGTTTCTATTATTTATGGCGTAACATTTACCATTGCCAAAGATGTAATGCCAAAATATGTGGAACCTTTTGGATTTATCACCATGCGAGTAGGCGGATCGGTAGTTCTTTTTTGGGTGGTTTCTTTTTTTGGACCCAAAGAAAAAATTGCTTTAGCCGATTTCCCTCGAATTGTAGCCGCTGCTTTTTTTGGTGTGGCGCTAAATATGCTTACTTTTTTTAAAGGCCTTAGTTATACGTCCCCAATTATGGGTGCCGTATTAATGGTAACCACACCTATGATTGTATTGGTTTTGTCTTCATTTATAATGAAAGAACGAATTAAAAAAAGAAAAGGAATCGGAATATTATTTGGCTTGGCCGGAACCCTATCTTTAATTCTTTACGGGAAATCTATGGCCAATGCACCAAATGCCACACTAGGAAATCTATTGGTATTTATTAATGCCATTTCTTATGGATTCTATTTAATCGTTGTAAAAAAATTGATGGATAAATACAATGCATTTACTTTTGTAAAATGGATTTACACCTTCGGATTCATTATGGTACTTCCGTTTGGATGGAATGAATTTCATGCCATTTCTTGGGGAAGTATGCCAGAAGCTATTTATTGGAAAATCGGATTTGTTGTCGTGTTTTCTACTTTTTTCACGTATTTGTTAAACCTGCTTTCCATGCGAGAATTAAAACCTACAACAGTAGCTGTTTTCATTTATTTACAACCTTTTTTCGCAACCTTTTTTGCAGTGGGTCTGGGTAAAGACGAGTTGAGTTTGGTAAAAATAATTTCGGCAGTATTAATTTTTGTAGGAGTATATTTAGTAACTCAAAAACGAGTAAAAAGTGAATAGTAATTAGTAAATAGCTTTGAAAACGATAAATTACTAATCACTTTTCACTAATCACTTTTCACTATTTCATATATTTGAAGTCAATAAAAATAAAATAATGATACAATCCATGACGGGTTTTGGTAAAGCATCCTTGCAATTACCATCCAAAAAGATTACAGTTGAAATAAAATCATTAAACAGCAAAGGTTTAGATTTGAACACCAGAATGTCCTCTATTTATAGAGAAATGGAATTGGGCTTGCGCAACCAAATTTCTCAGTTATTAGAACGCGGAAAAATAGATTTTTCATTATATATTGAAATTACAGGCGAAGAAACTTCTTCTAAAATTAATGTGCCAATAGTTAAAGGATACATGAATCAATTAAAAGAGGTAAATGAAAGTGCAGATGAAACCGAATTATTGAAAATGGCAATTCGAATGCCGGATGCATTAAAAACCGAACGTGAAGAAATAGATGAAAAGGAGTGGCAAGAAATTCAAAAAGTAATAAATCAAGCCTTAGAAAATATTGTTCAATTTAGAAAAGACGAAGGCGCTTCTTTAGAAAAAGAGTTTCAATTGCGAATTTCAAAAATTCGCAGCTTAATGACAGAAGCCGTTGCTTATGACGCCGAGCGCGTAGCAACAGTTAAAACCCGATTAAGAACTGCTTTAGACGAACTTAAAGTGGCAGTTGATGAAAATAGATTTGAGCAGGAATTGATTTTTTATTTAGAAAAATACGACATCACAGAAGAAAAAGTCCGCCTAGAAAATCATTTAAATTATTTCATCGAAACCCTTTCAGGAAACGAAGCCAACGGTAGAAAATTAGGTTTCATCACGCAAGAAATGGGTCGTGAAATCAATACCATGGGATCCAAGTCCAATCATGCAGAAATGCAAAAATTGGTGGTGATGATGAAAGATGAATTGGAGAAAATTAAAGAGCAGGTATTGAACGTGCTTTAAATTTTTGAAGGTATTATAACAAAACATAATGGGTATGAGATTGCTTCGTACCTCGCAATGAAAAAGTAATGAATAAAGGAAAATTATTAGTATTCTCTGCGCCTTCGGGCTCAGGAAAAACAACCATAGTAAGACACTTACTTACCAAAGAAGATTTGAATTTAGAATTCTCCATTTCTGCTGCAACCCGTGACCCTCGTGGAGAAGAAGTTAATGGAAAAGATTACTACTTCATGTCGATTGAAGAGTTCAAACAGCACATCAAGGCCGATGATTTTATAGAATGGGAAGAAGTCTACCGCGATAATTTCTACGGAACTTTAAAAAGTGAAGTGGAACGCATTTGGGCTAGCGGGAAAAATGTAATTTTTGATATTGATGTAGCAGGAGGATTGCGAATAAAATCAAAATTTCCGCAAGAAACCTTAGCTGTCTTTGTGAAACCACCAAGTGTAGACGAGTTAAAACGCCGACTTAAAGAGCGTTCAACTGAAAGCGATGACAAAATTAATATGCGAATCGCAAAAGCCCACGTGGAATTGGCAACTGCCCCACAGTTTGACCTAGTAATAAAAAATTATGATCTAGATGTGGCCAAAGAGGAAGCCTATCAATTGGTGAAAGAGTTTGTTAATAGTTAGTTTAAGCGTTATAACAAAATGAAAATCGGACTCTATTTTGGAACTTTTAACCCAATTCATGTTGGGCATTTAATTATTGCCAACCACATGGCAGAAAATTCCGATTTAGAACAAATATGGTTGGTGGTAACACCTCACAATCCACACAAACAAAAAAACACTTTGCTAGACGATTACCAACGCTTGCATTTAGTGCATTTGGCCACAGAGGATTATCCAAAAATTAAACCCTCCGACATCGAATTCAAATTAGCGCAGCCCAATTATACGGTACATACATTAGCGCATTTAAAGGATCATTTTCCTCAGCATGAGTTTTCTTTGATTATGGGTGAGGACAATTTAAACTCATTGCATAAATGGAAAAACTTCGAATATATTCTAGAAAATCATGACCTTTATGTTTACCCAAGAGTTTCTGTAAATGAAGAGAATAACGATTTATTAAACCATGCACGAGTTCATAAAGTGGCGGCTCCAATTGTAGAAATTTCCTCTACATTTATTCGAGAAAATATCAAAAACAAAAAGAACTTCCGCCCTTTATTACCCGAAAAAGTTTGGGAATATATAGATCATAATAATCTATACAAAAAGTAAACTTAACATTACTTTACAACTTGTTCCCGGAAACCTTTGTAATTTAGCAATCTAAATTAATTACAATGAATAACTTCGAATTATACAATCCTGTTAATTATGTTTTTGGGAAAGACCAAACCCAAAAATTAGCCACATTAGTTCCTAAAAATGCCAAAGTATTAATTGCTTATGGAGGTGGAAGTATCTTTAAAAATGGCGTTTACGATCAAGTAAAATCCGCTTTGCAAGGTTTTGAAATCGTAGAGTTTGGAGGAATTGAACCCAACCCAAGATTTGAAACTTTGATGAAAGCAGTTCAAATCATTCGCGAACAACAAATTACTTTTATTCTTGCTGTTGGTGGTGGAAGTGTAATTGATGGAGTGAAATTTATTTCGGGCGCTGTAAATTATGAAGGGGATGCTATTGAAATTCTAAAAAAACGAATTCTTTTCACCGATATTTCTAAAGTAATTCCATTTGGAACTGTTTTAACCCTTCCTGCAACTGGTTCCGAGATGAATTCGGGGGCAGTGGTAACCATAGAAGCTACTCAAGAAAAACTTACTCTTGGTGGAAGCGCATTATTTCCAAAATTCTCTATTGTAGATCCAAATGTAATTGTTTCTTTACCAAAAAGACAATTGCAAAACGGTGTAGTAGATGCCTTTACGCATGTTATGGAGCAATACCTAACCTACAAGCACGATGCGATGCTACAAGACCGTTTGGCAGAAAGTATTTTGCAAACTCTAATTGAGGTTGGACCAAATGTTGTTGAAAATCCGAGTGATTATAAATTGGCGTCCAATTTTGTTTGGAGTGCAACAATGGCCTTAAATGGTTTGATTCAAAAAGGAGTGCCAAGCGATTGGGCAACCCACATGATTGGCCATGAATTAACGGCGTTGTATGAAATAGACCATGCAAGAACCTTAGCCATCATTGGGCCGAATTTATACAAAGTAATGTTTGAAACAAAGAAAGAAAAATTGGCGCAATATGGCCAACGCGTTTGGAATATTACTGGAATCTCAACGGAAGAAATTGCTCATAAAGCCATTGAAAAAACGGTAGAATTTTACCATGTGATGGGAATGAAAACCAAGTTATCGGAGAACACCGAAAACTATATAGAAACAGCCAATTTTATTGTAAATCGATTTGAAGAAAGAGGTTGGCAGGCATTGGGCGAAAAACAAAACATCACTCTAGAAAAAGTTAGAGAAATCGTTGAAATGAGTTATTAGTATTTAAAAAGGCGTTCTAGAAAATTATCTAAAACGCCTTAATAAAACAAACTTCAACCCAAAAATAAGATGATTCTAACTTTAGAACGGCAAAAGAATAAACTTATTGTATTGATTATCATAAATTTAAGGTTTAATTGATTTTGTTGCTTTTGGGAATCTAATAATAAAAGAGTATTTTTGATTTTTCAAAAGACAAAAAAATGAATGCAAATCCAAAGTTTGCCGTTATAGGTGGGGGAAGTTGGGCTACTGCAATAGCCAAAATGCTGTGTGTAAACCTAAATGAAATTGCTTGGTACATGAGAAATGAATCGGCAATTGATCATATTAAAACACAAAAACACAATCCAAATTATTTAAGTTCGGTTGAATTTGATACAAATAAACTAAAACTTACGGCAAATATTAATGAAGCGGTTGCTTATGCTGATTATATTATTTTCGCTATACCTTCTGCTTTCTTAAGCTCTGAATTAGAAAAACTAACCGTTAGTTTAGAAAAAAAAGTTATTTTTTCAGCTATAAAAGGAATTGTTCCTGAAACCTTTTTGATTGTTGGAGAGCATTTTCATCAAAAATTTGACATTCCTTTCGAAAATATCGGAGTAATTACAGGTCCTTGTCATGCGGAAGAAGTTGCTTTAGAGCGCCTTTCTTACTTGACAATTGCTTGTGGCGATCGATCAAAAGCGCGAGTAGTAGCCAATGTTCTTGCTGGGAATTACATCAAAACTAAAATATCGGATGATATTATAGGCACCGAATATGCTGCCATGTTAAAAAACATTTACGCTATCGCCGCTGGAATTGCGCATGGCCTTGGTTACGGTGATAACTTCCAATCGGTCATTATGAGTAATGCCATTAGAGAGATGAAAAAATTCATCCGTAAAGTACACAAAATGAAAAGGAACATTAATAATTCGGCTTATTTAGGCGATTTATTAGTAACAGGTTATTCGGTTTTTTCTCGAAACAGAATGTTTGGAAACATGATAGGAAAAGGATACACCGTAAAATCAGCAATGATGGAAATGAGTATGGTTGCCGAAGGGTATTATGCCGTGAAAAGTGCCTACAAATTAAACCAAGAATACAAAGCCAAAACACCAATTATTGATGCGGTTTACGAAATTTTATACGAAGGTAAAAACGCCAAAGCGGTATTTAAAAAACTAACTGATAAATTAGATTAAGATGAGTGAAAGATGGAAATACCAGCTTAAATCGGGTGGATTATGGGGCTTATTTATGTCGGTTTTTATTTTGCTTTTTAACATGAAAGAGCAACCTATTGCAGAGCAGTTACAACACCCAGAATTTTGGGTTAAAACCCTAGTATATTTAATTGTTGGAATTTTTGGATTGGGTTATTACAACTGGAAGCACAAACAAAAGCAACAATCTAAGTAATTATCTAACAATAACGCCTTCTACAAATAAGATAGGCACTTCTTCTGTAGTTTCTTCGCTGATGCTGTTTTTTCTAAAAATAAACTTCTTATCGTAAAGGGTATTGCCTATGAAGTAGGTTACCATGAATTCGTTATTCAGCTCCAAAACACTTTTTTCAATCATTTCTACTTTCACTACAGAAACCGAAGGAACATGTTGAAATGCATGTCGTAATAGTGAGGTTTTTTTCATTTCTCCGTCAATGGTTCCGGCGGCTTTTGAAACAACCATTACACCGTCTAACTCAAAGTCGGAATCATTTACTAAATACACATTCCATACTTTTTCCATGAAGTCGTCACTCCATTCGGGAATGGCAGCTAGAAATACATTTTCAACTTCAGGAATGGTAATGTCTGCCTTCATTTTAGATACTGGCTTTAAACTGCTCTAAGAAACGCACATCGTTTTCATAAAACATTCGAATATCTCCAATTTGGTATAATAACATGGCAATACGCTCTATTCCCATCCCAAAGGCAAATCCATTATATTCATCTGGGTTGATACCGCAGTTCTTCAATACATTTGGATCTACCATTCCGCAACCACCAATTTCCAACCATCCGGTTCCTTTGGTAATACGGTAATCGGTTTCGGTTTTTAGTCCCCAATAAATGTCAATTTCAGCACTTGGTTCTGTAAATGGGAAATAACTTGGGCGCAAGCGAATTTTAGATTTCCCAAACATTTCTTTGGTGAAATACAAAAGCGTTTGTTTTAAATCGGCAAACGAAACCTCTTTATCAATGTATAACCCTTCCACTTGATGGAAAATACAGTGCGAACGAGAAGATACCGCTTCATTACGAAATACCCTTCCCGGAGAAACGGTACGAATAGGCGGTTTGTTATTTTCCATGTATCTCACTTGTACCGATGAGGTGTGGGTACGCAACAATACATCGGGATTGGTTTGGATGAAAAAAGTATCCTGCATGTCTCGTGCCGGATGGTATTCTGGCAAATTTAATGCGGTAAAATTATGCCAATCGTCTTCTATTTCTGGACCTTCGGAAACATTAAATCCAATGGTAGAAAATATATCGATAATTTGATTTTTAACAATAGAAATTGGGTGACGTGATCCAATAGCGATTGGTTCGCTTGGGCGTGTTAAATCGCCATAAAAACCTTTTATTTCTTCTTTGCTTTCTAATTCCTCTTGAATCGATTTTACTTTTTCTTCAGCAACATTTCGAAGTTCGTTCAATACCAAACCAAAATCTTTTTTTTGTTCGTTTGGCACATTTTTAAACTCAGCAAAAAGCTCTTTTAGCAAGCCTTTACTTCCTAAATATTTAATACGAAATTGCTCTAAAGCTTCTTTGTTTTTTTCATTGAATGCTTTGGCTTCTTCAATATGCTGTTTAATCTTATCTATCATCGGAATCTCTTTAGTGCTGCAAATTTAAGTAAAAGTTGGAAGTTGGAAGTTGGAAGTTGGAAGTTTTTTGAAGAAATCTTATATCAAAAAGGATTAATCAATAAGTTCTTTTTCTATAAAATAATTTACAATGGCTTCTTTCATTAACACCGATTGTTCTCCAGCTTTTAGCGGCGGAAGTTCTTCTTTTATTTTGTAATGTGGCCAACCTTCTTTATCTACATAATCAAATTCATAATATCCATAAGGTTCAAGCAAGCGACAAATAGCAATATGCATAAGATTTATTTTTTCATCTTTTTTAAATAATTGCTGAAAACGACCATATTCCTGCACGCCAATTAGATAAATTATGGCATCCAAATCTAAATCTTCGCCTTGCGAAAATTGATTGGATAGTATCGAAACTACATTCTCCCAACGCTCTTTTAATTGTATATCTCTTGACATTTTTGTTTTATTGACTATAGTTCTAATAGATTGCAAATATACCACTTTACACTCTTTTCTCTTTGGTCTTCTATCTATATTCTTTTCTATATATTTGTACTTTAATTACTACTTATGAGTTTTATTGATATCATTTTAGCCGTTTTATTAGGTTATGGTTTATTTCGCGGATTAAAAAACGGATTCATTATTGAATTTGCTTCCTTGATTTCCTTCTTTGTTGGAATCTATTTAGCGGTAAAATTTTCTTCTATTTTAGGAGACAGTAAAACAGCAAAAGTGATAGGTTTTATAATCATTTTAATCGCTGTAATTATCGGAATTAATTTACTAGCCAAGGCACTTTCTAAAATTGCTAGCGCAATGTTGTTAGGCGGATTTAACAAAGTAGGAGGCGCCATTTTAGGAACAATTCGAATGGCACTTTTTATTGGAGTGATTTTGAGTTTGTTTCAAAAAGTAAATATTAAAGACGCACTTATTTCTAAAGAAACCGAAACCAAATCGTTGTTTTTTAATCCAATAGTAAAAACCTCAGATTTTATGTTGCCTATTTTATCGCATTGGTTTAAGGATATGAAAACTAGTGTTGAGTAATCAATCTTTAGTATTTAGGTATTTAGTTTGAATAGTATTAGATTCCTTCGGAATGACAAACTGTGTGAAACCGAGAACGGATAACTGAAAAAATTAATTCAATTCTTTAATAGCTTCTTCCGGAGTCCAACCAGTGCTTTCATCAGTTAATTGAATTTTTTTCCAATTTGCGATGCTTTCCAAAACATAAACTTTAGTTCCTTCGTGAAGTAAAATTGTTTCAGCACTACTTGCTTTAGGCTCTCCTTTTACCGATACACTTTCAGCAAAAACGATCGCAGTTTTTTCGGAAGCAATTCGGTTTTTTTCATAAATTCCAGAGGTAACACTTATTATAATTCCTAGGAAAATAAAAAACATTCCAGAAAAGAAAATGCGTTTTCTTAAAGCAGTTCCCGAAAGGTAATATCCAGCAAAAAAAACTAAAAACAAGAAGGCCAATACAACCGCAATCCAAGCCCAAGTATCATAATAATAGCTCGAAGTAAAATCCTGAATTAACTTACTAAAACCAACTTTTGGTACAATTTTAATATCGTCAATGGTCATTTTTCGGGCAAAATCGAGGTTGGTTTTTATTTCCTCATCATTCGGATTGAGTTGCAATGCTTTTTCATAATTATAAACGGCTGGGGCAACTTTATGTAATTTATAATAGCAGTTTCCTAGATTAAAATACAATTCGGCCGAATGTTTTCCGGTAGCCAAAACATTTTCATATTGGTTAATGGCCTCGGTATAATTTTCTTTTTGATAGCATTGGTTTCCTTTTTCAAAAGCAGTTTGAGCCAATGAAATTTGAAAAATAAAAAGGAGTAATAAAAGCTGTTTTTTCATAATATTCTACTTAATATTTTATGCTAATTGTTTTTCTAAACTCGATATTATTACCACCGCTTTGTCATAATCTTGCTGAATCGTTACACTTGTAGAAGGTGCGTATCGAGCCAACTCACAACTTTCTGTAAGCGCAATAAATTCTTTCACGGTTTGCGCATCGGCATTTCGAGTCAGTAAAACTTCGGAAATAATATCTTTACTCATTTCTGAGGTTTCGATGCTCAATTTGGCTTTCAAGAAATTGTGCATGGCTTTTTCCAATGCAATATAAACCGGCTCTTTATTTTTAAGTTGTTTTTGAGCTTCCGACAAATATTTTTTTGCCAAAGCATTGGATTTTTTCTTTTTATTACCCACAATATCGGCTTCTTCGGCTTCTTTTCTTTTTCGAATAAATATCAAAATCGGAATGCATAAAAACGGCAAAATCAGCAAACTATAAAACAACTTCGATTGTAAAAAATCTTCTTTATCTATCAATTCTAAAGTAGTTTTTTGCTTGATATTGGCAAATGTTTGGTGTTCTAAATCATCAACCTTTTCATTTTTACCTTTAAGATTCGTAGTAGAAGCAGCATCATAATTTGGCCCTTCTAAAACGGTGACATTTATTTGTTGAGAGGTAATGGTTTTGTACGATTTTGTTTTAAGATCAAAATAACTAAAGCTAATGGGTTTGATCGGATAATTTCCTTTGTATTGTGGCACAATGGTATATTGATCTCTAAAACCACCTACCATTCCGGTATTATAGGTTCGAATGTTTTCGATATGTTCTGGATCGTACATTTCTAAAGCGGCAGGAATTACCGGTTTTGGCAAACTAAATAATTTTAGATTTCCTGTGCCGTAAACCGAAAGATCTAAATCTAAATTCTCACCAGCTTTAAGTGTTGTTTTGGATGGTGTTACTTTAAATTCGAACGATCCAACTGCACCCGAAAAATTAGCTGGTTTTCCTGCTGTTGGTAATGGTTTGACATTAATTACTTGCGTACCCGAAGACAATACTTTTCGTCTTTTACCATATATTGGATCGCCAATAATATCAAATTGACCGGTTGGATATTCTATTTCGGCTTCAAATGAAAAAGGCTGAATCGGTTGATTTCCTACTTCAAGAGGATACAAAACAGAACTACCAATGGTCCAAACACCATAGATTTTTCCTTTGTAAGTGCCTTTAACAGCAGGTTGATTCACATCGTTGTATTGGATCCAAAAATTGTTGCTTTTTGGTTTTTTGAT
>NZ_JBJTND010000012.1:0-2476 GCF_046073885.1 Flavobacterium sp.
TTTTCAGGCGAGAAGTCTATCCCGAACGAGGTACGAGTTTCGGGAAGCCTGTGTGGGACCACTCAAGTAACCCTGACGATGCTGTCAGGTTTTTTTTATGTTAAGTTAATTTCTTCTCTTCTTTTATTTAGTATCGAAAAATGTATTTTCTGCAAGTTTCGATAATTTATATGTCTTTACTACATGAAACAGTATGTAACCCGCAAAGAATATTTATCAAGTTTACTTGCATACAAGGACAAAGATTTAATCAAAGTGATTAGCGGACTGAGACGTTCTGGAAAAAGTACGCTTCTTTCTATGTTTCGTGATCAACTCTCAGATGAGGTCTTTAATGATGCATTAGAGCGCTACGGAGCGCCTGAAATCATCAACTCAGATCAAGGTTCACAATACACAAGTGCGATCTGGACAAGAGCCGTTGAAAAACAAAATGTAAAAATCTCAATGGATGGTAAGGAAGAGCAATCGACAACATCTGGATAGAACGTTTTTGGAAAACCATCAAATACAACTACCTCACTTTCCATCCAGCTGAAACTGGACTTGAACTTTATAAAAATGTGGATTATTATGTCAAGTACTATAACAACAAAAAACACCAAACCACAAGACTAAAACCCAATGTCGCTTACAACCCTTTTTATATCCAACATCTTGCTTCTTAATACAATAAATATTAACTTAGCTTACTATCATTCTTGGTCTGGTATTGGGCAGTATTATATTAATGATTTTAAAAAATAGTTACTAGTGAAAGAACTGTTGCAATTTACGTTAGTGCTAATTTTATTTAGTAGTTGTGACAATAATCCAACGGAAAGTTATACAAAGGGGGATGAAGTTTGGATTAAAAAGAAGAAGTCATTTATTACACCTCAAATTGATGAAAAAGAAATAACAGATTCTATCATCATTAGAAAATTAGATTTTGATAATTTTTCTTTACTAGTAAAGTCAAAAAAAAAGCTTGATTTTGAACTTGATTATAAAAAAAATGGTTTTATTTTTCAAAATCCTTTAAGTAGCCAAGTATTGGAATTTTATGATGGAAATCGCTTCATATTTAATCATGAAATATTGGTTGATAAGGTTTTATCATTTTCTAAAGATGGGAAAAAGAGTATGATAAATGAAATTCAAATCCAATCTATTCAAGTTTTAAAAAATGATAGTGGAAATATCTATTTTCTTCTTAGCGGAGGTGGTGGATGTAGTTGGTGTAAGGAGTACACTGAATTAATAGATTTGGATGGCAAAACCTTATATCTAAATCTGTCAGACCACATTAGAACATACCAAAGTAAAGGGGAAAAATTTGAAATAATCTTGAACAGGATAAGAATAAAACTAAAGGATATAAACAATGGAAAGTTTTCAAAAATGGAATTATAGGGTCGTTATGCAAATAGAGATCATTCAAAAATTGGAGCGAGCATTACAGATGTTAGTGAACGAGCAAGGAGTTTATCGGAGTTTTTGAGGGAAAACCCCAGGTGATCTCCACCCAATAATTCGAAGCATATTTGATTATATTTTTTCAGGTGTTCATATTAATCCATATTCGAAACTTTGTAAATTTCAAGGAAAGTTCTAGTAAAAAGGGATTAAAATAGGAAAAATCAGGAATTCTATGGTAATTACTCAGGAATCGATTGCAAAATCAGGGAATTCGAAAAAAACAATTACATTAGCAACGTAGCTTAACTAACTCTCCGGAAAAGTTAGGCAAGTCCAATCCCAACGTTTGGAGAAGTTATGAGTAATGACAAATTTTTAAAATTCAGAGAACTTCTTAAAAATGAATTGCATACAGGTGATTATCCTGGTACTGGTCCAAATTCTCACAAGGCAATGAACCATGATTTGGGCAAAGGTTCTAATTTTTACTTTTTGAAGGAAGTAAAAGGGAAAGCGGTTAACTGGAACTCCAAAGCAGCAGAAGAGGTAGCAACCAAATCTACAATCTTTATGAATGATAAAGTTGAGGGTATTATGTTGGAAAAAAAATAATTAATGAGAAACAGGAAATTGCAATTAGTTGCTGAAACTGTCTTATATCTAATCTTGGCGATTTGTCTAGAAATAGCGATTGAATACCCTTATTTATCATTGCATAATGGTAAAGATGGCGGATTATTTAGTGAGTTGGTTTACCTATTTTCAATCACATTTACAAGCTCAATTCTGTGGTTTAGAAAATCTATCATTCAGCTAATTAGTATATGGATAGTTTCGCCTCTTTTGATAATCTTTAGCTATTTAGCTTGGTTTTTTATACTTCAGGATGGTGGAATAGGATTTTTAGTCATTTACATTATACTCCTTACCATTTTAAAAATTGTCACAATACAAAAATTAGTAATTCACTGAATTGATGATTAAATCTTCCCCTTGTGTCGGTATTCGAACCTGCTCTGATTACAGCCCGTTTGGTGTGGAATTGGATGGTAGAATGGTGAGTGGTGGGTATCGA
>NZ_JBJTND010000013.1:0-28958 GCF_046073885.1 Flavobacterium sp.
GACATGCCCGGTTGAATGTCTTCCCAGTGGTATTGAAACGGGTGTTGGGTAATTTCTTTATATTTTGAATTCGGCTGATAAATACCCGTAATTTCGGTTAATGTGGTTGGCGAACCTTGAACCGCACAACGCTGCATATAATGTTTGATGCCTCGAACTCCGCCCATTTCTTCTCCACCTCCGGCACGACCAGGACCACCGTGAACCAATAGTGGCAACGGCGAACCATGACCGGTGCTTTGCTTGGCATTTTCGCGATTCAGCCCCAAAATTCTTCCGTGATGTGTGGCAGCATTGATGACATATTCTTTGGCAATTTCATCCGAATTGGTAACGATGGAAGATACTAATGAACCTTTACCCATTTGGGCTAATTCGATTGCTTCATCTAAAGTTTTGTATGGCATTATCGTTGATACCGGACCAAAAGCTTCGGTTTCGTGCACGGCTATATTTTTGAACGGATTGTCTTCGCGCAATAACATTGGGCTGATAAAAGCACCTTTATCATCGGCACCGATTAAATTCAGTTTATCAAAATCGCCATAAACAATGGAAGCGGTTTTTGAAATTTCTGAAACTCTGCTTTTTACTTCGATTACCTGATCTTTAGAAACCAAAGCACCCATGCGAACTTCTTTTTGTCTTGGGTCACCGATAGTAACCTTGTCTAGTGCTTTTCCGAGTGCCATTTGAACATCGTCCATCAATTTTTCAGGTACAATTATTCGGCGGATAGCAGTACATTTTTGACCACATTTTACGGTAATTTCGCTTCGGGCTTGATTGATAAACAAATCAAATTCGGGTGTACCTGGCACCGCATCTTCTCCTAAAATAGAAGCATTTAACGAATCGGCCTCCATGGTAAACGGAACCGCTTCTTGTATAATTCTTGGATGTGCTTTTAGCAATCTTCCGGTTGCTGCCGATCCTGTAAATGTAATTACATCCTGGCTTTCAACAGTGTCAAATATATTTTTAGCCGTACCTGAAATTAATTGCAATGCGCCTTCCGGCAAAATATTCGAAGCTATAATTTCTCTCACTACGGCTTCTGTTAAATAAGCAGTAACAGGTGCTGGAAGCACAACAGCTGGCATTCCGGCCATCCAGTTAACGGCACATTTTTCTAACATTCCCCATATAGGAAAGTTGAACGCATTGATGTGAATGGCAACTCCTTTTTTCGGAACTAAAATATGATGTGCCATAAATCGACCCCCTTTAGACAAGTCAATTGGATCCCCTTCTACATGATACGGCTGATTGGGAAATAACTTTCGCAAGGACGCATTGGCATACAAATTCCCAAAACCTCCTTCTATATCAATCCATGAATCAACAAGTGTCGCACCGGTTTTATAACTAATTTCGTAGAACGCTTCTTTGCGTTTGGTTAAATATAGCGCCAAACTTTTAATCATATTTCCGCGTTCTTGGAAAGTCATTTTGCGTAATTTCTCGCCACCTTTGGTTCTTCCATAATGTAAAATAGCAGGAATATCCAATCCTTCCACCGAAGTTTCTGCGATGAATTCACCGGTTACCGCATCATAAGACGCTTTTCCTTCGCCAGTTGCCGAAGTCCATTTTCCAAGTACGTAATGTTGTGTTTTATTCATATTTTCTATTTGATTGTTGATTCAAAAAAGTTCAAAAATCGTTAATCTATACTCTTTCAATAATTACTGCATACCCTTGTCCAACCCCAATACACATGGTAATTAAGGCATATCTTTTTTGGGTTAATTGCAACTCTAACGCAGCTGAATATAAAATTCTAGCACCGGTTACACCAAGTGGATGCCCTATTGCAATTGCGCCACCATTTGGATTTATTCTTGGGTCTTTGTCTTGCAATCCCAATTCGCGAATGCAAGCAATACTTTGCGCTGCAAATGCTTCATTTAATTCAAATACATCCATTTGATCTAGAGTCAAACCTGCTTTTTCTAAAGCTTTTTTGGAGGCATCCACAGGTCCGATTCCCATAATTCGTGGCTCTACTCCCACCACTGCCGAACTTACAATTCGCGCTAAAGGATTCAAGTTGTATTTTTGTACCGCTTCCGCAGAAGCGATAATCGTTGCTGCCGCTCCATCGTTCAACCCTGAAGAATTTCCTGCAGTTACGCTTCCGTCTTTTTTGAAAGCAGGTCGTAATTTGGATAACCCTTCTAAAGAAGTAGATGGTTTTACAAACTCATCTTTTGAAAACTGGATGGAATCGCCTTTCCGTTGTGGAATTTCAACGGCTACTATTTCTTTTGCTAGTCTTCCAGAAGCCTGAGCTGCGGCTGCTTTTTGTTGGCTATGCAAAGCAAAAGCATCTTGGTCTTCACGAGTAATATTATATTTTTCAACTAAATTTTCGGCGGTTTCACCCATTGCATCGGTACCATACATGGCGTGCATTTTAGGGTTTACAAAACGCCACCCAAAACTTGAATCATACATTTTAGAATCGGTTCCATAAGCAGTTGATGGTTTGGAAACCACCAACGGTCCGCGTGTCATATTCTCAACTCCACCTGCAATGAAAACGTGTCCGTCTCCTGCTTTAATAGCACGACTAGCATGAATAATTGCCGACAATCCTGAACTACAAAGGCGGTTTACGGTTTCACCAGGGACGGTATAAGGCAATCCTGCAAGAAGCAACGACATTCTTGCGACATTGCGATTGTCTTCACCGGCTTGATTGGCGCAACCTAGAATTACGTCATCGTAAGCGTCTTTTGGAATGCTTGGATTATTTTCTACTACCGTTTTAATTACCAAAGCACCTAAATCATCCGCGCGAACCGCTGACAATGTACCTTGATAACTTCCAATTGGAGTTCGAACTCCGTCTATGATGTATGCTTCCATTTATGTTGTGGGTTGTGGGTTGTGGGTTGTGGGTTGTAGGTTGTAGGTTGTACAACTTTGAACTCATATTTGTTTTTCTATTTATTAATTATTGCAGAAAGAAATGCTTTCTCTATAATTGGTTTATAATAATTTTCTCTTTCAGTTGGATAAAAACATACAAAAGATATTGAAGAATTATCATCATTTTTTTTACTATAAATTATAATTATGTTTTCTTTATTTTTTGAAAATTTCTTTATAAATAAAACATTTACTCCATTTATTACTGTGCTTCCTTTATCAATATTTTCAGATACATTCATTTGCATATTAGTATTCATTTTTTCAAAAGACATTAAAATCAATTTCGCTTCAATTGCTGATTTTTGATCTTTTGTATAATATGAATTCCCTTGCTTAATGGCATAAACAGTACTGTCAATAATAATTTTTATTTCTATGTCTTTTTTAATATTTTCTGATTTTTCTTTTATAATAGAATTTCCTTCTACTTGACAAAAGGAATTGATACAAAAAAATAATAATCCTATCAATAATAATTTCTTCATTTGTTATTTTTATTATCTATTCAATACGTTTACTTTTTAGCCCTGATGCAAGGGAAAAGCCTCGCCTTTTTTTGGCGGGCTTTGGAAAGGCAGCAGGAAATACCATTACTGAAAATGCCCGAGCCATTCGCTTCAAATTATTCTACTCTTCCCAATCTTTACTGGTTCTGTAAACCACACCTTTGAAAAGTGCTACCATTTCTGTTCCTCTTTTCACTTCGATGATATTGAATCCTAATTTATTATTTACTTTTTCTATGACTGATTCAGCTGTTAAATAATCGCCTTCGTTTACTGCTTCAATATGATTGATTGAAGTTTCGATGGAAACTGCAAATTTTCCATGCGTATTAGCGGCAAACCCAAAAGCAGTATCTGCCAAAGAATAAGTGATACCGCCATGTGCTTTGTTCATACTGTTGAGCATTTCTTTACGAACTATCAAGGCAACTTTGCAACGACCTAGCTCGCATTCAAGTATTTCGATGCCGAGCCATTGACTATAGGCATCTTGAGAAAGCATTTTGTATGGTATTTTTGTTCCTTCCATTTTTTATTATTAATACCTAAAAGGTTTTGGAAACCTGTTAGGATATGAATTTTTTATTTTCTTTTGCCATTCGGCGTAAAATTGGACTGCAACGGTAACGATCTTCATGGTATTCATAGTAAAGTGCATCTAATTTTTCTACGCACCAATCAATTCCGAGTTCATCGGCCCAAGCCAACAATCCTTTTGGATAATTCACTCCCTTAGTCATGGCATTATCTATATCTTTTGCGGAAGCAATATTTAAAAACAAAGTATCGGCTGCTTCATTAATTAACATTACAATTACTCGTTCAAAAATTGCTTTTGCAAGTGTATTATTTTCTGTAGGTTTTGGTAATTCTGATGAATAATCATAAAAACCTCTTCCTGTTTTTCTTCCTAAAAATCCTGCTTCTACCAATCGTTTTTGTGTGAAAGATGGTTTAAACTTTGGATCAAAATAAAAGGCGTTGAAAACCGTTTCGGTGACAACATAATTTACATCATGTCCGATAAAATCCATTAATTCAAAAGGGCCCATGCGGAAATTACCTTCGGTCTTTAAAGCCCAATCGATTGTGGCAAAATCAGCCATTCCTTCTTCATAAATTCGGATACTTTCACTATAAAATGAACGCGCAACTCGGTTTACAATAAACCCCGGAGTGTCTTTGGCAACAGCCACAACCTTCTTCCAATTGGAGATGATTTGCACCGCTTTTTCTAACACTTCGTTGCTGGTTTGCACGGCAGGAATAACTTCCACTAGTTGCATTAAGGGTGCCGGATTAAAAAAGTGAATTCCAATGACGCGATCTGGAGTTTTACAAGACGCAGCAATGGAAGCTATTGAAAGTGACGAGGTGTTGGATGCCAGAATGGTGTCTTTTGAGACCAGTTCTTCCAATTCGGAGAATACCTTTCGCTTGACTTCTAGATTTTCAACAATGGCTTCTATAACCAAATCCGAATCGGCTAAATCGTGCAGAGAACTTACATACGAAATATTGCTTTGGATTCGGTTTTTCTCGACTGAATCCATTTTTCCTTTTTCAACCAATTTAGATAAAGTAACTTCCAAAGCAGACTTACTTTTGGATAAAGCCTCTTGATTTAAATCGAATAATTTTACAACACAACCAGCAGTAGCAGCTACTTGTGCGATGCCGCTTCCCATGGTTCCGGAACCTATTACTGAAACATTCATATTAATTTCCTTTAAATTCAGGTTTTCTTTTTTCAACAAAAGCTGTTACTCCCTCGTTGTAATCGTTGGATGAGCTGGCTTCAATTTGCAAATCAGATTCCAACTTTAATTGTTGCTCTAAATTGTTATGCATCGATTGGTTCAACAATCTTTTGGTTAACCCAATGGCTTTGGTTGGCATTTGAGCTAAATTTTCTGCAAGAGTTTTTACTTCTTCTTCAAATAATGCGATAGGGAAGATTTTATAAATCATTCCCATAGTTAATGCTTCTGGGGCAGTTACTTTATCGCCTAACATCATTAAGGCTGATGCTTTTTGGAAACCAATTAATCTTGGTAAAAAGAAAGTTCCAGCGCTATCGGGTACTAATCCAATTTTACTAAAAGCCTGAATGAAACTGGCTTGTTCAGAAGCCACTACAATATCACAAGCTAAAGCGATATTCGCTCCTGCACCTGCGGCTACTCCGTTTACAGCTGCAATAATTGGCTTTTCGATAGTTCTTATTTTTTGAATAATTGGATTGTAATGCTCCTCCAATATTTTACGAAAACCCGGGTTTAACTCCGGGTCGGTTACTTCTTTTAAATCTTGTCCGGCGCAAAATGCCTTTCCGTTTCCGGTTAAAACTAGAGCGCGAACATTGGAATTTGTGTTGCAATCATCTAATGTTGTTTGCAATTGCAAAGCCATTTCTCGATTGAAACTATTAAAAACTTCAGGTCGGTTGAGTGCAATCCACGCAACATTATTTTCAATTCTAACTTCGATTAAATTACTGCTCATAGTTGTGTTATTTCAAACATTTAAAATAATCAAATGGTTCCAGACATTCCTCGCATTGAAAAAATGCTTTACAGGCAGTAGACCCAAATTGACTTATTAATTTCGTATTAAGTGAACCGCATTGCGGACATTTAACTAATTTTTTATTTCCTAGAAGTGCTTCTTTATCTGCCTCTGCAGATAAGGGTGCTGCAATTCCGTATTTTTCTAATGCTACTCTTCCTTTTGGAGTAATCCAATCGGTGGTCCAAGCAGGAGAAAGTATTAATTCGACTTTAGTTTCATAACCTTCTTTATGGAATGCCGCTTTGATATCATCGCCAATTACATCCATGGCAGGACATCCGCTGTAGGTGGGTGTAATTGCTACCTCAACTATTCCGTTTATGAATTCGGCAGATCGCACCACTCCCATTTCCACAATAGACAAAACCGGAATTTCTGGATCGGAGACCGTTTCCAGAATTTCAAATAGTTTTTGATCAATTTGCGGGAGTGCTGTCATAACGATTTATTTGTTACCAAGTCATGTTAGGATACGTGCGTTGCATGTACTGCAATTCGGATAAAATGTATCCCATATGCTCGCTATGAATTCCTTGTTTGCCTCCTTTTTGAAAATATTCAACCACTGGAGTTTGCAAAGAAGCTTCATCCAAAACACTGCTTACTTTTTTGTAATAATTTGATTTTAATAACGAGGTATCCACACCAATTCCTTCGGCAACCATTGCTTTATCGGCATCGGTTTGGTGAAATAACTCATCGGTGAAAATCCATAAATTGTTAATCGCTGTTTGGATTCTGTTGTGGCTTTCTTCGGTTCCATCACCTAATCTTTTTATCCAATCGGAAGAAAATCTGGTGTGGTATAAAACCTCTTTGATACTTTTTTTAGCAATTGCAGAAAGCATTTCGTCTTTGCTGTTTTGTAATTCTTCCAATAAGGCTAAATGAAAAACATCAAACAAAAATTGTCTGGCTATAGAATACCCAAAATCGGTGTTGGGTTGCTCTACTAAAAGTACGTTTTTATATTCTCTTTCCAATCGCAAGAACGCAATGGTATCTTCGGTTGCTTCACCGCCCTGCATTTTTGCAACATATTGGTAGTAACTTCTCGTTTGGCCTAATAAGTCAAGAGAAATATTGGTCATCGCGATATCGGTTTCAAGACTTGGTCCGTGGCCGCAAAGTTCCCCCAGGCGTTGTCCTAAAATAAGGGCATTGTCTGCAATACCAAGAATATATTGAATTAAGTTGTTCATTCGTTTTGAGTTTTGAGTTTTGAATTATAAGCTTTAGGCAGAATAAGTATCTCCTAATTTATAACTCACAACCCTTAATTGTTTTACATGTGTTTTAACTCTTCTGGCAATTCGTAGAAGGTTGGGTGACGGTAGGCTTTATCCATTGCTGGCTCAAAAGTTTCGCCATTATTTTCTGGATTGGATGCCGTGATTTGAGCCGATGGCACTACCCAAATGCTCACACCTTCCATACGACGCGTGTATACATCGCGCGCATTTTCAAGCGCCATAGTAGCATCACTAGCATGCAAACTTCCGCAGTGGCGGTGCTCTAATCCGTTTTTACTTCTAATAAATACTTCCCAAAGTGGCCAATTCTTCATAATTATGAATTTTAAATTAGGAATTCTGAATTCTAAAATTTTGCTTGAAAATATTCTAATTCAAAATTCGTAACTGTTTATATTGCTTGTTTTTCTACTTTATTTTCTTGTTTTTCGGCGTAAGCCATAGCAGCATCTCTTACCCATTCCCCCTCCTTATATGCTTTTACTCTTGCATCAATGCGTTGCTTGTTACATGGACCATGCCCTTTAACTACTTGCCAAAATTCATCCCAATCCAAATCTCCAAAATCATAATGTTTTCTTTCTTCGTTCCATTTTAAATTTGGATCCGGAATAGTTAAACCTAAAATATTAGCTTGCGGAACTGTTTGATCAACAAAGGCTTGACGCAATTCGTCGTTGGTTTTTCTTTTTAATTTCCATTTTACCGATTGCTCAGTATTTGGAGATTCGGCATCGCGTGGGCCAAACATCATTAAAGATGGCCACCACCAGCGGTTCAGCGAATCTTGTGCCATAGCTTTTTGCTCTGGAGTTCCGTTACAAAGAGTCAATAAAATTTCATATCCTTGGCGTTGGTGAAAACTTTCTTCTTTACAAATACGCACCATAGCACGAGAATAAGGTCCGTAGGAAGTTCCCATCAAGGCAACTTGATTCATGATGGCTGCACCATCTACCAACCAACCCACAGTTCCCATATCTGCCCAAGTCACAGCCGGATAATTAAAAATACTTGAATATTTTGCCTCGCCTGAATGCAATTGCTCAAACAACTCATCTCGAGTTATTCCCAAAGTTTCGGCAGCGCTATACAAATACAATCCGTGACCTCCTTCGTCTTGAATCTTAGCCAATAAAGCTACTTTTCTTCTTAATGAAGGAGCGCGGGTAATCCAATTTCCCTCTGGCAACATTCCAACAATTTCGGAGTGTGCATGTTGTGAAATTTGACGAATGTGTGTCTTGCGATACTTTTCGGGCATCCAATCTTTTGGTTCAATTTTTTCATCGTTATCAATACGAGCCTGAAACAATAATTCTAAATTTTTTACTTCTTGATTTGACATAATTCTTTACAATTTATTTGATTCTTATTGGATGTATATTTTCTATTATTTAAATTCCAAAATCGACTACAACCTTCTTAGATGTTGGAACGGCCTGACAACTCAAAATATAATTTTTAGCCAATTCATCCTCTTCTAACGAGTAATTCAATTTCATTTCTGCTGTTCCTTCCACCACTTGACATCGGCAAGTACTGCATACACCACCTTTACAGGCGTAAGGTAAATCGGCTCCCGCTGCAATGGCTCCGTCTAGAATATTATCAAAGTCATCGCCCATTACAAAATGGAATTCTTTTCCACCATCAATGATCGTAACTTCGGTTCCTTCAACTTTTTTCTCTACAATTTTAGTAATTCGAAGTTTGTCTTCTGCAGTTAATCCTGTAGTAAATAATTCATAATGGATTTTTTCTTTTGCTAGTCCAGCGGCAGTTAATTCATCACGAATTAAGAAAATCATTTCTTCTGGCCCGCAAATAAAACAATCATCGGTTTCTTTAATGTCAATGATTTTATCGGTTAACACCTGAATTTTTTCTTTTGTAAAACGGCCATTAAATAACTCTGCCGAACGGTGTTCTTTGGTTAAAAAATAAAATATTTCAAAACGGTCAAAATAGATATTTTTTAACTGCTCTAATTCTTCTTTAAAAATGATTGATTTTACAGTGCTGTTTAGATAAAACAATTTGAATGTGCTTTTTGGCTCTTTGGCCAAATGGGTTTTTATGATAGAAAGCATCGGTGTAATTCCGCTACCCGCTGCAAACGCAATGTAATTTTTTGAGGCTTCTGGATTTAATTCAGTACAAAAAGTTCCGTGTGGTGGCATCACATCAAGTGTATCTCCGGCAGCAAGTTGGTTATTTGCAAAAGTTGAAAACAAACCTCCGTTGATTTGTTTCACAGCAACCTGCCATTTATTATCTATCGGGCTCGAACATAAAGAATACGAACGACGCACTTCCTTGCCTTCAAGCTCCGTTCTTAATGTTAAATATTGCCCTTGCTTGTATTGAAATTCCGATTGCAATGCCTCAGGAACATCAAAAGTTATTACCGAGCAATCCTTGGTTTCTTTGTAAATATCTGCAATTGATAATGTATGAAATTTTGCCATAAAATTCGTATTAATCCAAACTAACAACCGTTAGTTTACTATGCAAATTTACTAAATTTTTAATACAATACGAAAACGTTGTACTTTTTAGCAATTGTTTATTAGGCAATTCCGTTGATAAGCACCTTAATCATGTTGTCGGAAAGTGATTTTGAACTCAAGCTATTGGTCTTATTATACCAGATATACAACGTTCTCAAAGTGGAAAGTATGGAGAAAATAATAACATCGATGTTGTAATTTTTTAGCTCTCCATTTGCAATTCCTTGTTTTACAATTGCTTTAAAATTATTTTCATAATCTTTTCTCATTTTAAGAAAATGGGAAAGTTTATCATCGGTTAGGTGCATCCAATCGTTGTTTAAGCAAGCCAATGCATCCGGATTTCTGAGGGTAATATCAATATGCAATTGGATAATTCGCTCTAATTTGGCTATCGTAGAAGCATCCGATTTTAAAACTTCATCCATAATATAGGTGAATTCTTCGGCAATTTCGATGACAATCAAAACCAAAATTTCTTGCTTTGATTGGATGTGATTGTAAAGACTTGCCGCCTTGATATCCATAGCCTGAGCAATATCCCGCATGGTCACAGCGCTGTATCCTTTTTCTTTAAAAAGTTTGGCCGCAATGGCAATAATTTCCGATTTTCTGTCTGTAATCTTCATACGATTTCAAATATAAATAATATTTCGACTTGCGTAACCTTTGTTACAAAATTGACGAAAGAAATACTTTTAATTTGCAGTATAATTAAATTAAAATTAAAAATGGGATTATTAAGCATGTTAGGTTTAGGCGGAAAATCAGAAAGTGTTGCCGAATTTATAGAAAAAGGAGCGGTTATTGTTGATGTTCGAACTCCAGGCGAATTTCAAGGCGGACATATAAAAGGCGCCAAAAACATTCCGTTGAATGTATTATCAGACAAAATTTCGGAAATAAAAAAATGGAACAAACCTGTAATTGCATGTTGTGCCAGTGGCATGCGAAGCGCTCAAGGAACTTCAATTTTAAAATCAAACGGAATTGACGCTATGAATGGCGGCGGCTGGAGCAGTTTGCAAAGCAAATTATAAACTAGAATTTCATAAAAGGAAATTGCGCCTCTAATTGCGCACTTTTCTCCTTTAGTTTTTGAAGAAATTTAGTGTGGCTTGTTGATTCGGGATGAAACGGTCGATGGGCCATTCCTTTTTGGATGCTTTCCACTTCTTGCATGATTTGTTGCGCTTCTTGGGTAACACTGCTTTCGCAAAAGCGTTCCCAGATATAATCGATAGCAACTGCATTGGGATGCAATAAATCTTGAGCATAAAATCGGTAATCGCGCAGCTCGTCCATCACAATTTCATAAGAAGGAAAGTAGCTTGCTGATGGAATTTTAGCAATAGAAGTGTGTAATGCAGAAATCAAATTGGCTTTACTTCGTTGGTTTTCTACAAAGCCGTCTTTAATGTGACGCACCGGCGAAACTGTAAAAACCACTTGGCAAGTTGGATTATATTTTTGAATTAAATCCATCGAATTATGAATCGCTGCTTCAATTTCGTTAACCGATAAAAGGCGTTTGTCAAATTGGTCTTGTGCTACTTTATGGCAATTGGCAACCACAACTCCGGTTTGTTTTAATAGGTAAACCCATGAAGTTCCATAGGTAATATATAGATGCGTTGCAGCGGCTAAGTTCGAATTCATTTCAGTCACTAACCGATTTAAATTCGACAGCATTTGCTCTTTATTTGGATGACTTAAATCGGAATGCACTTCATAACAATGCCATAATTCGTTATGAAAAAACAAATCGGTTTCAGTGAAATAATTCAAATGAATTGCACGGGCTAATATATTTTCAATAGCAATCGGATTGAAAATAATTCCGAAAGGATTGGTTGTACTTTGGAATTTATAATAGTCGAATTTTTCACGCATATTTTCGGCAAAACACGAACCCAAAGAAACTATTCGAGCAGAATAATCAATCGGGCAATTGGATTTTGCAATCGGAATTTTGGTAGTGAAATTCATTTATTTCGTTTTATTTTCGGTGTGGTACCATTCTTCAATTCGCTTACTATCTTTTATCGAATTCTTGGCCCATTGCATTCTTTTTTCTAGAATTTCTTGTTCAGATAATTGCCAAGGGATATCCGATTTGCGCAAACGACTCATCAAATTTTGGATAATAATCGCTGCCGAAACGGATATATTCAAACTCTCGGTAAAACCCACCATGGGAATTTTTAAAAACCCGTCTGCTTTTTGAAGTACCTCTGCCGATAATCCTTCTTTTTCGGTCCCAAAAAACAAAGCGCTGGGTTGGGTAATATCAAAATCATCCAGCTCACAATCATCGTGGTGTGGCGTAGTTGCAATTATTTGATAGCCTTTATTTTTTAAATCTGATATGCAATTTGTAATGCTATTATACCGATTTACATCCACCCATTTTTGGGCACCCATTGCAATTTCTTTATCGATTGATTTGGTGTAGCGTTCTTCAATAACATTAAGCTGCTGAATTCCAAAAACCTCACAACTGCGCATCACTGCACTGGTATTATGCAGTTGAAAAACATCTTCAATAACCACCGTAAAATGATTGGATCGATGGGCAAGCACTTGCTCAAAGCGTTCTTTTCTATTTTCGGTTAGCATGTTTTCTAAAAAAGCGAGGTATTCTAAATCCACTTAATTCGGCATTAATTTTGACAAAAATAGTAAAATTGAAGTAGTAAAATTAAATATTCAATTTAGAGCCACGTTGCCAGAGTCATTTTTGATAAAAAAATTAAAAAAGGAGTATCCAAGACTGAACACTATTGCTTACTTTTGCAACTTGAAACTACAACACAACACCATGCAACTAACGGAATTAAATGCTATTTCACCTATTGACGGAAGATATAGAAGTAAAACAGTTTCCCTATCGCCCTACTTTTCTGAGGAAGCGCTTATTAAATATAGAGTATTAATAGAAGTTGAATATTTTATTGCGCTTTGCGAATCACAATTGCCACAACTAAACGGAATCAAAGAATCGGTTTACGGAGATTTGAGAAAAATATATAATAATTTCTCTACCGAAGATGCGCTTTGGATTAAAGAAACCGAAAAAACTACCAACCACGATGTGAAAGCGGTAGAATATTTCATAAAAGACAAGTTTGAATCTTTGGGCTTGAGTCAATACAAAGAGTTCATCCATTTCGGATTGACTTCACAAGACATCAACAATACAGCGATACCGTTATCGGTTAAAGAAGCATTTGAAAAAGTGTATTTACCAAGTTTGATTTCGGTTATTTCTAAGTTAAAAGAGCTTTCTGTAGAGTGGAAAGACGTTCCTATGTTGGCTAGAACCCACGGGCAACCGGCTTCCCCTACGCGTTTAGGAAAAGAAATGTTAGTTTTTGTAGAGCGTTTGGAAGAGCAAATGCGTTTGTTATTCAACATTCCGTTTGCGGCTAAATTTGGTGGTGCTACCGGAAATTACAACGCACACCATGTAGCCTATCCAACTACCGATTGGAAAAAATTCGGAACCGATTTTGTAGAATCTACCCTTGGATTGCACCACTCGTTTCCAACGACACAAATTGAACATTACGATCATTTTGCAGCGTTTTTTGATGCTTTAAAACGAATCAATACCATCATTTTAGATTTGGATCGCGACATCTGGACCTATGTTTCGATGGATTATTTCAAACAAAAAATCAAAGCGGGTGAAATTGGATCTTCGGCGATGCCTCACAAAGTAAACCCAATTGATTTTGAAAATAGCGAAGGAAATTTAGGAATTGCGAATGCGATTTTTGAGCACCTTGCCGCTAAATTACCGGTTTCGAGATTGCAACGCGACTTAACCGACAGCACTGTTTTGAGAAATATAGGCGTGCCTATGGGGCATACCTTAATTGCCTTTGAAGCTACTTTGAAAGGATTGAACAAATTGCTATTGAACGAGCCAAAGTTTCACGAAGATTTAGAAAAAAACTGGGCAGTAGTTGCTGAGGCTATTCAAACTATTTTAAGAAGAGAAGGATATCCAAACCCTTACGAAGCATTGAAAGGATTGACTAGAACCAACGAAGCCATAGATAGAAATGCAATTCATTCGTTCATTCAAACTTTAGAGGTTTCCGATGCAATTAAAGCCGAATTAATGCAAATTACTCCAAGTAATTTTGTGGGGATTTAATTTATGGAATCTTAATTAATATAAAAATCACATCCAATGGATGTGATTTTTTTTTTTAGATTTGTTAATCAATAATAGTTGGGGTTATAGAAATACATGTATTAAGAATAACCAAAAACAATTTAAAAAATGTCGCTTAAAAGAGAACTTATCTATATTGATGGTGAAAATGTAACCGATAGAGTTGAAAAATATTCTTTTAAAGAAGACAGATGTATTGTAGTATTCAAAAAAAGCAAAAAAGAGTTTTCATACAGCAAAAAAAGAGCAAAAATTGAACGAACTGCAGTTAGTGAAGACAAAGCTTTTAATGTTTTCAATTATTTAAAAGAAATTGCAGAAACAATTGGTTTAATAACTGACGAAGGCGAAAATATACTTGCAAAAAGTTATAATAACATTTCTGAAATCCCAAAAGAATCTATACTTACAAGTTTTTTAAATGGCTGTATTTCAACAAACAATAGTAATTCAAGTAATCCTGTTTTTTTTCCTTTTGGCTTTAATTTAAGTCAAAAAAATGCAGTTAACAATGCGTTTTCAAACAATTTAAGCATAATTGAAGGTCCGCCAGGAACTGGCAAAACGCAAACCATTTTAAACATTATTGCGAACGCAATTTTAAACGGACAAAGTGTTGCTGTGGTTTCAAGTAATAATTCTGCAACAAAAAATGTTTATGAAAAACTAGAAAAAAACGGTATTGGATTCATATCAGCACTACTTGGAAATTCTCAAAACAAAAAAGAGTTCATTGAATCACAAAAAGAAATTCCAGACTTATCACAATATTACTTAGCCGATACTCAAAAGAAAGAAATTAAAGCAAAAACATTAAAGCTAGTTACACAACTTTCAGAAAATCTTGAAAAGAAAAATGAGTTGGCATCATTGAAACTAGAAATTGAAAATATAATTACTGAACACGAGCATTTCAAAGAAACATTTAAGGGTCTAAATGAAAATAATATAGAATTTCTTAAATATAATTCACCAGATAAGATACTTAAATTATGGATTTTACTTGAAACTCTAAACAAAAAAAGAAAGAAAATTGGTTACATCAGAAGAATCATTTATCAAATAATATTTGGCATTAAGGAAAAATCATTTTTTTTAAATTCATTGGATGAAATGATTTCTATTTGTCAATTAAATTTTTACAAATTAAAAATCCATCACCTTTCAAAAAAAATTAATTCCATAGAGTTATCATTAGAAAATTTTGCGTTTGACAACAAAATGAAAGAATATACTGATTTGTCAATGCAACTTCTAAGAGCAGAATTATTCACCAGATATAATCAACAAAAAAGAGAACCCTATAAAATATCAGAACTACGCTATAATTCAAACAAATTTATAAAAGACTATCCTGTTATTATGAGTACGACTTACTCACTAAGACAGAGTTTGTCAGAAAATTTTTTCTATGACTATTTAATTATTGACGAATCATCACAAGTAGATTTGGCTACGGGTGCTCTTGCATTATCTTGTTCAAAACGTGCTGTTATTGTTGGTGATTTAAAGCAGTTGCCTAATGTGGTTGATACAGATATGCAAATAAAAACTGATTTTATATTTAATTCATATAAATTAAAATCAGCTTATCAATACTCCAATCATAGCTTACTCGCTTCTATAATTGAATTAATACCAGATATCCCAAAAACACTACTAAGAGAACATTATCGTTGCCATCCTAAAATAATTGAATTTTGCAACAAGAAATTTTATGACAATCAACTTATTGTACATACAGAAGCAAAAAACAATCGACAACCACTAGTAGTTTACAAAACTACAAAAGGCAATCATGCAAGAGAAAAAATGAATCAAAGGCAGATTGACATAATTAAAGAAGAAATTATTCCTAATGAGAAACTTGAAAATATAGATCTGGGCATTGTTACACCATATCGTAATCAAACTAACGAATTACAAAGAACATTTCTAGAAACTTTTATAAAAGCGAACACAGTTGACAAATTTCAAGGTAGAGAAAATGAAGTAATTATTATTTCAACAGTTGATAACGAAATTTCAGATTTCACAGATAATCCGAATCGATTAAATGTTGCAGTATCTAGAGCAGTTGAACAATTAATATTAGTTGTTAATGGAAATGAAAATGAAAAAGATAACAACATTTCTGACTTAATAAAGTATATAGAATATAACAACTTTTCAATAGTTAATAGTGATTTAAATTCAATTTTTGATTTGTTATATAAAGGTTATGAAGAAGAAAGAGCAAAAGCTATTAATAAGTCAGGTAAAGTTTCAGAGTTCGATAGCGAAAATTTAATGTATAGTTTAATTAAAGAAGTTTTAGCAAAAGATAATTTTTTGAGATATGATTTATTAATGCATTTTCCAATTAGAAGACTTATTAAAGATTTTACTAAGTTAGACGAAAAAGAAACAAAATATGCTATGAATCCATGGACACATTTAGACTTTTTAATTTACAATAAACTTGGTAAAGTTCCAATTCTTGGAATTGAGGTTGACGGCTTTAAATTTCATAAGAAAGGAACACAGCAAGCGGAAAGAGATAAAATGAAAGATGAAATTTTAGATAAATATAATTTTCCAATTTTACGATTCAAGACAAATGAAAGTAACGAAAAAGAAAAACTAATTAACAAACTAAATGAACTACAAACAATAAAATAACTAAGCAAATAACTTCCAAGTAATCAAACAAAAAAGTCGCTTTACAGCGACTTTTTTTTATCTCGAATAATTTGGAGCTTCTTTGGTAATGGTAACATTATGCGGGTGGCTTTCCCCAATTCCGCTAGCGGTAATACGAACGAAGCGTCCGGTTTCTTGCAGTGTAGGAATGTCTTTGGCACCACAATAACCCATTCCGGCACGCAAACCGCCAATAAATTGTTGCATGCTTTCGTTTAATTCTCCTTTGTATGGCACGCGCCCTACAATTCCTTCGGGAACTAATTTTTTAATATCGTCTTCTACATCTTGAAAGTAACGGTCTTTAGAGCCTTCTTGCATGGCTTCCACCGATCCCATTCCGCGATACGACTTGAATTTTCTTCCTTCAAAAATAATAGTTTCTCCTGGGGATTCTTTGGTTCCTGCTAATAAAGATCCCAACATAACACAATCAGCTCCTGCAGCTATCGCTTTCGGAATATCACCTGTGTAACGAATTCCACCATCGGCAATTACTGGAACTCCAGTCCCTTTTAAAGCCGCAGCCACTTCAATAATTGCAGAAAATTGGGGAAACCCAACACCAGCAACTACTCGGGTGGTACATATCGACCCTGGTCCGATCCCTACTTTTACCGCATCGGCACCATTAGCAACCAAATATAAAGCCGCTTCTGGCGTAGCGATGTTACCCACTACCACATCCAATTCTGGAAATTTATTTTTAACTTGTTTTAATACATCCACCACTCCTTTGGTATGTCCGTGAGCGGTATCAATAATTACGGCATCAACACCAGCATTTACTAAAGCTGTAGCGCGTTCTACCGCATCGGCAGTAACTCCTAACGCAGCAGCAACTCTCAAACGACCGAACTTATCTTTATTTGCATTCGGTTTTTGTGTAAGTTTAGTTATATCTCTAAAAGTGATTAGGCCAACCAATTTATAGTCGGCGTCTACCACAGGAAGTTTTTCAATTTTATTTTTTTGCAAAATTCCCTCTGCTTCTTGCAAAGTAGTCCCCACAGCAGCGGTAACTAAGTTATTGGAAGTCATCACCTCAACAATAGAGCGCGAATTGATTTTTTCAAAACGCAAATCACGGTTGGTTGCAATTCCTTTTAAGATTCCGTTTTCATCTACCACCGGAATTCCGCCAATTCCAAATTCTTTCATGGCTTGTTTGGCATCACCCACCGTTGCAGTTAATGGCAATGTTACCGGATCAATAATCATTCCGGCTTCGGCACGCTTTACTTTTCTCACTTTGGCCGCTTGTTGCTCGATGGTCATGTTTTTGTGTAACACACCAATTCCGCCTTCTTGTGCCATAGCAATTGCCATAGAACTTTCGGTTACGGTATCCATAGCTGCAGAAACGATAGGAACATTCAATGTAATGTTTTTAGAAAACTTAGATTGGATACTCACTTCACGCGGTAAAACCTCAGAATAATTCGGGATAAGCAGAACATCGTCGTAAGTAAGACCTTCGCCAACGATTTTAGTTGTATGTGCTTTCATTGCAATTTGTTGTAGATGTTAAATTGCATGCAAATATAGGCAAAATTTTGGAGTGAGCATTGTGAAGCTGGAAGTTTTTTTTATTTGTTCTTCGAGAAGCTCAGACGGACAAATGAACCGATAGTTTTGTATAGGTCTCGACATGCTCAGACTGACTAGCGAACAAATAGTTTTGGAAAGGTCTTCGACAGGCTCAGACTGACAACTAAATAAATAGATCTGTATAAGTCTTCGACAAGCTCAGACTGACAGAGCAGTTCAAAATAATTTTAGTGAAATTCCCCAAATAATCTTGAAGCCACATTATAAGCGCTTTCAAAACTCATCGGACTCGTGCCGGTATCGGCTTTTTGCTGAGTGAAATAGGAAAGCATTTTTTCGGTGGGCATGTTACCCGTTAAGTCGTCTTTAGCCATGGGACAACCACCAAAACCTTGGATTGCACCGTCATAACGGCGGCAACCAGCTTGGTAGGCGGCATCAATTTTTTCAAACCATTTATCGGGTGTGGTATGCAAATGCGCGCCAAATTCAATAGCGGGGTATTTCGGAATTAAATTGGAAAATAAATAATCAATCACCTCGGGTGTAGAACTTCCAATTGTATCTGAAAGCGAGATAATTTTTACTCCCATACCGGCTAATTTTTCGGTCCACTCCCCTACAATATCCACATTCCAGGGGTCTCCATACGGATTTCCAAACCCCATAGAAATATAAGTCACCACTTCTTTTTTGCTTTTGTCGGCAATCTCCAAAATCTCTTTAAGGGTAACGATGCTTTCGGCAATGGTTTTATGGGTGTTTCGCATTTGAAAATTCTCCGATATCGAAAAAGGAAAACCCAAATATTGAATTTCTTTATGCTGAGAGGCCGAAACGGCACCTTGTGTATTGGCGATAATAGCTAATAATTTGCTGTTGGTTTGGGATAAATCCAATTGGGCTAAAACCGCTGCCGTATCTTGCATTTGCGGAATGGCTTTTGGCGATACAAAACTTCCAAAATCAATTGTATCAAAACCTACCCTTAGCAACGACTGGATATAATCTACCTTGCGTTCGGTGGGAATGAAGGCCTTGATACCCTGCATAGCATCGCGCGGACATTCTATGATTTTGATTTTGTTCATTAAGTCAAAGGTAGAAAAGTTTAAAGATTTTTCAACAGTTCTTTATTGATATCTCGAACTAATTTTGGACCTTCATATATAAATCCGGTGTACAACTGAACCAAACTCGCTCCGGCTTGCAATTTTTCCATTGCATCTTGAGCCGAGTGAATTCCGCCGACACCAATAATAGGGAATGATTTATTGCTTTTTTCCGATAGAAAACGAATCACTTCCGTTGAACGACTGGTTAACGGTTTGCCCGACAATCCTCCTGTTTCAACTTTATTTTCCGATTGTAATCCTTCTCGAGATAAGGTGGTATTGGTTGCAATAACACCCGCAATTTTGGTTTCATTTACGATTTCGATGATATCCAAAAGTTGGGAATCGGTTAAATCAGGAGCTATTTTTAAAAGGATTGGTTTGTGATTGCTCGCTTGTAATTTATTATTTTCTAAGGTTTGCAATAACTTTTTAAGCGGCTCTTTTTCTTGCAGTTCTCTTAAATTTGGCGTGTTGGGAGAACTCACATTTACCACAAAATAATCAACATACGGAAACAAGGTTTCAAAACATATTTCGTAGTCGTTTACCGCATCTTCATTGGGTGTTACTTTATTTTTTCCGATGTTACCACCAATTAAAACGCCTTTGTTTTTTTTCAATCGTGCGACAGCTTCTTTAACTCCGCCATTATTGAATCCCATTCGGTTGATGATAGCCGAATCTTCTTTCAATCGAAACAAACGTTTTTTTGGATTACCCTCTTGCCCTACCGGAGTGAGTGTTCCGATTTCGATAAATCCAAAACCAAAATTAGAAAGCTCGTTATACAACTTGGCATCTTTATCAAAACCTGCTGCTAATCCCACCGGATTTTTAAATTTTAATCCGAAAACTTCCGTTTCCAATCGTTTGTCTTCCACTAAATATAATGCTCTAAAAATAGCAGGAAAACCAGGAATTTTTGATAAAAAACGAATTAGTGAAAAAGTAAAATAATGCACTTTTTCGGGATCAAATAAAAAAAGTATCGGGCGAATGAGTATTTTATACATAGCGTTTCGTTGTGTGCTACAAAAATAGAAATCAATTTGTAGATTTGTACTTTAATTTTCAAATAAAATGAACATAAAACTTTTAGCTATTGGCAAAACCGACAATAAATCACTTCAATCTTTGATTGATGAGTACACCAAAAGGTTGTCGTTTTATATCAAATTTGATTTGGAAATTATACCGGATATTAAAAATGTAAAGAATCTTTCGGAAGCCCAACAAAAAGAAAAAGAAGGCGAATTGATATTATCAAAAATTTCGGCAACCGATCAATTGATTTTATTGGATGAAAACGGAAGCACTTTCTCCAGTGTAGCTTTTTCAGAATATTTGCAAAAGAGAATGAATGCCGGAGTTAAAACCTTGGTTTTTGTAATTGGAGGACCTTATGGGTTTAGTGAAGAAGTTTATAAAAAAGCACAAGGAAAAATTTCGCTTTCGGCAATGACTTTTTCGCATCAAATGGTTCGACTTTTTGTAATTGAGCAGCTGTATCGAGGGTTTACGATTTTAAAGAATGAACCGTACCATCATCAGTAGGGGTCTTGGGTTTTGGGTTCTAGGTTTTAGGTTCTGGGTAGAGAAACTATATCCCCAAAGTTGTCCTACTAACGAAGGAAGAGTCTCTTTGTGAATTCACTAATAGACAAAGCGTGTTGGAAAGGAATTTAATGACAAACTTGCCAATTTTAAATTCCAAATAATAATTTCATTTTTTATATAAGTATCGTAACTGCAATTCTTATCCAAACAGAAATTGATTTTTACGGATTTATCTTTTGAAACATTTTCTAAATAATTTGATAATTCCTCTTTTTTTACCTCAACTCCTTCCACTATTACTTTATTGTTTTTAGCAAAATAAACAATCACACCAGTTTTTGGTTTTCCAATCACATATTTCACTTTTGTAAATGGTAAAAAAGCCATAGTCTTTTTCACATCATTTGCATACGAAAAAAAGTTTTCGGCGGCTTCATTTTTGTGCATGCTTCCCTCCTTTTTGGCTTGTAATTTTATCAATTCCGGAACTACCAAACGCAAAGGCAAGCGCTTGTCGATATTGAAAATCCAATTAGTTGAACTTATCGAATTTTTTCGGTTGACTTCAGCGATAGTATCTTTGCCTTCTACTTTGAAAAATATATAAATGGGCGAATGTTCTTGCACATCGGCAACGATTGTTTTATTGGCTTTTGGCAATTGAATTTCCTTATTTCCTTCGCAAGAAAGTAGTAATAAAGCGAACGCTATTCCAAAAAAGTATTTCATTTTAATAGTTTAATTTATTGAATAACTGAACGCATTCTACCGCTTCTTTCACATCGTGCACGCGAAGAATTTTGGCGCCTTTTAGCAACGAAATGGTATTCAATGAAGTGGTGCCGTTTAGCGCAAATTCGGCTGAAGTGTCTAATGTTTTATAAATCATTGATTTTCTAGAAAGCCCAGCTAAAATTGGCAATACAGTAATTTGAAATAAATCCAATTTATTAAGCACTTCAAAATTTTGGTCCACGGTTTTTGCAAAACCAAAACCCGGATCGAGAATCAAATCGTTAATTCCGAAACTTCTAGCAAGTGCTATTTTTTCTGAAAAATAAAACAACATTTCTTTTACAATATTTTCATATTGCGCCAAAGATTGCATGGTTTGTGGTGTTCCTTTCATGTGCATCATGATGTAAGGCACTTTCAACTGACCCACAGTTTCCATCATTTTGACATCTAAATTTCCTGCTGAAATATCGTTAATAATTGCTACGCCATTTTCAATAGCAGCTTGTGCCACTTTACTTCTAAAAGTATCAATTGAAATAACGGCATTTGGAAACACTTTACTGATATTTTGAACCACAGGAAGAATGCGCTGTAATTCCTCTTTTTCAGAAACTTCCTCGGCATTGGGCTTACTCGAATAACCACCCACATCAATAAAAGTGGCACCTTCGGAAAGCATTTTTTCAACCTGATTTAATATCGCTTTGGCTTCAACATGTTTTCCGCCGTCATAAAATGAATTGGGCGTCACATTGAGGATTCCCATCACTTTTGGGGAAGTCAAATCAATCAATTTTCCGTTGCAGTTTAGTGTCATCATTTTGCGTTATGCTCAAGTCAATATGCTTTAAAGGAATTCAGCTTATTGCTTATTGCTTATTTTTTATTTACTTTTGAAAAATATATACAAAGATACCATTAATGAAGAATACTTCACAAGAATACGATAAAGTAATTAGCGTTTGCCAAGATTTATTTGAGAAAAAAATGACCGATTATGGAAGTGCTTGGCGTATTTTACGATTACCTTCTTTAACCGATCAAATTTTCATTAAAGCGCAACGCATTCGAAGTTTGCAAGAAAATGAAGTCAGAAAAGTAGATGAAGATGAAACGGGAGAATTTATTGGCATCATTAATTATTGTATCATGGCTTTGATTCAATTGGAATTGGGCGTTGCCGATCAACCCGATTTAGGCGTTGCAAAAGCAGTTGAATTATACGAAGCTAAAATTGCGCTTACCAAAAAATTAATGGAAGATAAAAACCATGATTATGGCGAAGCTTGGCGCGACATGCGTGTGAGTTCGTTAACTGATTTAATCCTTCAAAAATTACTACGAGTAAAACAAATTGAGGACAATCAAGGGAAAACCATCGTTTCGGAAGGAATTGATGCCAACTACCAAGATATGATTAATTACTCGGTTTTTGCCTTAATCTTAATGAAATTCGGAAATTAAAATACCGTTTTATCAATAAAATTTACTGTTATGGAAGCTAAAAAAAACTCTATTTCTTGGTCCATTCGAATTGTTGTTTCGGCACTTTTTATTCTTTCGGCTTTGGCCAAACTTTCTAAGGGTCATCTTTTAGATTCGCCTTATTTTGCCATATCCACCTTTGAAGTAAAACAATTATACACCTTAGGATTTTCTGAAACTATAGCACCTTATTTTTCTAGAACCCTAATCGGAATTGAAATGGCATTGGGTTTATTGCTGCTGCAAAAAAACTGGCTGCGTAAATTTATCATTCCGGTTACCACCTTGTTGTTATTGGTTTTCATAGGGCATTTAACTTATGTAACTTTTCTAAGCGGAGGAAATTCAGGCAACTGCGGATGCTTTGGCGAATTGCTTCCAATGACTCCAATTCAAGCAATTATTAAAAATATTGTTGCCGTTGCGTTATTGGTTTATTTATACAAATTACTTCCAAAAGTTTCAGATAACGGGAATTTCTGGATACTAACTACAATTTTGTTTGCAAGCATTTTGTGGATTTATATGTTGGCGCCAATTCAACCGCCTGCATCAAATTTTACGGTTTCGCCAATGGTAGAAACACCACAAGATTCAATTGAAGAAGCAACTGTAGTAGTTGACACCATAAAAAAAGATTCACCTATAAAAAAGGATTCGATTGCCAAAATTGAAACGGAACTTTTAAAAGAGCCGAAGAAAGTAAAATCGGGGAATGCGCAGTATTTTGCTAGCATTGATAAAGGCAGAAAAATCTTGTGCTATTTTGTTCCGGGTTGCGATCATTGTCGCGCTGCTGCAAAAGAATTAACCGAAATGCGTAAAAAAGACGCTTCGATGCCGCCATTATCTATTTTGTTTATGAATGAGGAAGCCGATTTAATTCCGGATTTCTTCAAAGAAGCAGGAGCCACGTATCCGTATAAAATTATTGAAATTATTCCGTTTTGGAATATTTTAGGAAAAGGGAAAGATACGCCTGGGGTAAAATATTTTTGGAATGGAAATGAAATTAAATATTATTGGGGCATCACCGATAATAAATTTAACGGTTCTGAATTTAATGAGTACCTTCACAAATCGTATGACGATTTAAAGAAAACGAATCCGAAATTATAACTCCTATAAAAATATGAAAAAAATTCTATCAATACTTCTTATCGCTATGGCTTCAATATCCTGCAGTAATGCACAGCCAAAAGAATTTTCAAAAAAAGCTTTAAACGGAATTCTAACTACTTCTGACAACACCGAAATCACTTTTAAAGAAGTGTTAGCTAAATACAAGGGCAAAACCGTAGTGGTTGAAATTTGGGCTTCATGGTGTGGAGATTGTGTGGGCGCTATGCCAAAAGTAAAAGAGTTGCAAGCAAACAATCCAGAAGTTTCTTACATTTTTATTTCAATGGATAAGTCCTTTGACAAATGGAAAGCCGGATTAGAAAAACACCAACTTCAAGGTGATCACTATTGGGTAAATGATGCAGAAGGAATGAAAGGGACTTTTGGAAAATCGATTGATATAGATTGGATTCCGAGATATATGGTGATCAATAAAACCGGTTCGGTTGAAATATATCGTGCTATTGAAACCGATTTGGATAAAATAAATACTACTTTAAAAACTTTATAAAAATGAGAATTAAGATTGTTGCGGGTAACTGGAAAATGAACAAGAACAGTGAAGAAACTGAAGATTTACTAAACGAATTAATAGATAAATTACCTTTAGACAAAGAGGCGCAGATTGTAGTCGCTCCTACATTTGTAAATTTAGCTTCTGCTGTAGATCATTTAGAATATACCAATATTACTGTTGCGGCACAAAATTTACACCAAGCAGAAAGTGGCGCATACACCGGAGAAATATCGGCAGACATGCTAAAAAGCGTTGGCGTAAATACGGTAATTTTAGGTCACTCAGAACGTCGATCAATTTTTCATGAAACCGATGCAATCATTGCTGCTAAAGTGGATACTGCTTTGAAACACGACATGACCGTTATTTTTTGCTTTGGCGAAGAATTGAAAGACCGTCAAAAAAACCAACATTTTAATGTAGTTGAAAACCAATTACGCGATGGATTGTTCCACCTAGGAAAAGAATCTTGGGAAGATATTATTTTGGCTTACGAACCTGTTTGGGCAATTGGAACCGGAGAAACGGCAAGCCCAGATCAAGCTCAAGAAATGCATGCTTTTATTAGAGAAACCATCCGACACAAGTATGGAAGTGATGTAGCCGAAGACGTTTCTATTCTTTATGGTGGTAGCGTAAAACCAGACAATGCGCAAGAAATTTTTGGAAAACCAGATGTAGATGGAGGATTAATTGGAGGTGCCGCTTTAAAAGCAGATGACTTTGTTGCTATTGTAAACGCAATCTAATTACATTCAATACCAATAAAAAAAGCCTTAATAAATTAAGGCTTTTTTTATATGATAACTTACAGAATTAATCTTCAGTTCCTTCTCCTGATTTTCTGTAAATAAAATTACCGTAAATGTGACGTTTCGCAAAACGATTCGTAGAATCTGCATTTACAAATTTCACATATATATTTCTTGGAACCCCAATGTATTCATAAGAAACTCCGTTTACATAAGTAATAATTAGAGTTTGTTTCTCATAATTAAAGTCAAGAATATTATAATTATTGATGGTATCTTGATATTCTGGAAGATTTTTTTCTATTGTTTCGTTAGAAATGCTCACAAGAAAATGGTAGGCATTAATAATGTTTTTGCTTTGTTCTTCGGCAGCTAGCATTCCCGCTTCATCATTTACAAATTTATCCGGATGGTTGTCCTTCATGTTATTTCTGTAAATGGTTTTCAACTCTTTTAGCGTTACATTTTTGTCAACCCCTAATAATTTTCTGTACTCAACAACTCTTTTCATATATAATTTTAATTAAAAAAGAGAAACAACTATTGTCTCTCCTTTTGTAGACTTAGATAAAATCTTTTTTATTTCGATTTTACGGGTGCAAATGTAATTAAATACTGTAATTAATTTAACAAACTAGTTACTTTTATTAATTATTCCATAAATATAGAAACTCTTCTTGCTAATTGCAATGCCGTTTTAGGATTAGACGGCACCGAATTATCCACCCCCTGACCAATTATTTTTATTCTAGATGCCGAAATACCACTCACTATCATTAAGTCATATAATTTTTTTACTCTTCGTTCCGATAAATTTTGATTGAATTTTTCACTTCCAGATTTATCTGAATACCCTGTTAATTTTACATTTATAGTTGGGTTGGACTTCAAATAAGAAATCATGCCGTAAATACTATTTGTAGAAGCACTATTTGGTTCGTCTTTATCTACATCATAAAATACATTCACTAGATTATTATTGAATACATTTTTGGAAGATCTTTTTTCAGATTTATTCAACTCTTCTTGAAGCAAAGCTACTTTAGCATTTTCAATAAGCTGAGTTTCATATTCATCTGGTACTCCATTGGTATTTGTATCAATAAATCGACCTTTAGAATCTACCATTACTCCACTTGGGGTATTATTTTGAAGATCATTTACATCTGCTATTCCATCTTTATCAGTATCGACTAGCAATGATTCTAATAGGCTTAGTCTCTTAAGGATTTCAGGATCAATTGAAGGATATTTTACTTCAGTTACCCAATCAGAATGATTTGCATTTTTTCCCAAATAAAAAGTAACACCTAACGCGCTAGTATACAATAAACCGGCTAAATTATTTTCTTGAGCTGAAACCGTTCCGTCCCAATTAAGACGTTGTCTAACATTTGAAATTACTGTAAAATCTAAAGTTAATACAGATCGATCGGTTAGCTTTATTTGCGGAGTAATTCCAAGCATATAACCGCCATTAGTTTGCACAGCTGCTTCTTGATAATCCAGTCCGTTTTTCGCTTTAAACTGCGAAAACTGAACTCCGCCATGTGCTAACAATCCTATTGTTTTAGTGAATGTATCAAATTCAAAAACCTTCCCTAAATCAAAAACTCCTTGAATTCCAAATCGGCTTTGCATCGATTTAAAGGGTAACGAACCATTACCGTCTTTATTGGTTATTGCATCAAAACCAAAATCGGTTTTTACACCAAATTTAGAATTCAACATGTATCGAAAACCAAAGTCAAAATGATTTAAACTCGGAGAACCCAAAAAATCTTTTTCATTAGAATTGTATCCTGTTCCAAAAGGGCGAACGGCTCTATTGGTTCCAAAATTTATTTCAAAAGACCATTTGTTTATATTGGATTTAACCTCTGTCTTTATCTCTTGCGCTAAAATAGAATTGGAAAAAATTCCGATTGTAAATAAAGAAACTAAAAGATATTTTGAATTAATGAATTTCATATTGTTTATTATATTTTTTAATTGAAACTAAATCTATTTATGGTGTTGTAAAACTAACTTGATTTCCATAACTAGTTCCAGAACTATTAGTTGCATAAGACCTTACATAATAAGTCGTCCCTGAAGTTAACCCGGTTAATGTACTTGTGAATGATCCTAAAATTCCTGTTTGTGTTGTTTTTGTATTAGCTATTGTAGGATTTGGTGAAGTACTCCAACATACCCCAATTGAAGTAATTGCGGTACCGCCATTACTAATTACATTTCCACCACAAATTGCACCTGAACTTGTAATTGAAGAAACAGAGTTGGTTGAAATTTTTGCGGTTAATGGCGCAGAAATAAGCTGACCATTTGCAGTTCGTCCAACACCATAACCTCTAGCACCATATTGATTTGTTGCATTTGCAGGAACCACCATTCGTTGTCCGTTTTTATCTAATACTTTAACAAGATTAATTTGCAATGTAGCATTAGTAGGCAACGAAATACATCCATTACTATCCGTAACTATTAAATCAAAATTATAACTTCCTACACTTATTGATGTTGGCAAAGGAATTACCAATGGTGATGTAGTTATGTTTGCATTATTAATTGCACTAAATGAAGGTAAAGCAGCAGAATTATTTGCCGAAAGGCTAAAATTCGTTAGCGTAAAGTTAGTTGTATATGGAATCAAAAATTGTACATCCATTGTGTTTACAGGTGCAATAGTTCCTATTGTAACGATTGGCAGTGCATTTACTGTAACCACCACATCAAAAGTGCTAGCCACACAACTTCCTGCAGCACCAGAAGTTGCAGTAACCGTATAGGTTGCTGTTTGAACTAAAGCAGTTGGATTACTTAATGTACCAAAAATACTAGATTGAGAAACTCCTGCCAATCCTCCTGTAACCCCACCTGTAACAGTTGGAGCACTCCAGCTATAAGTCGTTCCTGTTGGAATTATCGTAGCTGCATTTGGATTACCATTGGTTAAAACAGTATTAAAGGAACCATTACTACAGATAACTGCCGTTTGGTTTGGTATTACTGGAGTTGGATTCACTGTTACAGTGATTGTAAATGTTGAACCAATACATGTTCCTGCATCTCCAGAAGTTGGGGTTACTGTATACACCACCGTTTGAATTATGTTTGTATTATTTGATAACGTTTGGCTAATGTCATTTTGACCAACTGTTTGATTACTTTGACCTGTTACATTCGCATTCGCTGCTACCGTCCAAGTATAAGTTGTGCTTGCTGGAATAATAGTAGTTGGAGCTGCATTAACTGGAGCTATTGTAAATACTGTTCCACTACAAATTGTTGCGGTTTGGTTTAGCACAACAGGTTTTGGATTTACCGTTACGGTCACCGTAAAAGTTGGTCCTACACAACTACCAGCAGCTCCCGAGGTTGGAGTTACGGTGTATACTACGGTTTGAGTTGTATTGGTCAAATTCGTTAGCGTTTGACTAATCGTACTCTGACCCACTGCTTGATTA
>NZ_JBJTND010000014.1:0-67900 GCF_046073885.1 Flavobacterium sp.
AACCTTCATTAAAACCCCATTCTTCGCCTTCCTCTTTTAAAATTTTTGCATTGATAAAGGTTTGCTTAAAAAGTCGCAGTTTTTCTTGTTCTTCATTTGTGATGTTTTCGCTGTCGCAAAAAGGCTCCGTGTCAATTACAAATAATCGAATAGCCATTCCCACTTGAGGAGCTGCCAATCCTACACCATAGGCATTGTACATTGTTTCATACATATTTTGGATGATTTCCTTTAAATTAGGATAATCGGCCGAAATATCTTCTCCAACTTTTCTTAAAACTGGTTCTCCATAACCATATATTGGTAGAATCATTTTATATTATTTGTTAAATTAATTTATAAAAAGGAAGTGCAAAAGTAACAAAAACGGATGTATTTATTTACTGTTTCAAAAGATAATCTTGCAACATAATGGTAGCTGCTATTTCATCGACTAAAGCTTTGTTTTGACGTTGTTTCTTTTTTAAACCACTATCAATCATGGTTTGAAATGCCATTTTGGAAGTAAAACGCTCATCGGAACGCTCTAAAGGCATCTCAGGAAATTCTTGTTTAAATTTAGTTACAAATTTTTCAATTATTCCGGTGCTTTCAGAAGGCAAACCATTCATTTGTTTGGGTTCTCCAATTAAAACCTTACCCACCTTTTCTTTTGCAAAATAGTCTTTTAAAAAAGCAATAGCGGTCTCTGAAGGAATTGTTGTTAGCCCCGAAGCAATGATTTGCATTTCATCGGTAACAGCAATTCCGGTTCTTTTTATTCCGTAATCTATTGCTAAAATTCGAGACATATTATTTTTTTGTAAAGGTAAGAAATAACAGAACTTGTTTTTATCTTTGTGAAAAATATTAACGATGATTCATTTACAACCTACCATAGAAAAAGCTTGGGAAAACCGAGAATTACTTAAAGAAGAAACGACCATAAATGCTATAAAAGAAGTTATTCATGCCATAGATAACGGAAGTTTACGCGTTGCTGAACCAACCAATAACGGGTGGCAAGTTAACGAATGGGTTAAAAAAGCAGTGGTAATGTATTTTCCGATTCAAAAAATGGAAACACATGAGGTAGGTATCTTTGAATACCACGATAAAATGTTATTAAAAACAGGCTATGCCGAAAAAGGTATTCGTGTAGTCCCTCCTGCTGTAGCTCGTTATGGCGCTTACATTTCTAAAGGCGTAATCTTAATGCCAAGTTATGTAAATATTGGTGCTTATGTAGATGAAGGAACCATGGTTGACACCTGGGCAACCGTTGGAAGCTGTGCGCAAATAGGTAAAAACGTACACCTATCCGGTGGAGTTGGAATTGGTGGTGTACTAGAACCTTTGCAAGCAGCCCCAGTAATCATTGAAGACGGAGCTTTTATTGGATCACGATGCATTGTTGTTGAGGGAGTTCGTATAGAAAAAGAAGCCGTTCTTGGCGCTAATGTATGCCTTACTTCGTCTACTAAAATTATTGACGTTACCGGAAGCGAACCGAAAGAATACAAAGGATATGTTCCGGCACGTTCGGTAGTCATCCCTGGTAGTTATACTAAAAAATTTGAGGCAGGAGAGTTTCAAGTACCTTGCGCATTAATCATTGGTCAACGCAAACCATCAACCGATTTAAAGACTTCTCTTAATGATGCTTTGAGAGAATATGATGTAGCTGTTTAATTGCAAACTATGAAAGTACTTGTAATACAAAAAAAACGAATTGGTGATGTACTAACTAGTACGATAATCTTTGAGGCTTTAAAAGAAAAATTCCCTGAATCTGAGTTACATTATCTAATCTATGAAAATGCGGTTGATGTTGTAAAAAACAATCCGTTTATTGACAAAATCGTCTTACTGGACAATAAAGCCCGTAAAAGTAAATTTGAATTTGTAAGGTTTTTATTTTCAATACGAAAAGAAAAATACGATGTGGTAATTGATGCCTATGGCAAACCAAACAGTGTGCTTATTGGCTGGTTTTCGGGAGCTAAAAAAACAATTACTTTCTACAAAAATTACGCTAAATTATTATACACGGATACTATTTACAGAACTGAAAAATCATTTTCTTCAGCCACAAGAGCAATAGAACACCGTATGCAATTGCTTGAACCTTTAGAAATTCGATTCAAAGAAATTGCTCCCAAAATTATTATTACAAATGAGGAACTGGAAGCAGCAAAAGCAGATTTAATTCGTTCCAACATCAATCCTTCTAAGCCCATAATAATGATAAGTGCTGTGGGAAGTAATACTTTAAAAACCTACAGAACTGATTATTTAGCTGAAGTATTAAATGAAATTTGCAACCATAAGGAAGTTCAAATTCTCTTCAATTACCTTCCTTTTCAAAAAGAAATTGCTTTAGAGATTTATAACAACTGTAATGAAAATACTAAAAAAAGTATATTCATAGATTACTATAAAGAAAACTTAAGAGAGTTCTTAGCCATAACAAAACTATGTGATGCACTAATAGGCAACGAAGGTGGTGCTACGAACATGGCAAAAGCGCTTTCGGTTCCAACTTTTACCCTGTTTTCACCTACAGTTCCTAAAGAAGATTGGAATATGTTTGAAAATGACACTACAAATATTTCAGTCCACATAAATGACTATGAAATAATTAAGAAGATTACTTTTGATGAGGAAGAAACTACACAATCCTATTTAAAATTCAAGCCCCACTTATTTAAAGACAAATTAATTAAGTTTATTAATTATAATATTAGATCATAATGCGCATAGGATTCGATGGCAAGCGGTTCTTTCATAACAATACTGGGCTAGGAAATTATTCTAGAAGCCTAGTAAAAGTGCTGTCTGACAACTTTCCTGAAAACGAATACTTACTTTACAATCCAAAAAAAAGCAGTAAATATAACTTAGAAAACTACACTAATTCTGTTACTGAGGTCTTACCTACTTCTTCTTTTACAAAAAAATTAAGTTCACTTTGGCGATTATACTTTGTATCAAAAGATATTAAAAAAAACAAAGTAGAATTATTTCATGGTTTGTCGGGTGAAATACCTTTAGGTTTACCTAAAAATATTAAAAAGGTGGTTACCATTCATGATTTAATATTTGTGAGATATCCAAATTTATATTCTTTTTTTGATCGAAAAATTCACTTCTTCAAATTCAAATATGCCGCCAAAAAATCAGATGTAGTTGTAGCAATAAGTGAGCAAACCAAAAAGGACATTGTTGCTTTTTTAGGAATAAATGAAAATAAAATTAAAGTAATTTACCAAGGTTGCCATACTGTTTTCAAACAAGAATATTCTGAAAATCAAATTGAAAATACAATAAAAAAACACAACTTACCTGAAGAATACATTTTGAATGTTGGAACCATTGAAAAAAGAAAAAATCTTCTCGTAATTTTAAAATCAATATCAAACACTGCTAAAAAACTGGTTGTAATTGGAAAAAAAACAGCTTATTTCGATGAGGTTTGGGATTATATAGTAGCTAATAATTTAGAAAAACAAGTGATTTTTTTAAAGGATTTATCACTTGAAGAATTAGCCATTATTTATCAAAAAGCAACTTTATTTGTTTATCCATCAATTTTTGAAGGATTCGGGATTCCAATTATTGAAGCGCTTTACTCAAAAACTCCCGTAATCACTTCAACGGGCAGTTGCTTTTCTGAAGCTGGAGGAAGTCATTCTTTGTATGTAAATCCAGAAAGTAGTGACGAATTAAGAACCGCAATCGACCTAGTTTGGGACAATACTTCAAAACGTATAGAAATGCAAGAAAAGGGATTTGAATTTGTGCAAAAATTCAATGATTCAACTATCGCAAAAAACTGGCAAGAACTATATAAATCGTTACTTTAGATTTTTTCTCTCTTTTTGAATTTGATATAGATTGGCATATTTTATATACGAAAAATAGCCTTGGGTTAATGAAATTGTTAATCCGTCAATTCCATTGATTATCCCTTTTTTAAATAAATAACAACGAATAAAAGAAATCAATCCATTCAATACCGGTTTGAAACTGTTTACTCTTTTTCCAGCGTCATACAATTGCTCGGCATTCCATTGTGCATATTGATTTTTCTTTGCTATAATTTGAAAAAAAGAATGGCTGCCATAATGTAAAATATGGGTTTTTAACTTTTTTACGTTTGTTGCAATAATTTTTTGATGAACCTTATCTTCAGAAGGTGTAGCTGTTTTTTTGTTAAAAAAACGAATCTTATAATCAGGGTACCATCCTGCAAAATCAATTACTTTATCTTGAAGAAAATTCTTTACCCGAAAACTATAGGCATCATAAGGCGCATCAAAAAAAGAAGCCTTTTTTATAAACTCAATGGAATCAGTATCTAAATACTCATCGGCATCCAAATTTAAAATCCAATCGTTTTTACAAAAAGGAACACCATGAATTCGTTGTGGCCCATCTCCTAAAAAAGGTTGAACAATTACTGTGGCTCCTTTTTCTTTAGCAATTGCAACCGTTTCATCCTTACTATTTGAATCTACAACAATCACTTCATCACAAACTTCAAAAAGTGCATCGATGCATTTACCAATATTTTTTTCTTCATTATAAGTAATAACCAAAGCACTGATATTCATTTGCAGCTAATTTTTTACAAATATAAACTATAATAAAATATTTTAAAAAAAAAAGAAAAAGTAAACGAAATGGTTAGTATTATTTATACATTTGTTTTTTTAATACAATTTTCAAATTTGATGAGTCAATCTCAAAAAAACAAAATTACTGGATTAATAATAACTTTTAATGAAGAAAGAAACATTGAAGAAGTTATTAATAATTTAGATTTTGTAGACGAATTAATTATTGTTGACTCCTACAGTACTGATAAAACTGTTGAATTAATCAACAAGTACCCAAACGTAAAGTTAGTTCAGAATAAATTTGAAAATTACACTTCTCAAAGAAACATAGCATTAGAACATGCCAATTATAATTGGATACTATTTATTGATGCCGATGAGCGCGTTTCAAATAAATTAAAAAGTGAAATTTTAGAAACTGTAAATAGCGAGACTACTCATTCTGCTTTTTATTTTTATAGAAAATTCATGTTTCAAGGGAAACACCTTCGTTTTAGCGGATGGCAAACCGATAAAAATATTCGATTATTTCTTAAAGATAAAGCCGAATACGTTAGCACCAAATTGGTTCATGAGAAATTAATCATCAACGGAACTATCGGAAAACTAAAACATAAGTTGATACACCATTCGTATACCGATTATAATTCCTACAAGCAAAAAATGGTTTATTATGGTGAACTTAAAGCAAAAGAACTTTTATTAAAAGGATCAAAACCTAATTTATTGCTTTATTATTTAAAACCTATTTATAAGTTCTTACATAGTTATCTTGTAAGATTAGGCATATTTGATGGTAAAAAAGGAATAATTATTTGCTACCTAAATGCATTAAGCATCCATGCTCGATATGCAGAATTCATAAAAATTAGCAAAACAAAATAAACTAGTTAAACAATCTTAGTTTATTTTTAATTCTTTTTTTTCTGTAAAATTTATACTGAAACTCAGAGGTATATTTCCACAACGTATCAAACACCAAGCTCTCCTCTTCATTAGATAATTTGGCATATTCTTTACTCATAATCTGAATCATATCTTGATATGGAGTCAATCGTGATAGGTTTTTCATACGCTGCTCAAAAGCCATTTCTTTATGAAATATCATTCTATTTAAATCAACTAAATAAAAAGAATATTCACTATCGTTTTCTTTTTTAATCAAAGTATTACCAGGTGAATGATCTAAAAATTCAATTCCATTTTGATGTAATTTATAACAAAATGACATGAATTGTTTTAAGATCAGCTCACGATCAGGGTAGTTGTTGTTTTCAACCAAATCTCTGAACATTAAATCAAATTCTAAATGTTGACTTACATAATAACTTTTCTCAAGTCCAAATATTGATTTTTCTTCATAATAAGCAATAGGTTTAGGGGTTCCTATTCCTCTCTCTAACAGCAACGTTGCATAGGTATAGGATCTTTTGGCTTTCGATTCTCTAAAATAGTTGTAAATGATTTTATTAAACCAATTAGGAACTTTAAATGCCTTTACATTAATTACAGCTCCTTCATAATCAAATAATTTAATTACATTTCTACTACCCGCAATGAATAGTTTTCCTGAATTATCAAAATTATCGAAAATGCTTTGTAAGGCGCTGTTTATTTGCATATTAAAACTAAAATATTAGTAATCTTTACGATTAATAGTTTTTAATAAATCTGAAAAAGTACCAAAAACATAGTTTTGAGACTTCATCGAATTAATAAAGTTATCCATTCGTTGAATCATTTTTTCGCCAGAATTTTTGGAAACATATCCTGGAAAATTGAATCTATTTTTGTCTGAAATATCAGTAAATTCCCATGGGTGAAAATAAATATTTAAGTATTTATCCTTCTTTATTGTGATTTTGGATAACCATTTGTATAAAAATAAAGGCAAATTATGAAATGACAACCAAAACAAAGGAAATCGAACAACGGGACTTACAGAGGCAGGAATTTGAATCACTCCTTCTTGCATGTAATACGTTCGAGGTTTGTCAAGATTATTATATCTTCCTGGTAAAAAAGTGGGATTGATAGAGGAATTATAAATATATCCAGCTTTATAAATTTCTTTTTCATCCACCGGATACATTCTTGGCATGCGATAACCAATTATTTTTTGACCTGTTACTTCTTCCAATTTTAATTTGGATTCTAACAAGTGTTCTACTTTAAAATCACTATGAAAATAACTATGAGAAGCAACTTCATGTCCTTCATTTACAATTCTTTCCATAACTTTTGGTGCATTAATTGCAAAAGTTGCTGTAGAAAAAAAAGTGGCTTTAACTTGGTGCTTTTTTAATAAGTCCAATATAGAATTTGTACCCTGAATTGAAATTGAAATCTGATCCTTAAAGTCAATTTCTCGTTCATATTCAAAGGGCATGTCAAACTCTTCAATATCAAAACTTAATATTATCATTTGTAATTGGTGCTTCGTATTAAATAATTTGGGCGTTGTTTTGATTGTATAAACAGCTTCCCAATATACATTCCAATTATTCCTAATACGATTAAATTAAGGCCACCAAAAAATACAATCGTACTAATTACTGAAGCCCAACCCGAAATTACATGTCCAAAATAAATGCTGTAAATAACATATCCTATATAAAACACAAAAGCAAAAAGTGACAACCCAACACCAAGAAAAATAGCTAAATGCAACGGTCTTGTACTAAATGAAGTGATTCCTTGAATGGCAAATCGCATCATTTTCTTCATTGTATATTTACTTTTTCCCGAAAATCGTTCGGCTGGAGCATAATCTATAGCGAATTGTTTAAACCCTAACCAACTTACTAAACCTCTAATAAAAAGTTCATTTTCTGTAAAATCGGTGAAAACAGCCACAACTTTTTCATCCATAAGTCTAAAATCGGCTGTACCTGGTTCAAAATTAACTTCCGATAAATAATTCATCATTTTATAAAAACCCTTAGAAGTCTTTCTCTTAAAATAGGAATTATTTTTGTCATCTTCTCTTCTTGTGTAAACAACATCGTAGCCTTCCTCCCATTTTTTTAATAACTCTGGGATTAATTCTGGTGGATGCTGCATGTCTCCATCCATAGTAATTACCGCATTAGCTTTTGCAATATCTACACCTGCTTTAAGTGCATTTTGGTGTCCGAAGTTTCTTGAAAGTTCTACAAAAAACAAATTAGAATAGGAAGTTGAAAGCGCTTTAAGTTTTTCTAAAGTAGCGTCACTGCTCCCATCATCTACAAAAATAACTTCATATTCATAAGGCAATGCCTGCATCGTATCCTTAATAGAATTTGCCATAATTTCAATATTTCCCTCTTCATTATAGGAAGGAATTACTATTGCTATTTTCTTTCTCATCTACTATTGGACTATTTTTATTTCTTCTTCAGATTGTTTGAAAAAAATCATTTCATAAACTATACTAAACCAAATCAACACACACGGTAAGGCTTTTAAAGCATATGGAATGATGTAATTTTCTCTTAGAAACTTTGGTATTATATCTGAAGGCGAAAAACTTGTTAATATGAGTGCAAATATAAATAAAATTAAAACACGATTCGACCTTGGTCTATCCTGCAAAACAAACCAAATTGCAACTCCTAAAAAGGCAATGATATAGGTTGGCGATTCTGATCCTGAACTAAATATTACAGTAAAAATCAATACGGAGCACAATAACAATAATTGAAATTTTTCTTTTATATAAGAACTAATTTTCAAATAAGGCAACCCAAATAATATTAATCCGAATAATAAGAAAGGAAGATTTGGCAACTCTGGATTGTGTAAAATTCTTCTAAACATTCCCATAAAGGAAATATCCTGCATAGAAATTAGAGACGCATTTTCGCTATTTTTTACAACCAATCGCTCATACCATTCTACATAGGTATGTAAAATATACTCTGGCGAAGAGAGCAACATTGGCAACACAAAAAACAAAATTGCCCAAAAGACTAATGACCCAATAAATTTTATTTTATCTTTAGAAAAGAAGAAGAACGCCAAGCCTACAATTCCGTATAATTTAACAAAGGTACCCAGCATTATCAACATGGCAGCCCAAAAATCTTTTTTATCTTTAATAAATACATAAGATAAAATAATGATTGCAGTCATGATTGGATTGAACTGAAAACTCAATATAGTTGTTAGAAATTCATGGGCTCCAATCCAAAGAATAAGGTTGATTTGTTCGTATTTTAAGGGTAATTTATTGATAGCGTATACAATCACAGCTGCATTAAACGTGCTCCATAAAGTCATCCCCAGCCAATCTGGAAAAATTGCAAAGGGCGCAATGATGATACTAAAAATTGGTCCGTAATGGTTGTGATCGAAATACTCATTGGGATAGGTTGTATACAAAGACAATTTATGTATTGTATGAAAAAAAACATTCTTATAAATCGAGTAATTATTATAATTATCGGGGTTTCTGGTTAAATATTGCTTTATTGAAGATCCAATTGCAATAATAAACCAAATACTAATTATGTACTTTTTCTTGGTAAAGAAGGGTAGGTAAAAAAACTTCTTTAATGTTTGCATACTGCTTATTTTTTGAATAAAAATTTAAACCATTGACCAAAATTCCTAAAGAACAATTTTGATTTACCTAAGTGTAATGATTTTTTATTTTGAGCATAATTTTTTATTTCTGAAATATTCTTGGTTGGAAAATACTCCAACTTCTTCCAACGCTCTGGTTCGATATAATAGAAATTTTCAAAATTCATATAATTGGTCTCATCAACAGCAATCCATTTATTTAAAAAATCCTTATTTACATCTTTGTTATGCCCCCAGTTTTCTAACTTAAACCGTAAGTCGTCCTCCGATCTTGAAACCGATTCATGCAAAATTAAATTATTGGTATAAATCACTCTTTCATTGGTTCTTCTAGCGTATTTATAATTTGGATAATTCGTAGCAAAAATTGCCTTTAAAGGCTTGTCAACATATAAAATACCCTCATTAGTATATTTATAAATAATAAGCCAAAAAGCCGCGATTTGAATTTTGTTTTTCTCTGGATTATCTAGATAGTGATCGAACTTTCGTAAGTCTTTTACAAATTTTTCAAAATCGATAAAATACTCATCACTATCCACTTGAATTAACCAATTTCCAACACCCATTTTTTCGGATAGCATCGTCCTTTCACGGGTATCGTTTTCAATAGTAGATAATTCCGGTAAATAAAAATCATCTGCGTAGATTTCAATTTTATGGTCAACATCAAATTCTTTTAACCATGAAAAGAATTCTGGATCAACACTAAATTGCTTGCCATTCCAAGTTCTAAAATCTTTATCGTGAGCTAAAAAAATTCGGTCTGCAGCTTGATATACAGGTGGCAAAGACAACTTTAGCAACTCATAATCATAAGACAATAAAAAACCTACATGTATTTTTTTCATTTTTTAATTTTTGGAATAAATACTAAAATAATGCTTATGAATACTTTCAATACCTTCCAAGCAATAGGATGGTTTTGAATATGTAAAACCTGTTGCACTCGCTTCGAATTCAATTGCGATACTTGAACATAATCTTCAACAAAGGCAGGGAAATATTTTTGCATAACACTCAAACGCTCTTCGTTTACTTTATTTTTATATTTATCTAAAGACGAAATACCGGTAAAATCATAGTTGGCAATAGTCTTTGCAAGATATTTATAGGGACGGTTTTCCTTGCAAATGGTATAAATAAAAAACTCCCAATCGGCTACAATTTTTAAATTTTCACTGTAATAGAAATAGGTTTCAAATAATTCTCTTCTGATAAATGTAGATTGATGGTTGATACAACTTCCATAAAAAAATGAAAAAGAAAGCTTTTCTGGATAGGTTTTTAATCGTTTGGAACCATCTGCCTTAACCTTATAATTATCTCCATAATAAATATCAAACTCGCTAGTTAAATCATCTGAAACATTCGATAGAACATTGTAATCAACAAAGGTATCTCCAGAATTCATAAAAATAACAAACTCCCCTGTGGCCGCTTTTATGCCTTTATTCTGCGCATTGTAAACGCCGTTATCTTTTTCAGAAATCCAATAATTAATTTTACTTGAGTGTTGCTCAATCAATTCTTTACTCCCATCGGTACTTCCGCCATCAATAACGAGAAACTCAAAATCTTTATAGGTTTGATTTACAACGCTATCAATAGTTTTATCTAAACCAATTTTATCGTTATAATTTATTGTTATTATTGAAATTTTTGTCATCAAACAGATTTAATAAAGCTCCCAAGAGCTTTTAATTATTAATTATTTATCCCAATTACTCAAAAAAACTATTTACTTTTTCAATTACTCGATGCACTTCTTCTTCTTTGGTAGCATACGAAATAGGCAAACTAAGCGTTGTTTTATGAATTTCTTCACTGATTTTAAACTCTGTATCCTCAAAAAATTCCTGATATCCTTCTTGTTTATTTGGTGAAACCGGATAATGTACTTCGGTATTGATTCCGTTCTCTAATAAATACGCCTTCAATTCATCTCGTTTGTCTGTTCTAATGTTGTAAATGTGGTACACATGAGAATAATCAGTTGTAAAAATTGGCTTGATTACTCGATTCGTAATTCCTTGATCATACAATCCGGCAAGCTTAATTTTGTGATTGGTAATTTTATCCAAATGCGGTAATTTAACATTCAAAAAAGCCGCTTGTAATTCATCCAACCTTGAATTCAAACCAATGTATTTATTGTAATATTTTTTTTCAGATCCGTAATTTCTTAAAGCCTTTAGCTTTTCATACAAATCAAAATCAGAAGTTGTAATGGCTCCGGCATCACCTAAAGCACCCAAATTCTTAGTTGGATAAAAACTATGCGCACCTATCTTTCCAAAACTTCCGGCACGTTTACCATCAAAGTTAGCTCCGTGTGATTGAGCACAATCTTCAATTACCTCCAAATTATTTTTCGAGGAAAGCGCCATTATTTTATCCATTTGGCAAATTTGACCATATAAATGAACAATCATTATCGCTTTGGTTTTGGTAGTGATTTTAGCTTCTATTGCATCCGGATTAATGTTATAAGTGAAAGGATCTGGCTCAACTAAAACCGGAATATGACCTGCATTTATAATTGCTAATATTGTAGCAATATAGGTATTTGACGGTACAATTATTTCTGATTTTTTAGGAAAATCAAATACCTGAAGCCCTAATATTAAAGCATCCAATCCGTTGGCAACTCCAATACAATAGGTAGTTCCGCAATATTGCGCATAACTTTCTTCAAATGCCTTTACTTCATTTCCTAATATATACCAACCTTTATCCAAGAATTGTTTGAATTTTTCTTGAAATTCGATTTCAAATTCTTTATTAAGAATATTTAGATTTTCGTAAGGAATCATATTATCTGTATGGCTCATATATATAATCGTTAGGATCGTAATACTCAGATGCTAAAACCAATAGAACAGCATCTTTTGAAAAACTATGCATAGAATGATAATCTTCTGGATACAGAAACAAACATTTTTCAGGATGGTCTAAAGTAAATTCTTCCAAATTTGTACCATCATCATTTGCTATTTTGCACGATCCATGAATGCAAATTGCTGCTTGAATGGTTTTGTGATGCCTGTGCTTACCTCGAACAGAATCGTCTACATTATAAATGTAAAAAACCCTTTTAATATCAAAAGGGATGTTTTTTTCAAGAACCGTAAGTGATCCTCGAGACTCATGAAATGACTTAATATGAATTAATTTAGGCATCTATTTTTATTATTAATTTTCGAATAAATTTAGGAATATAAGTGAAACTCTTATGTTCTAATGCATTATTTTTTCGTTTGTAAACAACTTTTTCTTTCAGCAATTTAGACAACAACCTATTGGATGTTTTATATCGAGTTGAATCTTCTTCTACAATCGCAAATTGATTATTATAAGAATCAATAGCGTCCCAATAATCTAAATACAATGCATCAATTCCTTTTTGGTGCTTTGCTTTATATTCGATAAAACCGTTTGAAGCCCAACTCGAATTAAATATTTTAAAGTGGTGAAAATGATAAAAAATCATTTGTTCACCATCAGAAAAATACTTGTTCCCCACTTTTTCAATTGTGTAATTATTCAAATTCCAAGGAGCGATTCCGCTAATCTTATCATTCAAAACAAAAACTTCATTTGGATACAAAGTTAACCATTTGTCAAGATATTTTTGATCTGCAAAACGGTCATTTACTTTATCGTATTGATCGCCACAATATTCAATGCATTCTTCTTTCCATTTGTGTAAACAAGCCAATCCTGTTTCGTTATTTTTAAATATCTGAAAACTCACATTATACAAACCAAATTCACTTAAATGAAGTATTTCTTTGGAAAATTTATGCGGTGTGATTACAATTGAAAAATCATTTAATTGATCAAAAAGTGGCTTAGGTGAATTTAAAAATAAAATATCTGCATCTAGCGAACAGATGTGTGGAAGATTGTATTTTTTTAACAAATACAATGGCAAGCACGGACTCAAAGTAAAATAATACTCGATCTTACTTCTGTTGGATTTTGCAGCAGCTAAATCAGTATCGTTTTCTTCAATATCTGCTAATTGCAAAGTTCTAACTTCAGGAAAATCTTTTTTATTTTTCTCAAAATACGCTCTTGTAAAATCATCCAAACAAAGAATATACAATTCAAAATCGGAGGTATATTCTTTAAGTGAATGATACAATACCAATCCCCGAGAAAGGTAATTTTTATCAAAAAAGGTAGTTAGATGTAGCATTAATCTAGATTTTTACTTTTGTTTCTATCTTTCTTAAAAAACATTACAATTCCGAATGGAATTAAAAACAAAAGCGCTTTTTTCAGCAATTTACCCGCTTTCTTCTTGAGGTATTTTGATTTATAATTTCCATAATAATCACTTTTCCCAGCATATCCTTTTTTAATTGCAGAAATAATTTCAGGCAATTCAACAGCGGCAACTGTTTCAAAATTTGGTTTTTCTAATTGCAAAGGCGGAACCACATTAATTTTAGCATGTGTGGCATCAACCGAATCAATATGATTTGAAAAAGCAGGATTGGAATATAAACAAAGCCAATTATTTAAAACCATAACTGCCTGCCAGCGAATAGCCCAAGAATCAACCTTGCCAAATATCTGTTCTTGCAACATCCCTTCCATATCATATGATCCGTGAGTATTGAACTGATACATTAAATCTTTTTTCTGCAATTCCTTGTAAAGATAGACCGCATCACTATTAAATTTTTCCCAACGGTTTTTCCAAGTGGCCCAACCCCATGTATCTGGCATATTTATAAAAAAGGCATTTGGATATTTTGATCCATTTGCAAAGAAATTACAAGCCCCTATCTCTCCCACTCGCCCATCATCTTCATAACGAATTAACGAATCATTCATGTAATTCAAAAAATAAGGAGAAAACACCAAATCATCTTCCAAAACAATTACTTTGCCATGTTCATTTACAACTTGAGTTACCCCATCAATGATAGAGTTCGCCAATCCTTTATTTTTTTCTTGAACGGTAATGATTATTTGTTTAAATCTATTTTCGGAAGCTACAATTTTTCTAACCTCATCAATTTTATTTAGCCCGGTAGCATCAACATTTTCTTTGGCTCCATCACAAAAAACATAAAGCAAACTCTCTTTTGCTTCTTCGCAATTGGCTAGTGAATTCAATACATTTTGAGTGTGAATTGGCCTGTTGTAAGTGAATAATACTATAGGTGCTAATTTCATAATATTAATTTAGTATTTCTCTTAAATATTCTAAACGTTTTTCTTTTGAAAATAAACCTTGAAGAATTTCCTTGTTTTTGTTTTTTTCATTTTCCGATAACGGATGTATGAATTCATCATAGGTCATTTTGTCAATTTCATTGGCATCAAAAACAGTCACCCCTATTGATTTAAAAAATGCAAAAAGAGAATTTTCTTTTTTCAAATATAACTTTTTCCCAAGCATTAATAACGGAATACAATTTCCAAATCCTTGTTGTCTGTTATGAAACATGATACAAACGTCTGTTTCTCTCAACTTGCTTATGTATTCTTCTCTTGGAACAAAATTTTCTACATATTCAATTTTGTTGCTAAAAAAATGAGTTCCGTATTTTTTTACAAATAAACTATATTTTGAATTACCATAGGCCATTGGTAGAACCAATTTTATTGCATTTTCTTTGAACTTACTCAGTTTTGATAATGCGTCTACATGATTATTACTTTCGGTGGCAGAATTACCGATTTGAACTACAATTTCATCCTTTTTTTTGACAACAGGATCAATAGATTGTATGCTTGCCAAATCAACATTTTGATCATAATTAAAATCAGCTGATGCTAATTTATCCAAACCATATAATTTTTTAATTAATTCTACTTCATATTCGTTATTCTTTGGTAGAAGTAACTTATCAATTCGATTGATGGTTTGTACTTTTTCAATAAATTCAGCTTTGGCTCTTGATTTGTAATTGTATTTCAACCACATCTTTTTTAAGAATAAATGGGGTCTTCTGTTGTATTTATCAGGGACTATATTGTTGTTTTTAACAAATTCAAAAGTCAGTGGATCATGTATCCAATCAATATGATACAAATAGGGGTCTTCATAAAATTCGCCACCCCAAAGAGCCACATACAAAGGGACTTCCCTTTTTAAATTTTTTAGTAAAAATTGTCCGGTTTTTAAATCATACCAATGAACAATAACTCTATCCGATTTAGATGCATTTTGAATGGTCGACATGAATTCGGGATCCGAAAAACTAATCCATTGTGCGATAGAATTCTTAACGTGTTTGGATTCCTCTTTTTTTCCATTAATAAAATAGCGATTGGAATTACTTTGAGAAACACGTTCTGCATCTTCAATAAATCCATCAATGAATTTATCGTCAATCATGATGTGATAATTCATAGCTTATTGGATTATTATTGAAACAATTTTCATAATATCAGATTCGGTTAATTCAAAATACATTGGTAAACGCAACAATCTATCGGTATAATAATCACTCCAAGTAAGCTCTTCACCTGTATATTTATCTTTGTAATAATCACTTTTATGCAAACTCAAATAATGGAAAACCGCCATTATGTTATTGTTTTTAAGCCTTTCAATACAACTCGATCTTTTCTCTAAATCATCAAAAACTATAAAAAACATGTGCGCATTATTCGTAGCAAAACTTGGAACATCTACTATTTTAAAACCTAAATTTTCATGAGGTTTTAATAATTTATTATACATATTCCATAGTTCTTTTCTTTTATTTTGAATAAAATCCAATTGCTCTAATTGCGCCCATAAAAAAGCTGAAATTATTTCGGAGGGCAAAAAAGAGGATCCCGTGTCTACCCATCCGTATTTATTAATTTCACCTCTAAAAAATTCGGCTCTATTGGTACCTTTTTCCCAAATTATTTCGGCTCTATGGATGAATTTATCGTCATTAATTGCAAGCATCCCTCCTTCTCCAGCGATAATATTTTTTGTTTCATGAAAAGAAAATGCAGCCAAATGTCCAATTGAACCTAGTGCTTTTCTTGTCCCATCTTTAAAAATAAAAAAACTATCAATGGCTTGAGCAGCGTCCTCGATAACTAACAAATTATATTTTGTTGCCAAATTCATTATGGCTTCCATATCACAAGCAATACCAGCATAATGCACTGGCACGATTGCTTTTGTCTTGGAAGTTATTAACGATTCAATTTTTGCAACATCTATATTTGGATTGTCTGCACTTGAATCAGCAAATATTATTTTGGCTCCCTGTCTTACAAAAGCTAAAGCTGTTGAAACAAACGTATAACTAGGAATAATAATTTCGTCACCTTTTTCAATATTCGCTAAAATGGCGCACATTTCAAGTGCATCGGTGCACGAAGTAGTTAGCAAACATTTTTTGAATGCGTATTTTTTTTCAAAATAATCCTGACACATTTTGGTATATTTTCCGTTTCCAGAAATTTTCCCACTACTTACTGCATCTTCGATATAAAATGTTTCTTTCCCTGCCAAATAGGGTTTATTGAATGGTATCATAAATTCCAATAGTGATAAACAAATGTTTTTTCTTGTATTTCAAATCCAACAGATTCATATAATTTCATTGCATTTACATTATTAAATTGTGTAACTACCTGAATTTCTTTGTAGCCTAATTCAAAACAATTTTTTAAAGTATACTGCAACAATTTCTTGCCAATTCCCTTTCCCCTGTGCGCTCCAGATACTGCTACAAGACCAATATCTACAAGACTTTCACTCTTTTTATTTAGGGTTACAAACCCAATAATATGCTCATTTTTGTCGGTGGCAACGACAATATCAAAAGCTAATTCTCCATCAATTGAAAGGGAAATCCAACTTTGATATAATTTTAAAAACTCATCCGATTTAAAGTTTTCATCAATTTTAAATCTAGAATAAGCACCGCTTTCTATTGCCAATGCTTCTAATTCTTTTCGATTATGAGTTAATTTATTGAATGATTTAATTGAGAAAAAATCCGAAGTTAAGTCGATATTTATTTGACTTAATTCTTGATGTAAAACAACTTTTTCATCAACTAATTTAAATAATTCATTTTGTAAACTTAATTTAGAAAAGATATAAACCAACTTAAATTCTTTGCTATTTGAAAGAAAATCAGGAATATTGAGAGATTGGTTTTCATTAATTATAATTCTTCCGATATTATAATTAAAAAAAATAGAGTCCCATTCCAGTTTTTCAAGCCTCATAAGTGCATATCTTTATTGGCAAATATAACAAATTCTTTACTTGATTGAATTTGTTTATAAAAGGTATTTGTGATTAAAAAATTTATCTTTGCAACTTAATTAATAAATTATCATGGACGTCAATACGGAACTACACAATGCCTTTGAAGTAATTAAAAATGGCGGAATCATTCTCTATCCAACCGATACCGTTTGGGGAATTGGTTGTGATGCCACAAATCCGGAGGCAATAGCAAAAATTTATGCACTTAAACAACGGGAAGATTCAAAGAGCATGATTGTATTGATGAATGGCGATAAAATGATGTATAATGTATTTTCGCAAATTCCAGATTTAGCATGGGATTTATGGGATTTATCTGAAAAACCAACTACCTTAATTTTAGATAATCCTAGAAATATTTCCGAAAATTTAATTGCTGCCGATAAAACACTTGGCGTTCGAATTATTAAAGAGCCATTTTGTTTCAAATTATTAGAACGAATGAAAAAACCATTGGTTTCTACATCAGCAAACATTTCTGGAATGCCAGCTCCAAAAACTTTTAAAGAAATTAGCCCCGAAATTATAAAAGGTGTCGACTATGTAGTAAATTTGTACCGAGATAAAGTTTGTAAAAATCCATCTACTATAATTAAACTTTCTTTAGATAATCAAGTTAAGGTTATTAGAAAATAAAATGAATTACACCAAAGCGCTAAATAACCCAATTTTTAAAATAATTGAACAAGCAAGCCAGGAACTTAACCTAGAAAGTTATGTGATTGGTGGATATGTACGCGATTTTATTTTAGGTAGGGATTTCAAAAAAGATATCGATGTTGTGGCGCTTGGATCGGGGATTGATTTAGCCTTAAAAGTATCCGAATTAATTCCAAATAAACCCAAAGTACAAGTCTTTAAAAATTACGGAACGGCCATGTTGCGTTACAAAGATATGGATATAGAGTTTGTGGGTGCCCGTAAAGAAAGTTACCTACAAGAAAGCAGAAATCCAATTGTTGAAAACGGGACTTTGGAAGACGATCAAAACCGAAGAGATTTTACCATAAATGCCTTGGCTATTTCGTTAAATAAAAATAATTATGGCGCTTTAATTGATCCTTTCAACGGATTGGAAGATTTAAACAATAAATGCATTAAAACACCTTTAAACCCTGACATTACCTATTCAGATGATCCGTTGCGAATGATGCGCGCCATACGATTTGCTACTCAATTAAAATTTGATATTGAATCGAAATCATTAATAGCAATTGAACGAAATAAAGAGCGCTTGAATATCATTTCGGGCGAACGAATTGTAGATGAATTAAACAAAATTCTGTCTACCGAAAAACCATCCATTGGCTTTTTACATTTGTATAAAACGGGATTGTTAGACTTAATTTTACCCGAGTTAACCGCATTAAATAATGTGGAAGAAGTGGAAGGTCATACCCACAAAAACAATTTTTATCATACACTAGAAGTTGTAGATAATATTTGCCCAAATACTGAAGATGTATGGCTTAGATGGGCGGCTTTACTGCATGATATAGGGAAAGCACCAACCAAAAAATTCAACCAAAAACAAGGCTGGACTTTTCACGGACATGAGTTTTTGGGAGGTAAAATGGTAAAGAAAATCTTTGAAAGATTACACATGCCTTTGAACAACAAATTAAAATTTGTTCAAAAAATGGTCATAATGAGCTCAAGACCAATTGTATTAGCTCAAGACACCGTAACGGACTCGGCGGTGCGAAGATTGGTTTTTGATGCTGGAGATGATGTAGATGATTTGATGACACTTTGTGAGGCTGACATAACAACCAAAAACCCAGTTAAGTTTAAAAAATACCACAATAATTTTGATATCGTTCGAAAAAAAATAATTGAAGTTGAAGAGAAAGACCATGTAAGACAATTTCAACCCCCTATTTCGGGAGAAGAAATTATGCAGCTCTATAATTTAAAACCTTCTAGAGAAATTGGTATGTTGAAAGAAGCTGTGAAAGAAGCAATATTAGATGGTAAAATTCCGAATGAGTACGAAGCGGCCTATGAGTTTGTATTGGTTAGAGCTGAAAAATTAGGTTTACAAAAAGTTGGTAATTAATATACATTTTATGAAAAAACACTTTCGAAAATCAGCTTTAATTTCTTTGATATTAGTCTATCTAGTAATTTTTGCAGGTGCATTTGTACGACTAACCGGTTCTGGAATGGGATGCCCCGATTGGCCAAAATGTTTTGGGTATTACATTCCACCAACAGAAATAAAGGAATTACTTTTTACTGCAGGGAAAGAATATGAAAAAGGACAAGTTATTATAAAAGACGAAACCCTATTGGTTGCCAAAAAAGATTTTGTTGCCACAAAAGATTTCGAAAAATCAAATTGGGAAAAATACACCAAACACGAATATGCAATTTTCAATCCGCTTCATACTTGGATCGAATACATCAATCGGTTATTAGGCGCACTTGCAGGAATTGCTTGTTTTATCACCTTAATCATTTCTTTTAGTTATTGGAAAGAGAAGAAAATGTATATTTTTCTATCCTTTTTCATATGCGTATTGATGGGATTTCAGGCTTGGTTAGGAAAAACAGTAGTGGATTCTGTATTAAATCCAATAAAGATTACAACACACATGCTGGCTGCATTATTAATAATTTCGTTTCAGCTGTATTTAATTTACACTACAAAAAATAATAAATCGGCCATTATAAATGACTCTAACTTTAAGAAAGTACTATTCCTTTCCTTAATCTTAACTTTAATTCAAATAATTTTAGGAACAAGTGTTAGAGAACATGTAGACTCCATAGCAGAAGCGGGAGCTCCAGAAATACTTTGGTTACAAAACCCAAATATTAATTTTTATATTCATCGCTCCTTTTCAATTATTGTATTAAGTATCAATTTGTTTTTATTCTTGAGAAATAAAAAATTGAATTTTAACTTTAACAAAATGAATTGGGCAATAGCATTAATAGGACTTGAAATAGCATCCGGAATATTAATGTATTATTTTCATTTTCCTTTTGGAACACAAACAATTCATGTAGTTTTGGCAACAATTCTATTCGGAATTCAATTGCATATGATTTTAGAAGCAAAAAAACAATCTTAATTTTAGATTTCCCCCGACTATAGTGTCAAAGCAATTATTAAAATCATTAAATGTCTAAACTTGCAGCCGAAAATAAATTTATTGACTTATCTGATTATGGACGCCCTTTTGGAAGATTTCTCGCAAATAAATTAAAAAATACCAACTTCACCCCTATTCACGTAACTCTACTATTTGGAATTTCTGGATTAACGGCTATTTATTTTTTACTTACCAACCATTTCTATTTAGCATTTTTCTTTATAGTATTAAAATCTGGAATTGATGCTGCTGATGGCGAATTAGCCCGTTTAAAAAACACACCCTCTTACTTTGGAAGGTATTTAGACAGTGTTTTTGATATTCTTTTAAACTTCCTACTTCTTATGTCTATTTGTTATGTTTCTCAAACAACAATTTGGTTAGCATTGATTGGGTTCATAAGCATCCAATTACAAGGAACTTTGTATAATTATTACTATGTTATTTTAAGAAATAAAACAGCTGGTGGAGACACCACAAGTAAAATTTTTGAATATAAAACTCCTAAAGCATTACCAGGAGAAAGTCAAAAATCGGTAACACTATTATTCTTTATTTACACCCTAGTATATGGGGTTTTTGATAAAATTATTCATACAATAGATCCAGATGCCTACAAAGCCCCAATTTTTTCAAATTGGTTTATGACATTTGTATCTTTATATGGATTGGGATTTCAATTATTTTTAATAGGTTTGATGCTATCATTAGGCTGGATAGAAGCTATAGTTCCTTTTTTTATTTGCTATAACATCCTAATTTTAGTAATGATTTCAATTAGAAAATATTATTATGCTTAATTGTTAAATTCAATTTTGACAGTTTAATTTTAATCAGAATAGTAGTACTATTGCATACAATTTAGAACCAAATGAAAAAACTTATTCTTATTACACTACTCTTTTTGGGAATGCAAACGATAGTTGCCCAAACTATTGTGGAAAAATGGAAGCCATTTTCTGAATACCATCAGCTATTATCAAATACATTTCATCCTTCTGAAGAAGGAGATTTTGGGCCTATAAAACAATTTTCAGGAGAATTAAATCGCAAAGCAGAAGCTTTAGATATTACATCTATTCCAAAGGAATTTAATACTCCGAAAATAGAAAGCACGGTAACACTGCTGAAAAAACAAACCAAATTTGTGGATGAATTGGTAAAAGTAAAAGCTCCCAATGCCGAAATTATGCGAGCCTTTGAGGATCTTCACGATATCTTTCACCGAATAGTACTGCTTTCAAAAGAAGAATAATATAAAACGATAATATAATCTCCATGTCAAACATTTATTTAGGATACCATTTTACTATTGAACCAAAAGAGTTAGGTTCTGAAATTCTTATTGCTGAGTTGGGCGAAAAACCATTTGAAAGCTTTATTGAAACCGATTTTGGAATTGTTGCATACATACAAAAAGACCTTTGTACTGACGATGTTTTAGATGATATCTTTATTTTATCCTCTCCAGAATTTACCGTTTCCTACAAAGTTGAAGAAATTGATCAAGTGAATTGGAATGAAGAATGGGAAAAGAATTTTGAGCCAATAGATGTTGATGGAAAATGTCATGTTCGAGCGCCATTTCACCCAAAAACTGAGGCCGAATTTGATATTGTTATCGAACCAAAAATGAGCTTTGGAACTGGGCATCATGAAACTACACACATGATGATTCAACACTTATTGGAAACCGATGTAACTGGATTAAAAACTTTAGACATGGGATGCGGCACTGCTATTCTTGCTATTCTTGCAGAAATGAAAGGAGCCAAACCTATTGATGCCATTGATATTGATAATTGGTGTTATTTAAATTCCATTGAAAATGCACAACGTAATAACTGTAAAGAAATAAGTGTGTATGAAGGTGAAGCAAGTTTATTGAATGGTAAAAACTACGATTTAATTATTGCCAATATCAATCGAAATATTCTACTAAATGACATGCAAGCTTATGTAAACTGTTTAAATAAAGGTGGAATACTTTTATTAAGCGGTTTTTACAACGAAGACATTCCTTTTATTGATGCCGCTTGTACAGAAAAAGGGTTGACTTACGTCAAAAAATTGGAACGAAACAATTGGGTTTCTTTAAAATATTTAAATTAGCATTGCACTATTAATAGCGTATATGAGTACTATTGAAAAAGTTCAAGAAGAAGTATTAATTGAAGAACAAGTAGAAAAAAACCATGAAATTGTGCTTTACAATGATGATGTAAACACATTTGATCATGTAATAAACTGCTTAGTTCGAATTTGCAAACATACCTCTGAACAAGCCGAACAATGTGCGATTATTGTTCATTATACAGGTAAATGTGCTGTTAAAACAGGTTCTATTGAAGAACTCAAACCCCAATGTTCACGATTATTGGATGCTGGTTTGAGCGCAGTAATTGAGTAACTTAATTTAGCTTTCCAATAGCGCAACTCACATACGATTTTGCTTTTGTTCCAAAAGTATTCTCCTCTCCAATAGCAGGATATCCATTCGCTTTTAAAGTTGCTTTTATTAGAAGTAAATCGGCTTCATTTATATAATTTAGGGATACCGAACCTTCTTCTACATTGACTAAAATTTCAGAAACATTTTTAATTTCGGAAAGTGTATTCAAAATAGTTTTAGCGCAACCATTACATTTTAAATTTTGTAGATATAGCGTTGTTTTCATGATAATTGAATTTATTACTTCAAATTTACCTCAATAAAAACAAAACTTATGTAACAATTATCACATAATCACTAATTAATGTGGTAATTTATCTTTGAAAAAACCATAGATAAAAGTTCCAAATAATGCACCAAAAAGTACAAATCCAACAGTTATAAATCCGGTACCAATTAATATATAAATAGGGCCTGGACAACTGCCTACCAAAGCCCAGCCAAGACCAAATAGTAAACCACCAATCCAATATCTAAAAGTACCTCGTTCTTTATCTAAAATTTCAATTGGCAAACCCTTAATATCTTTAATTTTATAGCGCTTAATGATTTGAATTCCGATTACACCCGTTGCAATGGCGGTCATAATTATGCCATACATATGAAATGAATCAAACTGAAACATTTCAAAAATTCGGTACCAAGATACCGCTTCCGCTTTGGTTAATACGACTCCAAAAACAAAACCTACAAGTAAATATTTAATTAAATTCATGTCGCTTGATTAAAAAATTAAAGGAAAAATAAAATTCACCATTATCAACCCACCAATAAAAAATCCAATCACCGCTTTCAAGGAAGGCAATTGAAAATTACTCAAACCCGAGATAGCGTGTCCCGAAGTGCAGCCTCCCGCATAGCGAGAACCAAATCCAATTAAGAATCCACCAAAAATTAATAAAAATAGTTTTTTAGGTGTTTGAAAAACCTCCAAACCAAAAAGGGTATCTGGCAATAATTTTCCGTTGGGAGCATCTATTCCCAATTTATTTAATTTCAAAATAGTTGCCGGATTTATGGACACATTAGAAGGATCTGATAAAAAATGGGTTGCAAAATATCCGCCTAACATTGCACCAAGCACCACAACTAAATTCCACCTTTGAGATTTCCAATCCCAATTAAAAAAAGGAACCTTTTTACCTAATCCGGCTATAGAACACATACTTCTGAGGTTTGTAGACATTCCGAAAGATTTACCAAAATAAAGTAAACACAGCATCACTAATCCGATTAAAAAACCAGAAACCGACCAATGCCAAGTTGCAGTAAGTAAATTCATATTAAATAATTTATTTTTACAAAAATAGAGAGTGTGGTTTGATTTTTGATAAATAATTTAAAATAAATAAAATTGATTCTCCAAATGAAAACGCTTAAAGTACTTCTGCTTCTTTTAATAATTACACTATCAAGCTCTTGTGGCTCGATAAAATCTACAATTAAAAACATTGATAATTCGGCCATAAAACCAGCAGTAAGAAATGGTCAATTTATCATTACAGAATATGCTAAGGATAATAATTACGGTTATGATCAAGATTATCCAATAAATTTAGGATTTGAAAACGAAAAAAATTCACCAAAAAACATTGACTATTTCTTTAACGGATTGGAAGGTCCAAAAGGTGAAAAAATATATTATGTTAAAATAGAAAATTGCTGTCCTTTCCCTACTAAAAGAAGCGTTATGGGCGCGGGAACTTTAGAAGTTTATGAAGTTAACATAGAAGGTACCGAAACGAAATTGCGAATGTATTTGAATATCTATGAAAAAGGAAAGGTTATGTGTCCCAAAGGATTACAAATAAAAAAAGAGAATAATTCCAACTAATAATTAAAAGGAAACCTTCTAGGTGTCTCAATAGAAGGTTTTTTCTTAGTACATTTGCAAAAAATTTAGAAAATGAATTTAATTAATATCCCAAAAATCAAGCATACCGAAAGTGGTAATTTCTTTCTTTTGGCAGGACCTTGCGCAATTGAAGGTGAAGAAATGGCTTTACGTATTGCTGATAGATTAATTACTATTACAGATCGATTAGAAATTCCTTATGTATTTAAGGGTTCTTTCAAAAAAGCAAACCGTTCTAGAATTGACAGTTTTTCTGGAATTGGAGATGAAAAAGCTTTAAAAATACTTAGAAAAATTTCCGAAACTTTTAATGTTCCAACAGTTACAGATATTCACACCAATGAAGATGCTGCAATGGCTGCCGAATATGTTGATGTACTTCAAATTCCTGCGTTTTTAGTTCGCCAAACCGATTTAGTTGTTGCTGCTGCAAATACAGGAAAAACCGTAAATCTTAAAAAAGGGCAATTTATGAGTCCGGAGAGCATGAAACATGCCGTTCAAAAAGTATTGGATTGCCACAATGAAAATGTAATGGTAACTGACAGAGGAACGATGTTTGGATACCAGGATATGATTGTTGATTATAGGGGAATTCCTACGATGCTACAATATGCTACAACTGTATTGGATGTAACACATTCGTTACAACAACCAAATCAAACTGCAGGTGTAACTGGAGGAAGACCAGATATGATTGAAACCGTTGCTAAAGCAGGAATCGCTGTAGGTGTTGACGGAATTTTTATTGAAACTCATTTTGATCCAGCGAATGCAAAAAGTGATGGAGCAAATATGCTTCACCTTGACTATTTTGAAGATTTGATGACTAAATTAGTGGCTATTAGAAAAACCATAAATCAATTTTAAATAATACGCATGTTTACAAAACTTAAAATCACTTTAGTTGTCTTGGCGGGTATTTTTTCACAATTCATGACTGCACAAGACGCTCCAAATCCAGTAAAATACACCGCTCACAATAAAGGGAAATTTTATATTTACTGGGGAGGTAACAGAGACAGTTATTCAAAGTCAGATATTCACTTTAAAGGAGCTGATTATGATTTTACCATAAATAACGTTTCGGCAGAAGATCATCCTGTTGGTTGGCACATCAATTACATTAACCCAACCATGATGACTATACCGCAAACAAATTTTAGATTGGGTTATTTTATTAATGATCACTATAACATCTCTATAGGAGTAGATCACATGAAATACATTATGGTTCAAACCCAAACTGTAAACATTGATGGAACTTATCCTGCAAGTTATGTTGGAAACCAAATTAATAACGGTCAGGTTAATTTAACAGATGAAACCTTTTTAACTTTTGAACATACAGACGGATTAAATTATATTAATTCTGAAATTTCTCGTGTGGATGATTTCTCAAAATATTTAGGAATAACAAATACCGATAAAATTCAAATAAACTTAACTGAAGGTATTGGCGGTGGTGTATTATATCCAAAGACCAACGCAAAAGTATTAGGCAAAGAACGACATGATGATTTTCATGTTTCTGGTTTTGGTATATCTGCTAAAGCAGGTATTAACATTACTTTTTTCAAACATTATTTTATTCAAGGCGAACTTAAAGCGGGTTACATAAATATGCCAGATATTAGAACAACCGCTTTAACAAATGATACGGCTAGCCAACATTTTAATTTCTTCCAAAGAATCATCTCTTTTGGAGGGATTTTTAATTTATAAAAATTAAAAAATCAATATAAAAAAAGAGACTTAAAAAAGTCTCTTTTTTTATTTAGTTATACTTGTCAAACAGATACATTAACGAAGCCATAGTTGCAGCACCAAGTTCTAATTCTCGTTTATTTACGGCATCAAATTTATCATTTGCTGCATGATGGTAATCAAAATAACGCTGGGAATCAGGATGCAATCCAACTTTAACAATAGAATCCGATTGAATAGGATCTACGTCAGTTCCGGAATGTCCTTTATCAAAAATATGAATTAAATAAGGCTCGAACAAATTCTTCCAACTCGAAATTTTATTGAAGTTTACTTCATCAGAATCAATAGAAAACCCTCTTGGAGAAAACCCACCCGAATCACTTTCCATAGCGAAAATATGATTCTCCTTATTTAATTTGGCTTCCTCTGCATATTTTGTTCCGCCTTTTACTCCGTTTTCTTCATTCATAAACAAGACCACACGAATGGTATTTTTAGGATGATAGTTCAACTTTTTAAACAATTCTAAAACAGCCATACTTTGTACGCATCCTGCACCATCATCTTGCGAGCCATCGCCTAAATCCCAAGAATCTAGGTGACCTCCCACCACCATAATAAGTTCTGGATGTTCTGAGCCTTTAATTTCACCAATAACATTGTATGATTTTACATCGGGATAACTTTGACACGATTGTTTGAAATATAATTTTAGATTAGTATTTGTTTTCAAAAGTTTACTCAAAGCCTCAGCCCCATTGGTAGAAATTGCAGCGGCAGGAATTCGTTTATCCATTGGAGTGTCTTTATAATTGGTCATTCCGGTATGTGGCAAATCGTCTAAACGCAAATTCATAGAGCGTACAATTACCCCAACAGCTCCCAATTCTCCAGCTTCTCTTGCCCCAGAAGATCTTTGATCCACACAACTTCCATAAGCATGAAAAGTTTCTATAAATTCGGGGTTCATAGGTCGGTTAAAGAAAATAATTTTGCCTTTCACCTTTTCAACTCCCAAGGCTTTTAATTCTTCAATACTTTTCACTTCGATAACCGATGCAGAAATTCCATCCTTAGGTGTAGCAACTGATAAACCTAATGCACAAATTGGAAAATTAATTTTGTTTTTCCCAACCTCAACATATGCTACTTCTTTAGCACCACGCTCCCACTTTGGCACCATAACTTCTTGCAAATAAACTCTGTCTAAACCAAGAGTTTCTAATTGTTGTTTAGTATATAGCACCCCTTTTTCGGCTCCACTTGAACCCGATAGACGGTGCCCAATTTTATTTGACAAATCGTCTAACCAATTGTAACAATGGCTTTCGGTTAATGCCGATTTATATATTTGCTTAAGCATAACCTCATCGGTAGTTTGCGAGAAGGATAAAGCAGTTTGTAATAAAAAAAAGAGTAATGCTTTTTTCATAGTATATTTTATTTGCATCAAAAATAAATTAAATACTTGGTAATTATTTCAATTGAATAAGAAAAAACTCCGAATGAAAATACTATTTCAAACGGAGTTTTATTAAATCGATTTTAATGATCCCTATTAATGTCCGCCACTTATTTTTTTATCAAAATCAATTCCTTGCCTTCTTAGTATCGAACTCACTTTCCAACCATAAAAGGCCAAATAAGCAAAACAAAGCACTCCCACAATATAACTATTTTGAATTCCAATTGAATCAGCAACAGTTCCTTGTAGCCAACTTACAATTCCACCACCCATAATCATCATAATTAAGAAACTACTTCCTTGACTCGTGTGTTTTCCAAGGCCACTAACTGCCAAAGTAAATATACAAGGCCAAAGCGTACTACAAAACAATCCAACACTAATAAAAGCATATACCGATACCATTCCGCTTGTAGCCATTCCAACCGCTAAAGAAACGATTCCTAAAGCAGAAAATAATACCAACATGCGTGCAGGGTTTCCTTTACTTGCAATATCTGCAGCAATTAATACCAAAATTATTAATGCATAAACATAAAACGGAGTCAAATCATGTTTAGCGATAGCATTTACTATTAAAAAAACACCAAAAGCAAGGTAAGGCGCCACAAATCGTAATATCTTTTGAAGATCCATTTTATCTGTAAATGCTTCAACAGCCCCAGTCCATCTTCCAATCATTAAACTAGCCCAATATAAAGAAATGTATGGTGCAATATTTTGGGTTAACAATCCTAAGTTCTTTTCCATATAGGCAGGTAAATTACTAGCTGTAGAAACCTCAACACCAACATAAATAAAAATGGCAATCATCCCTAAAATTAATTGTGGATATTGCAAAGCTGAAGTTTTTAAAGTACTACCTTCGGTTACAGTTTCTTCAATCGCTTCGGGGTGTTCTGGTAAAGAAGACATTTTAAGTAAAACTGCTACAACTAAAAAAGCTACCCCTAAAACAAGATAGGGAATTTTAACACTTTCGATACTCATTTCGGTATTGGTTGAAGTAGCTACACCAAAAATGGCAAAACTCACAATTAGTGGCCCAATGGTTGTTCCAAAATTGTTAATCCCTCCCGCAAGTGTCAATCGTTGTGATCCGGTAGTTATTGGGCCTAATGCAATTGCTAACGGATTAGCAACTGTTTGTTGCAATGAGAAACCTAAAGCAACGGTAAATAAACCGGAAAGCATTAATGGAAACGAATGCAAATTTGCCGCTGGATAAAACAATAAAGTTCCTAAAGCAGAAATTGTAAGCCCTAAAGCCAATCCGTTTTTATATCCAATTTTATTTACTAGATCCTTACCGATAGCAAGTGAAATCAACATATAGATTAATGATCCTACAGTGTAAGCAATATAAAATGCTACTGAAACCAATTGACTTTGGCCCTGAGTTAAATCGAATGCTTTTTTAAATACGGGAATTAATATATCGTTACTCGCTGCTACAAATCCCCAAAAGAAGAATACGGTAACAAGCGGAATAAATTGGGCCCAGTTGGTTTTAATTTGTTCTGATTTCATAATTTAGTTTTTTAGGTTGGTTGGTTTAATTAATAGGTTGAAAACTAATTGCAGTTCCACCTCCGTTAGCCAAATGTAATTTAATTTTAGATTTGGAAGTAACTTCAATCGTTTCTATGTCGTAATTTTTTGGATTATTTTTCCAATCGGCGTCTTTCCCATCTTGATAAATAACCGCTTTGTATTTTTTATTTGAAGAAAGGAAATCCAATTTAATTTGTGTATCTCTTGCATGTTCATCGGTAATTGCACCCAAAAACCAACGTTCACCATTTTTTTCTTTACGCGCAACTGTCAAATAATCGCCAGGCTCTGCTTCTAGATATTTAGAGTCTTGCCAATCCACTGCAACGTCTTTTATGAATTGAAAAGCTTCTGGGTAACGTTCGTAATTTTCTGGTAAATCGGCAGCCATTTGAACCGGAGAATACATGGTCACATACAAAGCCAATTGTTTAGCTAAAGTGGTATGAACTTGCTCTGTTTTTGATTTATCGTAATGACTCATTTTAATTTCAAATATACCTGGCGTGTAATCCATTGGTCCACCTAGTAATCTTGTAAATGGCAAAATGGTCTCGTGCATCGGTGGATTTCCAACACTCCAAGCATTAAATTCGTTTCCACGAGCAGCTTCGGCAGCCACATAATTCGGATAGGTTCTATTGAAACCCGTTGGGCGCGAACTCTCATGAGAATCAACCATAATTTTGTTTTCTGCGGCTCTTTGAGCCACAAAATTATAATGATTTACCATCGTTTGTCCATCATGAAATTCCCCTCTTGGAATAATTCTACCTACATAACCCGATTTCACAGCAGTATAGCCATAATCTTTCATCAATTTAAATGCACGATCCAAATGACGCTCATAATTAGCAACTGAACCCGAAGTTTCATGATGCATGATCATATTAACTCCTTTTGCTTTGGCGTAATCGGTAACCTCCTTCAAATTGAAATCTGGATAGGGTGTAACAAAATCAAATACATTTTCTTTCCAGTTTCCAAACCAATCTTCCCAGCCGGTGTTCCAACCTTCTACTAGCACCCCGTCAAATCCATTTTTGGCAGCAAAATCTATATAACGCTTCGTGTTTTCAGTGGTTGCTCCGTGTTTTCCGTAAGGCTTTAATTGCCCATCTGCTGCATTTTGAGCATTTTGAGAACCTGCATAATCCCAAGTTGATTTTCCAATATGCATTTCCCACCAAACACCAACAAACTTCATTGGTTTAATGAATGAAGTATCTTCAATTTTACATGGTTCATTTAAACTGAAAATCATTTTTGAACTCACAATATCTCGCGCATCATCACTTATCATAATGGTTCTCCATGGTGAAACACATGGCGCTTGCAAATAGGCTTTATCTCCAATAGCATTCGGTACTAAGTGCGAGGAAAATTGGTATTTTTCTGGAGCTACATCCAAATGCATCACTGGGTAATTTACAACTGCTGCTTCAAAAATATTTACATAAACTCCTTCTTCCGATTTCATCATCAAAGGCGACTGCACAATAGATTTTCCAGCAATAGATTTTAATCCGATTCCGTTATTTCGGTCAATATTATCGGTATTAATTTCTGATATTTTAGATTCTGTGTATGGATATTCTTGGCTATCAAAATCTCCCGGAAGCCAGAAGACCTTATGATTTCCCGTTAAGTTAAACTGCGTTTTTTCATCTGAAATAATAAAATAATTCAGGTTGCTTTGTTTCGGGAATTCATATCGAAAGGCAACTCCTTCATCATACACTTTGAAAATGATATTTAATCTTCTATTTGTAGTCGTTTGTGATAGCGAAACCTTCAATTGATTGTAGTTGTTTTTCACATTGGATTGCTCACCTAAAACGGGATGCCATATTTCATTCACACTTTTCTGACCAATACTATCAATTTTAAAATTAGCATCAAGGCTGGTGGTTTCTTTTAATTTTATCCCCAAACTACTTTCTGAAACTATGGTCTTATTTTTATATTGAACAGAATAACTTGGCGTTCCTTCTTTTGTTAATTGGAAGCTAAGAATTAAATTTTTGGAGGGTGATGCAATGTTTTGCGCATTGGAAATGGTGCAAAAAAATAATACTAATAAACTTAGTTTTCTCATAAATTTTGGTAATGATTAGGCATAATAAATTATAGATTATAAAAATACATTTATAATCTAAACCGCCAATAGATAGATTGAAATAGTTGTTAACGAAAACTTTTCTTAATTCGGAAAATGGGAATTAATTGCTGTTTATTTTCCGTCTACATACTCTTGCAAGTATTGAAATCGAGGGGTTAGTTTGCCGTTTTCAGTAATCTTTGCACGTTGTAAAATGCCGTCTTTATCTCCGTTAAAAAATGCAGGGATAACATGTTCCATGAACATTTCTCCAAAACCTTCACTAGCATCTTTTGGTAATTCACAAGGCAAATTATCAACAGACATTACCATGATTGAACCCGGATGTGTATAGGGAACCTCTTTGTGTTCGAATGGCAAATAACCAAAAAACGGATCGGCAATGGTTGATGCTTTAAGCGTACAAGCAATTGGTCCGGCAACATCACAAGATACATCTGCAACCACTTTTATTTTACAGTCGGAAGCGTTGAGCATTTCGTTAGTAAGGATATCGGGAGCGCCATTTCCATGAAAATGACCAGCTATATACATGTCTGAAACTTTGGTAAATCGCTCAAAATCTGAAGTGTATTCTTGAGGATTATTGTAAAAATCTTTGTTATCTAAAACCTTACCATCCAATCTCTTGTTATAGTCCAATACATCAATTTGAGTGTAAACGGGAGAAGAGAAATTTTTGTTTAAAAAATCATCAACACCAACCTCTTTAATTTTCATCCCGTCCAGCATTTCTTTGATGCCCATTCCTACTTTACCAAAACCGGTTACAACAATTTTCAAGTTTGGAAGTGTTTGTCTTTTTAATCGTGCCAACAAATCGGCTTGACTTTTTAGGGTTTCTGCCTTCGGCAAATTAAATAAATCAAATTTGATTCCGAATCCTCTAAATCCATTGTAAGCCCCAACAATTCCGGCATATCGCCCAAAACCAATTAATCTGCGAAAATTAGCATCTACAATAGTTTCATGATCATAAAGTTCGATGTTCTTTTCTAAAATTGCCTGCAATAATTTTCTATTGTACGGTTGTTTTTTAATGGTGTGCGAAAAGAAAAAATATTTTTTATTCGGAATTAAGGCATCCACAGGAATTTCCTTCACTCCAAATAATACATCGCAATCATTCAAATCGTTGGTTACGGTAATCCCTAAATCAGTGTATTCTTCATCGGTAAATATTCTGATATCAGAAGATTCTACTTTTACAAATGCCTCGGGATAATGCCCTTGTAAACGAACAATTTCTTGTGGGGTAAAAACAACTCTTCTATCGGGTGGTGATTTTCTTTCTTTTACGATTCCAAATTTCATTTGTAGGGTATTCTAGTTTGATTTGCAAAAATACCATTAACGAAATCGTTTTCAAAGGAAATCTTCTAAAAATTATTTTCAACAAAAAACACTCTAATTATTGAAAAACAAAGATTTAGAATTCCCTTTTTTCAGACTGTGAAAAACATGTTGATAGCTTTCTTAAAATCTGCTTTGGCAAGAAATAGTATTATTTATATTTGCTTTTTTATCCCCAAATAAATGAAACTTAAATATATATTTTACGGCATCCTAGTGCTTGGATTGAGCATATTATCTATAGTTAGCTACAAAGAAAAAAAGAGTAGCAAAGCATGCGAATCAAAAACCAATTCTAATGGCATTCCTGTTTTGCAACCTTTACAAGACAAAATGCCAGATCTTTCTGCTAGTTATTGTAATGATAAAAAAATAAGAATTGACAACTTCTTTCATAAAGTATGGAATAAGGAAGACAATGTTAGTTTTTTGATTGCTCAAAACGGTAAAATTCTATACGAAAACTACAATGGTTTTGCTAACCGATATAAAAAAGATTCCATCACCAAAGACACTCCTTTACATATTGCTTCGGTGAGTAAAGTAATCACAGCTACGGCAGTTTTAATGCTTGTAGATGCCGGAAAAATTAAGCTAGAACAAAAGGTAACCGAATTTCTACCAAACTTTCCTTATCCAGATGTAACCGTACTTACCCTGCTTAACCATAGAAGTGGTATGAGAAATTATGCTTATTTCACTTATGAAGATGGTAATTGGGATCGAAAAAAAGAACTGACCAATGCCGATATTATCTCGGTGATGAATGACCGACACATTGGATTGGAATCAAAAACAGATACCCGATTTGCGTATTGCAATACAAATTATGCCATGTTGGCATTAATAATTGAAAAAGTAACCGGACTTAAATATCCGGATGCCATGCAAGAAATGATCTTCAAACCATTGGGAATGAACAATACCTTTGTATATGAAACTTCAAAACATTATGGTAAAGTTTCACTTTCATATAAAGGCAACATGGATTTGGCTGTGGAATATTTGGATGGCGTGTATGGAGATAAAAATATTTATTCAACGCCAAGAGATTTACTAAAATTTGATTTGGCAAAATATTCGTCTTGCTATTTAAATCCGGAGTTAATTAAGAAAGTATACCACGGATACAGCAATGAGAGAAAGGGTCAGCGCAATTATGGCTTGGGAATTCGTATGATGGAATTTGAAAAAGGCGAACCATTTTATTACCATAACGGATGGTGGCATGGTAATACTTCGTGCTACATTAACATGAGAAAAGAAAAGGTAACTATGTTTGTTATTTCCAACAAATACACTAAAAAAACCTATCAAACCAAAAAACTAGCACCACTTTTTGGAGATTATCCTTTTAAAACGATTGATGAAAAGGAGGAATAGTTAGTATTTCATTTTTAGTTTCTTCTACTATTTTGCAAGGCACTTATATTGTTAGTATATTTGCAGGCATGGTTTTTGCAAAGCCATGAATACCATTTGGGGTCGACTGGTTTTGACAGCGAGTGGAATTGAACAGTAAGCACGTCGAGCTTTGTTTTTTCAGCTCGTTAATCCGAAATTACACCAATTTAAACGGCGAAGGAAACTACGCTCTTGCTGCATAATCTGAATCATAGTAAGATTAGCCACGCTCCTACAAGGTAGGAAAGCAGGATTCTCCTCGAAAGCTTTGGTTTGTGGCGGTCGACCAAGGGGAATCGTAAATACGAACCTAAGAACAGTGAAGCTTTGGTGCTGTTACGAAAATTAAAGAAGATAAGTATTTTGTGGCTGTTTCTGGCCAAGCAGAATAACGAAAATTCAATCAGAAAATAAGCGTGTAGAAAGCTCTTTGATTGCTTGTTTGGACCCGAGTTCGATTCTCGGCGACTCCACTAGAGTGGACAACTCGATTTTTTTCGAGAATTGTCCACTTTTTTTATTTTGTAAACCATTGTCTATCTGCAACATAAACCTCAAAACATCATTAATTCTAGTAGTTCGACATTTTTTTCCGTCAAATTCAAATTTTTCAGGAAATATCGAACTAATTAATTGTTGTTTATCTCTAATTGCAGAATTTAAATAGTGACTCTTTAGATTTGATAATGCATCAACTCCATGTTTTAACCATTTTAAATAATCCTCATCCACTTTTTTCAATTTATCAATTTCTTCATTTAATGAAAGCTTTTGGGATGAGTATCGTGCAATTGTGGCAGAAAATTGATTAGAATCTATTTTACCATCAACTAATAAATCTTGTAATTTTTCAATTCGCTCATTTGTTTCTGCTATGCTATTTTTTAATTTTTCAAGCTTTAGTTTTGAATCTTTAACATCACCTGAGAGTAAATCTTTAACCATCATTTGATAAATTTCTTTTATATCAGAAGTAAAACTAAAATCCTCCAAAATACTCTCAAAAGTTTCGTTAACTAAATTCATTGGAAATCTTTCCTTGCTGCAATAATTACAATGATAGTAAAAATATCGATTACCAGTTGCACTACGTGAGCGACTACCTGTTAATTTTTCACCACAATGTGAACATGATAATAACCCTCTTAATGGTAACTCTTCCCTTAATGATTTATAAACTGGTAGTTTTCTAACTTTGTTATTATCTGAAAGCATTTGCTGAACTTCAAAATATAAATTTTCAGTGATTATTGCTTCATGAATTCCATCAATTATCATCATTGGTTCATCCCCACATTTTGGAACAATTATCTTTCCCATATATATTGGATTCCTTAATAATTTAGAAAAGTTACTCCTACTAATAACTACTCCTTTTTTATTCACTTCTTGTCTGACTTCACTTTGAAGCTTACCAATTGCAACTTGCTCAAACATGTATTTTACATGTTCAGCATATGATGAAGGAACAATAATTGGTTTATTATTTTGATCTCTTGTATTTTTATATCCTAGAGGAGCTTGCCTACACCAACGACCTGCTTTTAAGGAACCTCTTATACCACCTCTAATCTTAATTGATCGTCTGTCATTATCAATCTCTGGAATTACTAAATATAAAGCTAACATAGCCTTATTTTCAGGAATACTCAAGTCTATTGGTTGTTCAATTGCTTGTACATTTACTCCAAGTTTTTCCAAAGTAGCTAACATAACTAGAGAATCTGAAAGATTTCTAGAAAATCTATCCCATGAAGTTATTAATAATAGATCGACTTCTCCCTTATTCCTTTTTACAAATTGTAAAAAATTTTGAAATTCGGGTCTATTGAAATTTTTTGCAGAGTGGTCCTCTCTATATTGTTTAACTATCGAAATATCATTCCTATCACAATATTTAGTTAGTTGTTCCAATTGAACATCCAAACTATATCCTTTAGCTTGTTCATCACTACTAACCCGGCACATAATTACCGCTTTTTTCATAATCAATTCAAATTTTTGTAATTACTCAATGTTTGTTTTGCTATTACTGCAATAAACTCCAAAATTTTCTCAATTTGTTCCTTTGTTAAATTTGGATTCTTTTTAATTAAAATTTTTCTATACTTTTCAAACAACACCACATTTTAAAAAATGTGCTTCACTTTCAGTTTTTCTGATAAGCTTACTATTTTACGCTTGATCTAATTTATTCAGTATCTTATAATTTTATTTTCTGTGTGTTTTCAAAATTTACAATTTTCCCATCTACTGTATCAATTGAAATAGATTGATAATCTCCCTTATTTATGTACTCTAAAAGTCGAGCCTCCATTTTTACTTTCTTTAATGAAGTAACTTCAAGTAACTCCATTTCCTTGTTCCTAAATCTAATTTTAATACTTTTTACATTTGCATATCCCTTTCTAATATGTTTTAATAAACTATGTTCGTTTTTGGTTAATATTGAAATAGTTTTTTTCTCAAATGCATTTTTACCTTCTACCAAAAATTTAGCAATTATTTCACTTAATGAAATACTTAGAAATGTTTTTGATAATAATTCTTGAGGTATATCTGTTCTTTCATTCTTATCAAATGCTCTTAATGTTTCAACTGATAGTGGGAAAAAAAAACCTGGAATATCCTTAAAAAAAAGTAATGACCAATTTTCTCCTGAACCAATAATACGAGTAATCATTATTTCAAAATGACTAATACCTAATTTTTCGCTTTCATCATAACCCGAATTTTCAATTAAATTTAAATCATTTATTACTTTTTTGCCAAGCTGTTCTTCTATGTTATCCAAATCAATTTTACTAGCTATCATAATCTCATCTAAAGTAATTTCAGACATTAATTCAGTTTTATATTGTTCAATTTCTTCATAGCTAAAGCCAAAAACTCGCAACTCCTGAATTATTTTTAGCCATACGTATTCGAAATAATTTAACCTTTTCCAATCACCTTTATCTGAATTTCCGCCAATATTTAAAAGATTAGATCGTTCCCAATTAACCAAGTCGGAATAAACTACATCAATTTCAGTTTTTAAAAAAACGCGTTCATTTAGCTTTACAAGTAAATTACTAATTACCATCTCTGGGTTGTCCTTATAATTTTCTATAGATATCATAGTCTTATTTTTTTGTCAAAAATAAATAAAAGATTGTTTTATTACAAACTTTTTATTAATTTTGTTATCATTAACATAAAAAAAAAACAAAATGGAACAAAACAATTTTAAAAACTTCAATGTTTGTGGTAAAGCAACTGCAAGTCAAAAGGAAATTTACAGAAAAAAAGCCGAGGAAGCTGGCTTAAGTCTATCAGAATGGATCATATCAAGATTGGATCTATATCTTGAACAAGAAATGCTTAACGAAAAGAAAATTAAACAAAAATTTCTTAAACAAGAAGATCATCCTATTGAAGTAAAATATACTAGAGGAGGAATTCAAAATCAATCTAAATTAGAAACAAAAAAGATAACACCAAATTCTATTGAAACAAATGTTGCACTACAAAAAGAAATACAGCAATTAAAATCAGTTTCAAATTCATTTAATCAACTTGGGGTTATTGCTCTAATTGGAGCCATATTACTTGGTAGATAAGTTCTATATTAATATTTTTTCAGGTATACCCAGGTATACCCAGGTATACCTGAAAAAATATAAGTTCTTATTTATAATAATTTTAATAATAGAATGTTCATACAATATCATGTAACTAAAATAACTTCTTTTTAAAATCATGATATGACTATTACCAAGAAAAAATTAGAAGTCAACCTAACTAACTTAATGAAAGAATAAATTTTATAATTATAAAGCATAAAAAAACATGCAAATTGCAAGTTTTTTTTTAGCAATTAATTAGTTTTTAATTTGATAAACTTATTCTTCTTTTTAAATAATACCAGTTTTTTTTTAACATTTTTTCTTCTTTAATTTCTTTAGAATACATACTTTTTTCATTTATAAAATTTTTAATATCAACTGAATAAATTATATAATCAACATTTCCGTTTATGTATCCTGAGTTGGTTTCTAGTATAAAACTAATACAATTTTTATCATAAATACTTATGTATTTTATAATTTTATTATCAAATACTTGACTAATAAAATCTAGATCTACTTTTTTCAAAAATGTACATTTTGTTTTAAACTCATTTGGATATAATGTTACATTATTGTGAAATTTATTAGAATCTAACTTTCTTAATAAAGGATAATTATCTGACAATATATTTTGCATTCTTATAAAATCATTTTCGTTTTTCATAAAATCATTTTCTGAATTTTTATTACAACAAGATATTGCTGTAAATAAAACCATTGCTAATATTGATACTATTAATTTCATTTTAGATAGATTAACTTTATGACTTGTCTAAACTAGTATTTGCAGCTGGAAAATTTTTAAGATTATACGGTTTGCTTGTATGATTTTGAGGGACATATTCACCCGAATTTAGTTGTTTTGGTGTATAGTTTTCGGGTAATCGGTTTCGATCTTGATCATCAAATGGTATCTGATTGTAATTTGGTGCATTTTCAGGTTTTCTAGCTGATGCTCCTTTAAATTGTCCCTCGATAGACTTATACAAATCTTCACCTGTCTTTAAAGTTTCAACTTCTGTTTTGTATTTTCCATTAGGACTAATTCTATATTCTAATTTATATATATTTGCTTCGCTACCAAACTTATTTGAAGGTAAATCCTCGTAAGAATAATAGCTTTTATCCGCTCCTTCTCCAAATACATATTTTTGCAATATGCTGTTACCACTAGCTGGCTCTAGTGCATCCATAGGTACTTTTCCATATATAATAGTGGCATAATAATGTTGTAAATCTATCCAACCATTTTTTTCTGTATAAACATATCGTATTGCGTTTTTGTCAGATTGTATATAACGCATTATATCTCCTACTGACTTTAATCCTTTATCTCTGCATTGTTTTATAGATTCTTGGATTGTTCCAGCTTGATTTCTTGCTGGTTCAATATCCCTACCATCAGGGTCAATTAAATTGATTGGATTGTCCATTGTATAGCTGTAAGGTGACCAATTTGGATATTCTTCACTTAAAGGATCGGGAGACATCCATATTCCGGCGGCATCCCCTAATGGCTGTGCATCTGCATTTAAACTATCAATCTTAATTTCTCCCACAATTATTTTCTTATCAACTTGCCACCTTGTTGAACCTATAATAACAATACTATCTAAATCATGTACCTCTAGGTATTTCCCTATACTTAAAGTTGCCACTGGTGCTTTACAGCCATATTTTACAAAAGGATTTCCTGCTTTTATATTTTTCTCTCGTCTTGCTTTTTCTTCTTTAGTTAGTTTTACTTGAGCAGAGAGCATAGAAAAGCTTAAAAATAAAAGTGTAAAATAATAAAATTTTATCATAAAAACTTATTTTTTGTGGGAGTTATTTAAATTTTTATTTTCGTATTTAGTTCTTTCCGTCTTTAATGTAACCAACCAATTGAAGTACATATCCTCAGGCATATTTCTGTAGCCAATTTCATGAATATGAACGTATTCCTTTTCTAAGGCTACAAGCATCACTTTTGCTTTATCCGTAATAAGTTCAGCTTTCATTAATTTTTTATGTATTTCAGCTTGAAGAATTAGAGCTGTTGCAAAAGTTGGATATTCATTTAATGCCATTTGACAACATTTAAGAATAAAAAGACCATCATTATCTGGAAATTTTGAATTGTAATTATCTGCCAAATCAATTAATAGAAGCGCAATGCTTTCTTTATTATTTAAAGCTTTCATATATACTCCGTTTCTAATTGCATCAATATGTACATATCCAGATGCCATTATCCAAGCATCTATTGGGAAAATCCCACTTGTAAGTTCCGTATTATACCATCCTTCTGCTACACTTTTAAGTTTAACATAAACGTGATTAGGCGCTAGAGCTAAATTTGCTGTAACTCCTAATTCTTCACACAAAATTTTGTATAAATAAGGTAATGAATGACAATTACCTTTTCGTGTGGTAAGTAGTTTTGAAACGAATAGATTTTCTCTTGTTTTATGTCCAAAAACATCGTTAAAATCATATCCAAAAGGCACATAATTATATAATGTATCATCAATTTTTATAGGAATCGTATCATGCATAACTTCAAAAACAGATGCCCATTTATTTACTGTTGCCTTATCGTTTTCAACATATGCTAAAAATCTATCGTTAATAATTGAATTGCTTAAATTGTTTAAAAACTTAATTTCTTTGTTAAGAAAAAGGGTATCTAATTTGTTATCTAAATAAGCATTTTCGACAGAAAATACGGCTTTTTTAAAACTATAATTATTTTCATCAATAAGCATACTCTTAAGTAAATCATAGCTTTTGTAAAACAATTTTTCTTGTATTTCTATATTTTGTGCCGTAGTATATAAATTAGAAAATAAAAATAATAACAGTATAATTTTAAATTTTGTCATTTTAACCTTTTGTTTTTTTGGTTACTAATACTTTAAACTGATTGGCTAACTTTTCACTGTCTTGCTTATTTTTGGCTTTTTTTAAAGAACCTAGCCATTTTTCATAAGCTTCTGATGCCATGGGTTGAAAACCCAAATCATCTATTTTATTGTATTGTTTTTTCATTTTATTGAGTAATGCTATAGCTCTCGGATATTTTTTAATGTTCTCTTTATTTTCTTTTGTGAGTTTTAATTGCTTAACCACATATTTAAAAGTTTCGGTATTTAAATTTGCTTTATTTAAATTCGCAGTAATGCTATTAGGGTTAAGTTCAAGAGCTTTGTCTATTATTTTTTCTACAAACTCATCGTATCCATATTTATGTATGTATCCAGAAGCTAAATCTGTGAAGAATTGCGATAGCAATTCTTTTTTTGTCATACTCTGCATGTAAATATTGTTTTGAATTGCTTCAGAACGAATAAAACCATTATTTAAAATAAATGATGAAACGGTAAACATTCCGTTGGTTAACTCTAAATTGTACCATTTTCCTTTTTCGTCTTGAAACTTAATGTAAGAATGATTTGGGGATTGGGATAAATAGGCAACTGCTCCAATTTGTTCAGCAAGTATTAAATAAAGCAATGGCATTGAATGACATTGCCCTGTATTAGTTTTTAATAGTTTAGATACAAACATTTTACTCCAATTCTTATCTCCCGAATAATCTTCAAAATCATACTTAATTGGAAAATGTTTTTCTTTAAATCCCTTAACTTGTGTTGGTTCTGTAAAGAATTTAAAGAGCATAAAGTTTTTAACAGAATTACTATTTATGTCAAAATGTAGTTCCTTAGTTTTTGCAATAATAAAATCAGCAGTTTGTTTTATCAATTTGTCAAATTCTTCCTTTTGTAATTTGTTTTCAAAGAAAGCATTTTCAATTTTAAAGTTTATATCTTTAATAGAATAGTTTTCTGGATTTAAAGTTTGTATTTCATAAAAAACTTGTCTGTAAAATTCGGAACCTTTTACTTTTGAATAACTTGGTAAACTGTATTTAATATTTTCGATTATATTATCTTCGTAGTTGTCCTTATTTATTAAGTTTTTTGATTCAAGTTTGTCTTTTTGGAGGTATTGCGCATCTTGAATTAATTGTTGGTTTTGTTGTTCAATTAACTTTTGTTCATCAGCTCCGAAAAGTATATTTATTGGATTTGGTGGATGAATAGTACTTGGAATTCCAATTCCTTGATTTCCGAAATATTGAATTGGATTGGATTGTAGTGCATTAGAAAATCCTACTTGTGAAAAATTGAATAACGGAACCAAAAGAAAAAAAAGTGATTTCATGGGGCTTTAAAAAAATAGATATAAAAAACACTCTTACAGCTGGAATAAATAGCGATTTTATGTAATTGAATTTCAATCACAAACCTTTAATCTTTTTACATTTTTCAATTAAAAAAGACCTATGTAATTGAATAATAATATCATCCAATCTTTGGTTTTTATTCCTACATATTATTCATTTTAGAAGAAGATTATCTCTTTCTTTTTGTGGTATAGGTAGTACTTGGGTTTGCCTTGGCAAAATTTGTTGATACGAATCTACCAGTTACAGCGCTACGAGATTGGTTGTAGGTTTTTACTTTTTTCTCTTGTGACATAGTTGATAATGATATTAAAATTATTAGAATACAAGTTTTTATTATTTCATGTTGAAACAATACATAAAAATAAAAGACTGAGGATCCAAATCGTTAAGTAATTTTACGTTGTTAAAATAAAAAAAAACAAATAAGAAGGACGTAATGTTCCGCTGTTCCTGTTGGAGCTATTTAAGACAAGCTATCGGTTACGTTAGTAGTGATGCAAAAAAAACGTTTTATTTAGACTGTAATTTTAAAGAAATTTAGATTTTATTAATGATTAACAATTAAAAAAAACGATTATCACTAAATTTGGAACTTTACCAAATGGGAAAACTACCTCTTTTATCTAAAATAAATCTGTTATCTTTCAAATAGTAGACCCAAACAAAAAAATCATATATGGGTGCAAATCTATTTTTTTTACGATTCACTTTTAATTGTTTTCTGAAAATGGGAAAATCTACCTTTATCCTTTTTTCAAAAAAAAGAGAACTTCTATTTCCAAAAACTAATACATCAATTCCATTATAGTTTGTTACCCCAAACACGTTTATTTTTTTATCATAAAAATACCACTTAAAAGCACTTCTATTCAGCAATGCTGCTTTTATTTCAATTTTATCGTAACTATCATTTATGTTTAAAATAAATATCAATATTTCGGGATTTGAACTCATCTCAAACTTGTAAATAGTATCCAGTACAGTAAATATTTTTGGATTTACAATTTTCAATTTATCTAACTTCCAAATTTCAAAATTTTGTGAAAAAGCATTGTTTGTAAAAACAAATAAAATCGCTAATAAAAAGTAAAAATTAGCTTTTACATTAAAATTTTCTCGTGCCATCATATCTTAAATAAGTTTTATCTTTAACAATATAGACTCTAAAAGTCATTTTAGGTCGTACAGCTTGAACTTGTCCCGCAAACTGTTTGTCTCCGACTACACCTGGTTCAAATCCTGAAGGCCCATAAACATAACCAACCGTATATTTTTCTGGATGACTATGATCATGACTGTTAGGAAATAAACCATTATTTATCATATCCGCCAATATAGCAGGACCAGTTGAATCAGTAGTTCCTTCGTGCGAACTTCCAATATAATTAGATGACCTATCAAAACCTATCCGAGTCCATTCTACATCTGTGTTAGTAGCTGCAAATTCAAATACTTCTTTTGCTTTAGCATTACCTTTTATTTTAAAATAATCGTACTGAACTCCCTCGTAGTCCGTTTTTGTCTTTTGATTCCCTAATACTCCTTTTGGAACAGTAACAGCTTTTTCAGTTTGCCTATTATTATTATCTATTTTAACAAGTTTATCTACTTCTTTACCATTTTCATAGTACTTCTGATTATCCAAGCGTGTAATATTCCCACAACTATCTAATCCATATGTATCATCATTGTCAATTGCTTTCCTTCCATCAGGGTCAACAAAATGAACTGGATTGTTAAAGCAATAATTGTACGGATTCCAACTTGGGTATTCTTCACTTAAAGGATCGGGAGACATCCACATTCCAGGAACATCACCTGTAGGCTGAGCATCTAAATTTAAACTATCAATCATAATTTCTCCTACAATTATTTTCTTATATACGTGCCATCTTGTGGTTCCTATAATAACAATACTATCTAAATCATGTACCTCTAGGTATTTCCCTTTGCTTAAGGTAGCCACTGGAGCCTTACAGCCATATTTTACAAAGGGATTTCCTGCTTTTACGTTTTTCTCTCGTCTTACTCTTTCCTCTTTAGTTAGTTTTTCTTGTGCAGAAAGTATAGAAAAACTTAAAAATAAAAGTATAAAAAAATAATACTTTATCATTATAACTTATTTATTATTAATCCTATTTTGTATTTATACATGTATTTAGTTCTCAAAAGTTTTAATATCACAAACCTTTTTAAAGGCTATTTTCTAGCATATTTCTAAAACTAATTTCTTGAATATGTACCTTTTCAATTAGTTAATCGGTGAGTAATACTTTTCGTTTTCTAATTATGGGAAACTAACATGCATTGCCTAAACATCAATAAAGAGTAGGTCAATAAGTAACGCTCATAATCTTCATATATATTAAAATCAACTTTAACTTTTGAAGCTAACTATGCGTAAAATTATGATGCTGTATTTTAAGTGCTTTGCGTATTTTTACGCTATTTTCAATAAAAAAACCACAACTCAAAAGTTGTGGTTTTTTTTAAATTGTGAGTGGGAGTATGAATCTGCGTTTTCTGATCATTGTTAAAATAACACATATACTTTAGAGCCACCCGGAGGTGTTGTCAATATAAGCAACTAAGTTACCTTCTTTATCATATAGCGTCATAGTCATTTAATTATTTTGCTGACATAACACAATAATTCGGAGCAGGATAATCGTCTCCTTTCTTCCTGTTATTTTGCCATTGCAAGGGTTGTAAGTTATTTAATTCGTCTCCTCCCCCTTTTGAAACAGGTTTAATGTGATCAATTTCCCAACCACTATCATTTTCAGTAGTGTTACCATATTTATCCCAATTAATCCAAGCACCACATAAATCTTTTCTTGTTTTATTTGAATCATAACCTGAAACGATTTGAGCCTTACTCCATACAGCTCTTTTTGTTTCTTCCGAAAATGAATTTCCACTTCGGTCTGAATTGTATTGTCTTGCCATTTTTTTAAAAATTTAAATATATATAGATTAATAAGCTATTTACGTTTTTACTCGGCTGCACAACGGTTTGCGGCTACACGAAGTGCAAGAAATCGTGACTGCATGTTTTCTATTTAAGTAAAAAGTTCAATGCGAAACGTGAACATGAATTTACCAATAAATTCGCAATCTCGCAAAACCGCTTTTGTGTGAAGTATTATTTTCTTATTCCAGGTATTTTAAATTCTTGACCAGTTATTTCGCATGCGATTGTATAAATAAATTGTGAAGGAGCCAGATTGATAAACTCCGAAAGTAGCCAGTTATGTTGACATTCAAAATGTCTTTTTAATCTAATAGGATCATATCTAGATAATTCACTCAATCTATGCATCAATGCAAAAGTTATTGTTAATGGACACTTATCAATTGAATTACCAAAACCTGTTCTTTTAAAGTACCACAAATCTGTTGTTCCATAAATGAAGTGTATATCTTTTCTAACTAGCTTGTGATAATTTGTTAATCTAGTTAGATTTGCATTTTTATTTGCCACGCCTGTTCTCCATTGAAATCTATTTATTTTTCTAATCACCCATTTGTCTGTATGCCCCATATCTCTTTCAAGAGTTGCAGGCAATTTTCTTATTGTTATTTGATTTTTATAAAATTCAGATTTTATTTCAGCAGTAAAAAAAGCATGGTTTTGACCTTGAATTTTCACAAAGTGTGGGTTAATAATAGGATAAAATAACTCTGGATCTGAACTATATGTTAGAGTATAAGCTCTATGTATAAAAGATAAATTGTAGATTAAATTTTTGAATGTAAATGATTCACCATTTACAGGTTCTCCTAGCAATCTACTCAATTCAGATAATATTCCGTTTGCTTGAAATTTTATAGTTTCGTTTGATAGAGAACATACACCACTAGAACTTCCAGTTACTCCATGTCTATCGGCATATGAAATACCTTTGATTTCAAGCAAAGCCTTTGTAGCATTTAAAAAACAATAATATGCAGTTAAGGGAGAAGATGTTTTGGGTAATTGTTTAGTGGCTTCATAAAATCCATGTGCTTGCTGCCAATAGAATAATGCGTTACTGTTGTTTTGTCTTTTAATCCACAACTCAACATATTCCCAAGGATTGTCTACTAATATTGATTTCTTATTGAAATCGGGATTTATAGTTGCTTTATGAATAACTACCGGTTTACTATCAATTGTAATTTTCTTTGTAGGCATAGTCGCTATTAAAATTTCACAAAACGTTTTGGGGCTTTGCGAAGGCTGGGTTTAGAAGTACGAATGTTCAAATTAGTACTAATGTCGATAGAAGTACAAATGCACAATTTAGCAATAATGCCCCCATTTTGCTAAACCGCTGTTAGGCGACGAATCTAAAATGGCAAATCTTCTTTGGGTTCATTTTCAAAATCATATAATGAATTAAACTCTTCCAAAAGCTTTGGATTTATTTTGTCTTTTTTTCTAGAAACTAACTTTTGCAACACATCTCCGACTCCGTAATCATTCGCTATCCAATAAAGTTGATTATTTGTTACTGCAATCTCTATGATATCATTTAATTGCTTGTTTGTAAATTCAGTATAAGTAGAAAGTTTTGCCAATCTAGACTTTGCAGAAATAAAAGAACCTGCCTCGGCCAAACTTTTGATTAACAATTCTTTTTCTAATTCATCTGATAATGTGATTTCGGGAAATTTGTCTTTAAAGAATTCCGACAAAGTTTTGTAGAAATGTATTTTTGATTTTTTCTCTTTATCCCATTCGTTTTTTAAAAAAAGATTCAGTTCTTTTTTGTCCAATAATGAAGCATAATCAGGGTCGTCAGACACGAGACAAAGGTCTTCATCTTCATATACATAATCCATAAGTGCTTCCCAATTTAATGCATCACCATATGATTTCCCTTTTCCTGGCGGATTTCCTAAATCAAAACGCATTTTTGCTTTTTCTATCAAAGCTGTTGAATTTTCTATTCTTTTTGCTGATTGAAAAATTCGATAGGTTAATATGTCTGCATTTAGTTTGAAGTCTTTCGAATCACTTTCTATTTTTGAAATAATTTTATTTTTGTGTTTTTCAAAGCTTTTATATGCTTCTTGAAGTAAAACATATTCTTCATAGACTTTTGAAATTTGAGGATATCTTGATGTAACTTTTTGTTCTTTTAAAGTTGTTATTGCATCGTTAATAGACTTATCTCTGTTTCGTAAGAATTCATTTCTTGTTTGTTCAGGAAGTAATAAACTTATTTGCTCATCTTCTATTAGGATAGCTAATTTTTTAAGCTCATCAAGGTCATCATTTGTCAAATGATAGAATGTCAGAAATATGTTAGTGTCAATATATAAATTCATAACTGTGGTTTCTGGATATGTTGCCTAACGTTTTGCTGCTTCAGGCAGTGGCGTAATTTCGACACTAACTATCACAAATATTACTAAAATTCAGTTTCAAAAATTCAGTTTTATTAATAAATACAAAACCTAATCATTATTAGAAACAGCTGTTGGCAGTAGTTTTTTTTTACACAATGTATAACGGACGTTGTTTAATTTCTGTAATTAATTCTTTACATGGATTACTAGATATTAACCAAATGATTCCAAAAATGAATGCTACAACACTACAAATACCACCAATTAATCCATTCCAAAAAATCTCGGAATTGAATGCATTTATTTTTTGAAATTCTATAAAAGAGTTTACACAACATGGTATTCCAATTCCTAAACCGGTTAATGTGACATCTTTCCAAATTGAAGAACTTCCTTCTTCAATTATATGCAATTCAGTGGCAGTAATGCTATAAAAAGTTTTGTTTAGATCAATATGTATATGAGTCTGTTGAGTTGCAGTATTAAGATTTGCTATGTTTGCCTGTCCAGTTGATTCAGAGTGATTAATTGCCATTTTTAACCTCCTTTCCTAAAAGCCAAGTATAATGAAATGTTTTTGCTCCTTTATCAAGTGAATATACTCTGTAATTTAGAAATAATTCTCTATAATTTAATGTCCCTATTTGTAATGGTTTAATGTTTCCAACTCCAATGGAATTAAAATTTATTAATGTTAATTTAGCACCAACCTTATCAAAAGGTACTCCTTTCATTCGGCTACTTTTGTCTTCAGAATCATTTTCAAAAACAACTCTTATAGTATAACCAATATTTTCTACCAATACAAAATCTATTGGTTCATCTTCGATGCTGACAATCGTTCCAGAATCTAAAATATCATATTCCCCAACTTTAATTTTCATATGTTTATTATACGGTTTGTGATTTAAAATTACTGCCAACGTTTTGCAGCTACCCGAAGGGCGGGACTTTTACCACAAAATTTGATTTAAAAAACTAATGTTTGATTAACCACAAAACTGTCTTTGGAAAACCCCGCCTTTTGGGTAGGTGCTGTTATGCGATGGCCTTTTTCTGTCGTCCGTTTCCATGTCAGATTGTTAAGAATTGTTCGTAAAGAATTTTTGCGTAATATTTTCCGTATCTGTTTATAATAACTTTGCTAAGTATAATTGGTAAAAAGTATATTGAGGTTAAAATAAAACCCAAATTTCTTGTTGCAATGTCACCAGTGCAATGCGAAGAAATAAGAATAATTAGTGAAATTACAAACGCTAAGAATGAACCACCAATTAGGTTTCTGAAAAAACCATATTCAATATTGTGTTGTAGTAGTAAAGAGTTGTCTCTTAGAACATTTCTAATCTGTGAAACGGTTGTCGCTATTAGTTTTCTTGCTCTTGGTTCGTCTGCCGATTCTTCAGTTGAAGAAAGTAAAGTAATGTCAAACTTGTTTTTTATTTTATCTTCAATTTTTTGCTTTATGCTTGTTTCTAGTTCATTATTTGATTTAAGCAATAAGTTTGTTGTTGGCATATTAATTTCGCCCTTGAAATAAAGTCTTTGAAATATCTCTTTAGATAGGAACCGATTTATTTGAACAAGCAAAAAGATTATTGCACCTGAAAAAATCACATCGGTGATTGTCGGAAGTGCGGTATAAATATTTTCGAGTTTATCATGATATAGTGAAGCAACAAATTTGTTGTAAAGAATTAAAGCTGGTATTGATGTCAATACTGTGGGAAATAACCTAGCTTTTAAATAATAAGTGTTTACAGCCATAACTTTTATGCGTTTAATTGTCCGAGTAAATATGCTTTATGAACGGAATTATAAGTAGGAGCAGTCCAATTACGTTTGGGATTTAATCTAAAGTCTTTTGCAAACTCAAAGTTCTTTACAAAAATTTCTATTTGGTCAACAGCAATATCTAGGATGACATAACCTGCCTGATTATTTGATATTCGTGTTTCAGGATATTTTGTGTATGCTAAATGCTCAGAACTTGCATTTCCAAATAGTGTTACCTTTGGTTTAAGGGTGTCTAAAAAATCATAATTTCTACTCGAATCTCTCCCATGATGTGGTGCAAACAGGATGTCAATATTGGAAACATCACTTTTATGATTTTTCAAAATGTAATCCCATGAATCATCATGAGTATCTCCTGCTAAGAGTATTTTCCATTTACCACCGTTCTTTTTTGGTGGAGTGAACAATATTGCATAGGAAGAATCATTGTAGTCTTTTGTTTCATTGCCAAGTTTAACAAGTTCCGCAGTAGGACATAAGATTGTAATATCGTCTTCGTTGAAATACAGATTATTCGTTTTTGAGAAATATGTAAGTCTTTTGGTACTTGTTATTTTTCCTGCTCTTAAGTTTTTATAAAATTTCCAGTCTTCTTTGTTGTAGCCAGCAAAGAACCCCGTCAAGTCTATGTATTTATCATTATCAGTATCCCATGTATTTGTGATTTCAAATTCATCAAACAAGTCTTTTATGCCGTCTATATGGTCCATGTCTGGATGAGAGATTATGAACCTAAAAATATCTTTGACCTTTAGTTTGTTTTTTAAATAGTCGATTGGATTATCAGGGTCTTTCTTTTGATGATAATTTTTCTTGTTTGATGGAACAAAAGTTCTGTTCCGCATTTCTTCTCTTTCTTTTGAGACTTTTACAGCTTTTTCTACTGCTGTATCTTCGTCATTGTAAGCGTTACTTACGTCCATAACTGTAACACGTCCAGAGTCATGTTGGATTATGTTACAATCTCCTTCTAATACGTTTAAAAAATGTATTGTCGCCATATTTCTTATTTGTCAGTTTTATGTTGTGATGTCGGTTTTAGGCTTTCGCATAACTTGCATATTCAAGCAATTATCAATAATATATATATTATTTAAATAATTGCAAACACTTACAAACGACTACAAATTATTAATTTACTTTGTAAAACTAAATTACTCTACTTTAAGTAGATTGCGTATTTTTACTCTAACTACAAAAAAACCACAACACTACTACTAAGTTCACAATGGGACTTTATTGAATCGTATTTATAAGTTAGCTTTTTTTATTAACTATCATTTTCTTTTGTTGATGCCCTAGTAGGTATGAAAAAATTAAAAGATGCGCTTTCAGGCGTACTAAATGATGTAAAATAGAAAAAGCCCCATAATTGGGACTTTTTTTTGAAAAATATTTTTTTTAGGTAGGAAATTAAGTGTTTCAAAGTGACACATTGGGTAGCGAACTCAGAAACATGGTGGCTATTTGTTTAAACCATCATAGGGATGAGGGGCAAATTAGCCAAATTGTGTACATGAGGGCGGTAATTTAAAATACCATTATCGTGGATTTTGATACTAAAAAAGCCCTAACAAGAGGTGCGGAGGGTGCCGCTGTTCATGTTGGGGCTATTTGAGACTTACTAGCGTTTACGGGTGAAAAAAAACAAAAAAACGAACTATATAGCCCGTCTTTTTATAGAAATTTAGATTTTTTAACCCGTTGGGTGTAATTATCAAAAATGTCAGTTTGAGTATTTTTTATATTGTAAAACTGAACAAAAAATCATCCGAAAACTATTTTTGATAATAATTTTAATTGTTCTTCATACGATTTTCTATCGAAAAACAGTCAAACTGACGAAAAATCATCATCAAAAACTAATTACACCCAACGGGTATTTTTTAATGATTTACAAGTGATTAACAATTCCAAAACCGATTATCACTAAATCTGGAACATTACAACATTATCTTATCGAGATTCCAAAATTTTATCACTTTTTAAATTTGTTTTTACATATAACCAAGCAGAAAAGCGCTGGTCAAAAACATTTGGTTTTTCAAATAAAAAAGTATTCCCTTTTAATTTGCCAATAATATTCCTGTTTTTTAAATGAAATTGAATATTTAAGCTGTCATTTTTTGAGTCTAATATTTTCCAAGAACCCGTAAGTCCTTTTCTTTCAATATCGAGGTATTCTAAATAAAAAACATTATCCTCTTTCAAAACAAGATAGCGAAAGTCACTGCCAGAAAACTCTGTAGAAACTTTATCTCCTTTGTATACACCAGCTACATCTCTTTCAGAAGGGTTTTTACAAGAAGAAAAAAAAGAAATTATTGTACAAAAGAATATAAATTTTGTTGCTGTTTTCATCTGTTTATTTATTATCTCTTACTTCTGTTAGTACATATCTCGTAGGTGCACCTTTTTTGGGGTTTTCATTTCGATTATAAGGAATGTTGCCATCCGCACCATCTGAAAAATAATATGAACCATCCTTCGATTGGTATAAACGAAACTTGTTTAAATTAGTATTAGTTCCAACGCTTGTACCTGTTTGCTCTTTATGACCTTCTCCAGCATAGTTGTCATAATACGAAAAATAAATACCTTGTTTATCTGTCCCCATTCCTACAATCGTAACATAATGGTCAGTTGAAATATTAGCATTACCTGGCTTGTCAGAATAATCCCTATCATACATAACACCAGCCATCACTGCTCTACCTTCTTTAAGGTTTTCCACAACAGTATTTATTCCTTTCTGAAAATTAAGATTAGAGGTATTACCTCCATTTTTTACGTACATATCAATTCTATCATTTGAACCTACAGCAGTATAATTGCCATTTGCACCTTGAACCACCTGTAATCTACTATAATCGGCACATTCTCCAGTTCTATAAGTAGTTTGATTATAAAATCCTCTATTCCAACTAAAATTCCAGTGGCTTTCTGGAATGCTTTTAGATAGATATGTTATCCATTTCTTGCCAGACAAAACGTTTGAAACATTAATCAAACCATTAAATGAAGGCCTAGGGTCCATCCCATCTGGGTCAATCAAATTGATTGGATTTCCAAAACAGTAATTGTAAGGACTCGCATTTGGATACTTCTCCGCTAGTGGGTCAACAGATAGCCATATACTGGTCTTTGGGTCATAGTATCTTGCACCGTAATAGTACAGCCCAGTTTCTTCATCCAGCTCTTTACCGTTAAATTTATAAGGTGAACTAAAATAATTTGGTCCTAATTGCTCTGCCATGGTTTCTCCAAAAGGTAAATTTAAGAAAAATTGGTATGCATTACCATTAAAATCTGTTAAAGCTGTAGAAGTTCCCAAATGATCGGGATGGTAATAGTAAAAAGGTATCGGTCTAGGAGGCTTGACTGAATTTCCATTTTCTTGAGCTATTGCATCTTCCTGATCGGCTAATGATATTGGTTTATACTCACTATAAACAATTGTACCAGTTTTTAGTTTGTTAGCATAATTTTGTAAATCGGTTTTTTGGTTATCTTGTAGTTTTTTGCACCAAATACAACCTAAATCAAATATACTAGCATCATCTTCACCCAAACGACTCACAATTCGTTGGCTTCCTGCATAATAATGCTTACTATAAACTCCATCTGCGGTTATTACCATAAATGCACTAGGATAGCTTGTATACCCGTTAATGGTAACCCATGAAGGTGAATTTACAATTGTTCCGTTTTGATAAATAGCCTCCATATTGGTATCTGCTTTTAGAATACGTTCTCCACTGGCATCATAAATATAGTGTTGCATCCCGTTATGCTCGTCTGTAACTACTCTTAATCGGTTAGATTCATCCCAATAGAACTCTTTATGTGATTCATTGTTTTCTCTAAGTGTAATATTTCCATTTAAATCATATTTAAAATGTTCAACATTACCTGTGTTGGTATCTGTGATTGCATCAACTTTGTGTGTATTATCAAGGTATTCATAGGTGTTTATATATGTATTTGGCATAAAATCATCTCCATTTTTTTGGTGATTTTGAGTCTTATTAATAATCCCATGGGTATCGTTATAGGCCATAAATAGTCTGTATGATGCAGTAGCATCATTACCATTTTCAATTTGCGAATTACTTCCATCAAAATTGCCATCAGCATAAGTTAATCGATTAATTTGGTCGTATTTAAAATGATTCTCATAGTGCCCTGCCATATTATTAGAAGTAACTCCAGCAGTATTAGTAATCGCTAATACATTACCAATTTTATCATAATTGTAATCATTAAAAAATAAATTATTGGCATCGGATGTTTTTACATTTAAATTATTCAACCTTCTTAAAGCAGGTGTATAACTATAGAAAGTCTCGGTATTATTGCCGTAAAGTTGGTATGTTTTTTGCTCATAATAATCATAATCAATACGTTTTATATAAGAGTAAGGAGCCTGGTTGTATTCACCTGTCATTTTAGTAAGGTTACCTCCTAAGTCGTAATCGAAATTAACTTTTTCTCCATCAGGATAAATCATGTCTTGTAATCGGTTCCAACTATCGTATTGAAAGAAAGTTTGAAAAATTCTTGTTGGAATATTTGGACCTACTACTATGCGTTTATTTGAAATCATTTCACCCATATTGCCATAATCAAACTCTTGAGTTCCCGTGGCATCTTGTTGAAAAATTATTCTGCCAGTTTGATTTCCTGTATCTCCAAATTTGTAAATTACATTGGCAATATTTGAATCACCCGAAGGGTAATTTGGATAATTAATCTGTATCAATCTGTTTATTTCATATTTATAGTCGATTCTTGTTCCCTGACTATGCAAGTTGGCAGTTTCTAATGAAAGAAGATTTACATTATCATAAGTATATGTCGTAGTTCCTTTATCGGGATTAGTAACTGTTAATTTTCTACCTAACATATCGTAGGTATAATCAGTAATAATATTTTGGGCATCTGTGTACGATTTTAATTGATTAATCGCGTCAAACTTGAATTTAGTCCAAATACTTCCGGTAGTTCCTCCCACATTTTTTGTTGAAATTACATTACCTGCTACATTTTTATAGGTCTCTGTAATAATGTGTTGGGTACCATTCTGGTCAACATCCGATTTTGTTTTAATAGCTATAGCTCCAGTAATGTCATTGGCTAATGAATATTCAATAGTGCTTATATTTCCATCAGGGTCTGTTGTTTTAACTGGTCGATCCAACTCATCAAAATCAGTTATAGCTTTAAATGGAGAATTATATTGGTTAAGCAAGAATTTTGTTGATTCGCTTTTAAGTTCCCACCAAGGATGAAATTGTTGTATTTTTCTACCTAATGCATCATAAAACTGAAAACCACTTACTGAAAACGCTTCTTTAAAATCGGGATCGTGTGGTGTATTATGAGTATCCAAATAAATATCTTTTTTAACCTGTATTGGTCTGTCTAGACCATCAATAAAAGTATAGGTTTGAATATCGTTTTCAGGATGTTGTTGGTCATAATGACTCGTTACTGCAACAGGTACAAAAGTAGATGTTGAAACACCACTATTGGAAGGCAAAGTAGAAAAATATGGGTAATATTCAAATTTAAGTGTGTATTCTTTACCAACTTCTATTTCTTTAGGTGCGGTTATAAAAGTGTTTCTTCCAAACACATCATATTTATATTTCATATGATTTCCTGCTTGATCTATACTTTCTGTAATTTTATCAAAATCTGAATTATAGAATGCTGAAGAACTGTAACCAAAAGCATTGGAGATTTGTGTTACATATTTATGATAAACGGAGTCATAAGTATAATCATAAAACATTGCATTTCCCGAGGAATATTCATAATTATTATTACCTGAGCTAATTTCAGGATATCTTATATGACTTAGGTTTCCATATTGGTCGTATTCCATTTGAGTTTCAGCCCAACTATTACTATTATTAACTAATACTTTAACAATACTACCATTGGCGGCATTCACCTCTGTTTTTCGCTCTCTTACAACTCCAGTTGCAGTATTTACTTTTATTGTTTTTGGAATATTAATCATATTAAGTGCATCTAAAGAGTCATGATAAGTAATAATTGAAGAATAATCATCGTCACTAGTGCTAATTTCTCCAATGTTATCATACTTTATTATCCTTCCTTTATTGTCATAATCAAAATCAACTTCTGAAGTGATTTGAGGACTAGAATTTAATTCATACAATTCATTTATTGTACTTTTCAATAACACTATTGCCGAACGTCTACCTTCAGTCCCCCCTACATCATAAGTTTCAGGCTCAACAGTTGATAAATTGATTTCGTTATTTGAACTATTTAATGTATGTATTTCATAATTATTTATAGTGCGTGAGAATTTTTGATTTTCATTATTTCCTTTAATAACGTAGGTATCTTTTAATAAACCATTTAAAAAGTAACTTTCATTATGATAATTTGCGACTGTTGTTCTATAAAGTTCTGGGTTTCCAAAAACAGAAATATAATCTTCTGTTTTGACGGTTTTATAACCATAAAATTCTCTTTCTCGTCGATCGTATTTTCCTCCTTCATAAACATAATGTTTTTTATATTCATCTTCTCCATCATTAATTTTATTATATCCATCATTAATAATAACATCACTCATTACCCATTTTGCATTGGGGTTATCAAAATCTACTTTTTGAACTTTGTAATCAATTGTAAAATTTCCTCCAATAGGATTATGAACCGTTTTTAACATATTGGTTCTTTTAATATTGGATTGATAAACTGTGAGATCCGTTCCATGACTTTGAACAAAATCAGGGAATCCATCTCCATTAAAATCTGAAAATTGTTTGTTTGCTTCCGAAACAGTTAAATTTGCACTTCCACTTACCGTCACACCATATTTCCACCACCAAATTGGAATAAAAATTACAAAAGGTGGGAAAAAAATCAAGATAAAAAAGCCCAAACTATGCCCTACATATGGGCTAAAGCTACCACTTAAACTACCTGAACTATTCGAGTTATTCGAGTTCAAGCTTATGGCATAGGTTAATGTTTCTTCATTATCCGAAAATTTATTTCCTAAGTTATAGCGGACTGTAGCTTGAGAACCACTAGAAGAAATCAAATCAGGTAGTCCATCTCCATTAATATCTTGTAATGATATTTTTGAGCTACCCCCTGAAGCCGAAAATCCAGCTGAAATATTATAAGGTAAACCTCCTCCTGTGATTCCATCTAAAGAAATACTAGCATTTATTCCTATTGAATCCGGTTTGGTTTTATTAGGAATTAAATACTGAAAAGGCATAGGATTGTTAACCCCTGAAAAGCCTTTCCCTTGATTTAAAATGCAATAAAAACCTTGATCAGTTTTAACAAGTCTATCAACCAAACCATCTCCATTAATATCAGAAAATGAAACATTTTCTTGTGTTTCCCCATATAAATTAACAGTCGCTCCTATTCCTAAAGCATAATCAGGTTTTCCTGTATCCGACTTTGTATCTTTGGAAGGTTCTCTACCCGAAATTGGAGCTGTACCTCTATGAGACATAGCAAAGTTTTCACTATAATTTTCATTTATCGCATCCAATCCATATCCCGAAATAGCTCCTTTATGTCCACCTGTCATGCTTGTTAACTGAATAGCGCTTGAGGTCATTATATCGGGATATCTATCTCCATTAACATCAATAAAATCGGAATCGGAATCACTATAATCTGATTTACTATAAGACAATGCAGTTGAACCATATCCCGCTTGAAAACTATGCGATTTACTTCTTTGTACTTTATCAATTCCACTCATTCCTGTAAATTGGTTAGGGACAAGAAGTGGCGAATCAAAATCAGTGTTATCGTTAAATGCCTGTCCAAATGCACTATTTTCAATATTTCCATCTTGCATGCTATTTCTTTTCGAAAATTGACTATCAAACAATCCCATCCATTTTTCGATTTCTTCTTGATTTTCAATGCTTCTATATGCATTCATGGGTACCAATGCTAGTGTTGGAAGTAAGGAAGCTGTGTTTGCATTAAGTGAAGATAAAATAGTATTTACTAAGTTTTCAACATTACCACTATTTATTGGCGAAGTTGGAGTAGGAATTTGAAGATTTGAAGATAATGTACTTTGATAACAATCATAAATTTGTTGGCTAGTCCAGCCAGGTTGATTACAAGCACTTACATTTTGGCCAAGGATAACATTTGGATCTTGAAGTAAACCTCCATATGGATTATCAACAATAGCATTATTAATTAGTTTGCTATAATTATCTTGAGGATTAGCACTATTATCGGCAGATTGATTATACATAAACTGTCCCCATGAACGGAACATACTTCCTAAATGGCGATGATTATTTACATTTGGGTCAACTGAAAATCGATAATAATGGTTTTCATCTGTTGTTGGATAAATGCCCAATTCTGTATCGTTTGCAATAAGTACATTTTTAACAACATCATTTGAAAACTTTTCAAATGTATTAAAGTTATTTGGAGCCAAAAACTCATCCACATAATATTCGCAACTTATTATAGGTGGATTTTGGGTATCAATGATTCCATGATGGAATAGGATTGGAGTAGTATCACTAATAGAAATAACTCCTGCATTTACAAAAACTTTTCTTTTTCCAATTGCCTTCCCATTTTTTTTAACTACAAACAAAAAAGAACCATTATCAGAATTTGTTAAGGTAGGACTAGTCGATAATACATCAATATTTGGTCTCACATAATAGCTGTGAGAAGAATTAAAAAGAGTTGAATCATAAATTGTATTAATACAATTATTTATAATATAATCGTGAAATCCATATTCTTGATATATTTGAAATTCTGGAACTACATATTTAGTAAACCCTGAAATATTTGAAGCAATTGCACTGTTATCAGGAGTATACGTTACAATTGGTTTCCATGGAATTGAATTCCAGTTTACATTAGAGTCAGAACTAACAATAAATTTATACACTATAGTTTGTCCTGGGGTTAATGAATTAATTTGCTCATTGTTATATGCCAACATTGAAGGTGAAATTGTAATTGGCACATTGGAGCTTGATACATATGTTTGATCTAATAGCGAAGTGGAGGTTGCGACATTGTTTTCGTAAACTACTTTAATAACTTTAAAATTAACATCGTCTGATAAATTAGACACATTGAAAGAATCCCATTGAATAGATACTGTTCCAGTACCTTGTACATCTAAACCTGCTACCGAGGAAAGTTTAAAATCATTTGCATAATTATAACTACTTCGATCATAACCATTTTGATCAGTTAATACTGGATTACTATTATTCATGCAATCTCCATTTAAATTAAGATATGTTATTGTTGGAGAGGTTACAAATTCATTATTTTGAGCACCTTCATTTTTATGAATTCTAAAATAAATTTTGGTTCCTTGAGCAACTGGTATATTGGATTCATCTGTTCCAAGCGGATATATAGTACTAAAAGAAGTTAAATTAATATTTTCAGATTGATAACTTTGATTGAATTCTTTTAAATAAATTCTTGCAGGAATATTAGTCCGTTTTGGGCTTGTAGTTTCTATACTATATATACATTTAGTGTTGCTATTAAAGGGAGGCATAAGTTGAACAAAATCGGATATAGTAACAACCCCAGCATAGGGTGCTTCCCAAACCCTAACTATATCAAATTTCATATCAAGTGAAGCAGTAGTGTCTGGGTGTGGATCTGGTTCTGTTAATGGATTTACAATCTTCGGCTCAGCTGTAATAACCATATTGGGAGTTTGCTCACTACCTGTAACAAATGTATTTCCATCTATAGCAGTTTCAAATCCTTTGTTAAAATATACTGTTTCATCATTTACAATATCAGGCAAACCATCTCCATTACCATCAGTCATATAAATTTTAGTGGTTTCTTTTGTTTTAGTTTGCCTAAAATTCAAATAGAATCCAAAAAATGAAAAATCAATTGTTGGAAAATTTAGTGTTTTGCCATCGCCTTTATTAAAGTTATTAATATTAAATATTTTTTTTGGTTCGGGTCCAAAGGTGTGAATGTTAGTTGTAATATCATATTTATGAGGATAATAATACAATTCATGACTTGGGTTTCTATACAAAATATCATCAAGACCATTACCATCCATATCCGACATTGTAATTTTTCCTGCATTATTTATATATGATTCACCTCCCTGAAGACCTAATATAACATTCCTAGAATCATTATTAGTTGTATAGAAAAATTCTCCACCAAAAAATCCCTTTAAATCCCATGAAAATTCTGTAGATTGACTTGAGTTTATCCTTGAAGCGTTAATCAAATTACCATAGCCCAAAGTAAAGTCGGAAGTAAATGAAGGTAAACTAACATCAAAAGGTGAATTGAATACGCCTTTTTGTTCTGTATAATCATCATAATAGTCAAAATTATGTTCATAAAAAAAAGGTCGTTCTTCAATATCAAGAGTATATTTTCCATATTCTGATACACTTTTTAATAGCGATTTTGAGAATTTTCCATATGCATAATTAAGTTGATACTCTCTTATTATTTTTTGAGGTTGCGATACATCTTTTATCCTTATTAATTTAAGTCGGTATGGGTCTACCATTTTAACTCCTGTGCGTGCATTAATATTAATGTCTTCTCGTAAGGCACTTGCAGGATTCACATCTTGTTCGTCAAGAAATTGTATTTCATATTTATAGTCAGCATTGTTATATCCATTATAAAGTATCTTCTTTATTTCAAAATGCACGGAATTCTCAAGATTTGTAGATAAAAAAGGAGCATAATTATATAGATTATTTTTATATTGATAGTAAATAGAATTTCCATAAACATCTTCAGTCATATATAATCCCCAATGAACAATATTTCCATTAACATCTTTAATTACAGCATTCAAATCAACTTCATTTTTACCTCCATACCAATTAATAGTTCCATCAGTATTTGTAACTTTCCAATGATAATTACCTGGAGCATCTCCTAATCGCTGAATTTTAGAAAAACTACCTTGTTTTCTTGGAGTAAATTGTAAGTTAGAACTCCTACTTATCGGCTGAGTATTATATGCACCTGATTGTGTGCCTGCCACAGTTACATCATAATGTCTATTAGGCATCCAATCAGTACCACCAACTTTAGGATACATCATTTGCTCTCCATTTAGTAAATAAATTTCAGACTCTTTTTGGCTGTCAAAAGTTGGAACTCCCCATTTTGTGTCAATACTAACGGACGGAGTATTAGTATTCCATCCTAAACCTAACCAACCGTTTCCTCCTTCATTGCTATACTGCAAAGATATTTGTGGTTGCATACCATGCCTTCCAGCAGGAATTTTAATTGGATAACTTACATTAGCATCTCCTTTTTGAGAAGCGTCTGGAGCTCCAATAATTGTCATCTCGGCTGATGGATTAACAGCTTTAATGTCATTCATCATTGTTGGAGTAAATCCTGAAGTTTCTGGACTTTCTGGTGTTTGAATTATCCCATTTATATAATCACCAGATTTATTAATTAAAGATAGAATTGATTTGTCAACTGAATTAATTGAATCTCTTTTAATTACTGTCCATGCCTTAGATTCAGTATTAAAATAGAATGTTTTTATTTCATTTACATTATGCCCTTTTGGAATTAATTTTTCATCATAGTCAATAGAAATTGAAACAGAATTATTTAATTTTAAATTATTATGTTCTAATCGATATGCATAACCTCCTTTTGTAACATTTACTAATCCAGAAGTCATTGGAGCAAAATCAATATTACGTATTTTAGTAAAATTGATTTCTATATTTTCCAATAAGGAATTTTCATTTATTTTTAAAGAGGCACCATCTGCTTTGATGTCTGATTTAACACCAGCTTTTACAAAAGTCAAAACTGGTTTAAAAACTTGCTCAATATTATATATTTTGTCGCCATCAATTAAATTATCTAATGAAATAAATTCTTGACCTAAAAGTCCTGATGAATCAAATGCTTTTACAACAACAAATTTTCGGTTTTTTAAATCATCATTAAGTTTCAAAAAACCTTCAAACTCACCATCAACAACATTTAATTGAGTTTCTTCTGCATAAACTATTACTTCTTTGTCAAAATTTCTAAGAAATCCTTTAATATATATTTGATTATCTTTAACATAGTTTATTTGAGAATTACATAATACCAAAGTTGAGTTTATATTTGTTTTATCCAAATCAAATTCCAATTTTACATTTTTAACTTGATATTGGTAATCTGCCCCTTTAGGGATATTAAATAAAATTTTATTTTCTCCTATATGCAACCAATTCAAATTGATTTCTTCCTTTTGTGAAGTCCAACCCATTTGATTTTTAACTAAATAGCCCCCGATAGAGGAACGGTTATTTATGCTTTTTGAAACTGCATTACAATCCTGAACTCCATATAATTCATAGGACAAATAGATTTTATAATCTTTAGTTGGAAGACTTTTAATGCTAAATTTAAATAAATTATCTTTTGCATCATCAAAGGGATTTGTGTTTGAAACACCAATAATACCTTGAGCAATATCAGCATCAATATGAAAACTTTCATTACTGTTTTCTGAAGGATTCTTAACAGGATTTTCGAAATTATTTTGAATCCAATTATTATTTAAAACTTGTTTTTGAATAATATTAGTAGCTTCATCTAACCTAGCTAAATTGGACGATCTATAATTATTAAAATCTATTTTATGTGTACCATAAACATCTTGTATCATTGACTGACAAGGAGCAGCAAAAGTAAAAAACAACATTGCACTTAATGTAATTTTATGAATTACATTAATAATATTTTTATTGATTCCTAAAATTTTATTTCTATTTTCCATTAAAAAAAATTATTTTTTTATTAAATTATTTTACAATTAACTTACTCGTTTGCGTAACATCATTTATGTTAACCATAATTAAATAGGTACCCGTTACAGAAATGCTTTCTGTAAATAAATATTTATCTATTATTCCTAAATCTGCTTTTTTTATTATTTTACCATTTACATCCGTTATTTGTATAATAACATTAGAAGGTTCTTTTAAATTAAATTGGATATTAAATTTTTCATTACTATTAACTGGATTGGGAAACACTTCGTACCCACTATTAAGTATTTTTGGTTTTAATACAGACCTTGATGAAATACTTGTTGAATTTGAGTCACTATTGCTTGGAGCTTCATGTGCTTTAACAATGGTAAAATAACTATCGGAATTTGGTAAAAAGTTAACAGTATTAAATACTATTTCATTTTCATTATTTACAGTGGCCTTTATGTATCTAGCACTATAATAATTAAACTCTGAGGAATTTGAATCATCAATTGCCAACCACATAAAATCTGAATCTTGACTATTATAATTAGATTCAACTGACATCAATGCTTTATCAATTTTAATTTGCATATTATAAGTTGAACTATTTTCAGAATAGGTTTTTACCTTCCAAATTCTTTTTATTCTTTTTTGAAAAATGTCATCACTTGGCTCTAATAGAGTTGTTTTATTATTATCCGCCCACATTATGTAATCCTTATTATCTAACGTTGCTGAATTTTTACTATTAGATTTAGCAATAGTTTCACATCCAATTATAAAACCTTTTTCTAAAGTATTTTTAGTTTGTTTTTGATTAAGCCCGGTTAATTCATCTTTGCCAATTCCAGAAATTCTTTTATTGAATTCAACATTTTCGGATACATCCCAAATTATTTCACCTATTGAATTATAATAGCTATGTCCATCATCTAATGATACTCCATACTTGATAGACAGATAACTCTCAACTATATTTTTTTCATTTCCATTTAATAACCTTGGAAAATAAACAAGCTCAAACAATTGGTTTTTATTTTCAGTGTCGTTGTATAATAAATCATCAAATTCTAACAACCCATTTTTCTTGCCAAATAATGAATTTTTCATATACAAATAGCTAACTAATGTTCCTGTTTTTGGATTACCTACATTTAATAAAACTTCATTATCACAAGTCATTTTTTTGTTACTTAACTTAGCTTTAAAAACTCCTCTTTTGATTGTTAATAAATCATTCTCAGAATCTTCTGTACTTTTAAATACTATAAACAAGGTTGAATTTTTCTTAATAATATTTTTTTTAATTTGTGGAATACTGTCTTTTGAAAAATCTACTACTAGATTATAATTCAATTGTTTTTTTATTAAGACTTCAGAATTAGAATTAAGAGTATCTAAACAATTTGAAGATATTGCCCTATTTCCTTTAATTCGAAAACAATCATTAAAAAAATTACCTTGTTGAAGTTCTTGTTGTGAAAACAAAAAATTATTAAAGCCTAACAAAATGATGGCTGAAAAAATCAATTTAGAGTAGTGAAATTTCATATTTTAATAAATTTAAGGGTAAAACAGGTAATTGATTTTGGATAAAGTAAAGTTCAAAATTGTTTATAGGAATAAAATAAATTTGAGATTATTTAAGCTGTAACTAAATTTTAAATTGGACACAGCTAATAAGTAATTTCCATAAACTATTTAGAAATTATATTCTTAATAATTATCTAGGAATTTTATTATTAGTTCGTAAAAGTAAAAGGCTATATTTTAATTACATTGCGTAATTTTACGCAATAACAAAAAAGGGCATACATTTCAAAACATAAAATAAATTTGATTTTTTGGAAGAAATTTATCTTAAAGTAATTAGATATTGCAGTTTGTTCTACACCAATGTTTTAATAAACTTATTAAATTGCTTAATTTCTAATGCACCCATTGCTAGTTGACCAGCTGTTATCATCGATTTAATATTTAGACTTGTAAAATCGATATAAGAATTTGTGTGCAATGGATTAAAAGTGTCAAAATCTTTTGTGGGTACATCAATCCTGAAATAATTTACTTTTTCATTGTTAGTAATAAATTCTTCCATATATTGGGTAGCACAATCTATAACAATCTTTTTTATTTTATTATTAGATGAATAAATAGTATTACTTCCTGCTCCAATCGACAAAACATTGACTACATCATAATCATCAAAAATCATTTTTAAAAGGGGCTCATTTAAACAAAATTTTGGATTAGCAGCTAAATTTTCACCACTTGAATATTTAATATCATTTATTAGAACTTCTTTAAAAAAAGGATATGTTGCAAGTGAAACTTTTACTATTTCCTCTATACTTAAATCACTTTTATTTGAATTAATAATTTCTAAATTACCATTGGTTAAATTAAAAAGTGGTACGATATTATTCTTGGTTTTTTTTACTTTTTTTTGGTTATTGAATAAATATTCAGCTTGTTTTATTAAAGCATTATTATTACAATATGTTGTTCTAAAAGGTAGATAAGAAATATGTTTTCTTTTGTATATAGTTTTTGCTGATTTTACATATTTTTTTAAAACACTTTTTGAATCCCTGTATTTTCCACTAGAATTTGGAATTTGATACAAATAACTCAACAATGTACCCGATCCTACAGATATAAAAGTATCAAATACATCTGCAATTCTTAATTCTGGAATATTTTGAACTTCTTGCACTTGTTCTTCTACTTTTTGCAAAATGTAGGCCGAAATTATATTTCTCACACCACCCGAATCAATGGATAAAATATTTAATTTTGTTTTCATATCCTATAAAAAAAGCAAAGCTATTTGAGATAAAAAAAAATGAAATGCGTAATTTTACGCAATACTAAAAATTTCCAAACAAGTATTTTTACGCTAATAATTTTAAAAACTTTTTATTATGGAATTCAACAAAGACACAGGTGAACAAATTACATTAGCACAAGCACAAGTAATGATAAATGAGTATAGAAAACGTTACCCAGGTGCAACTAAAGGTTATTTTGCTGGAGCAAATCATTTTGAAACAATTTTAAATCAAGAAGATTGTATAGGTTTAAGAATCTACAACGGCTACGATAAAGACACCGACAGTACTAATTTGGTAATAGTAGGCGTAAATAGTAACAATGAAGATATAACAAGTGGATATATTTTAGATAAAACTGCTCCATGTCCTCCCTATTGCGGAATTTCTGATTTATAAATGATCTATTTTTTAATAATTCTTGTAAATTTATTTTCAATTTTACTTTTTTTATTTTACTTAAAATATAAAAAGAATAACTCTCTATTACTATTAGTATTCTTGTTTACTTTTGGTGCTTTATATGAATTAATATTTACAATTTATTTAAAAAATAATTCCGAAATCTGGTTCAAAACATATTCATATTTTGAATTTATTACTCTTTTATTTTTTTTCAAAAAACTGATCGGGATTTCTCGATCAGTTTTTTATTTAATTTCATCTTCCTATACTATCATTTACGTTATTTTAGCTATATTATATTTAAAAAACCTTAATATCAATATATTCGAGTTATTTATTCCTATTTCGAATTGTTTATTAGTTTATACAAGTTCTACAAAATGGACAATACAACAATTTGAAAAATTAGAAACCAGTAGTTTATTTCACTTCCCTGTTTTTTATATCTTATCAGGTATGATTTTATATTATTCAGGTACATTTTTCATTTTTGGTCTAGAAACAATTTTCAGAAGTACTAAAAGTGCTATTTTATTATATTTTTGGTATATAAATTTATTTTTATTTTTTCTATATCGATTATCATTTTACATTGCTATATGGAAAGCGAAGAAAGTTTAAATACAGTTATCATAATTGCCAGTTTAGTCATCTTATTATTTGGAATATTTCAAATAGGAATTGCATTTTTTTATCATAAATACTATATAAATTCAAAACGGCTAGATGCAGAAAAAAGTTTTAGAGAAAAACTCGATTTAGAAAGAAATGAACGTGCTCGAATTGCTAATGATTTACATGATGGATTACAAAACGATTTTGTTGCGATAAAAAACTACGTTAATCTGTTAGCATGTGATGAACAAAATATGAAAAAAATGGGCTATTTTAACAAACTGGAACAGTCAATTGATTTAGCAAATAAAAACATTAAAAATATAAGTTATTCACTTATGCCATCCAAATTTAAGTCAATTGGCCTAGTCAATATAGTAAGTGAACGATTAAATGAATTATCAAATGGGAGTAATACCTATTTTGAGTTAGATTATGATAATGAAGAAATATCTATTGATGAAAATACCGCATATCAGCTTTATAGAATTATCCAAGAAATAACTAATAATTTAATAAAACATAGCAAGGCAAAACATTGCAAAGTTTCAATTCTTGAAAATAAAAAGAAAATAAAATTAATTTTTGAAGATGATGGAGAAAATTTTAATTATAAACTTGCTTTAAACAATTCATCAGGAAAAGGACTTTTAAGTATTAAAGAACGTTTAAAAACATTAAATGCTACTTTAGTGCAAAATGAAATGGAAAATGTAAATATTCTTAAAATTACAATTAAGTTATGACAAAAATCGCAATTGTTGACGACCATCACCTAGTTAGAGATGGATTAATTGAAACATTCAACAAAATTGAAAATGTACAAATTGTTTTTGACACTGATGATGGTATTATACTATTAGAATACCTAAAAAATAATCCAAACATAGATTTAATCGTTTTAGATTTACAAATGAATAAAATGGGAGGTATAGAAATCTGTAAAGAAATTAAAACTTACTACCCAAATATAAAAATATTAGTACTAACCCAACTGGTTAATGAATTATCTATTTCATCATTAATTAAAGCAGGAGCAAATGGTTATTGTAGCAAATTGATTAACCCTAAAGATATAGAAATTGCTATAAAAAAGATTATGAATAATGAAATGTATTTTGATTCAACAATTAAAGCAATTTTGCCAGAATTGTCCGAGTATAAATCTACATTTAAAATAAGCACATTTAATTATTATAACCTTAGTGATAGAGAAATTGAAATAATAAGACTAATTTCTCAACAAAAAGACAATGACTATATATCTAAAAAATTAGGCATAAGTACTAGGACTGTTGAAAATCATAGAAGACGAATTATTCAAAAAACAAATCAAAAAAACATAACAGATGTAGTAACATTAACTATAAAAAATCAAATAATTAAGATAGAGGAATTATGAGTAATTAATTGCACTTACATTTAAATAAAAGATAATTTAATATAACCTAATTGTATTATGTTTACAATAAAACGAAACTATCTGTTTTTACTTAAAAGTTCCAAATCAGACCTAAAATAGCTCGAGACAACTCCTCTCTGCTCCACGAGTTAAACCAATAGCCTCTAAAATTTTTAGAGGCTATTTTTTTTATTTAAAAGTTCCAAATCCGACATGAAATAGTTCGAGAGGACTCCTCTCTGCTCCACTAGAGTGGACAACTCGATTTTTTTCGATAATTGTCCACTTTTTTTATTTTGTAAACCATTGTCTATCTGTAATATAAGTCTCAAAACGTCATTAATTCTAGTAGTTCGACATTTTTTTCCGTCAAATTCAAATTTTTCAGGAAATATCGAACTAATTAATTGTTGTTTATCTCTAAT
>NZ_JBJTND010000015.1:0-44498 GCF_046073885.1 Flavobacterium sp.
CCCGCTCTCCCAACAGTAACTACGCCTGTAACTTATTGTCAGGGAGCCACTGCTACTGGATTAAGTGCTATTGGAACTGGTTTATTATGGTATGCTGCTCCAACAGGAGGTACTGGATCTTCAACGGTAATCGTACCAAGCACTTCAACTGCTGGTACAGCAACCTATTATGTATCACAAACGGTATCGGGTTGTGAAGGTCCAAGAGCTCCAATTGTAGTTGATGTAAATGCTACACCTGCGCTTCCTACAGTTACCACACCAGTTACGTATTGTCAGAATGATACACCATCAGCATTAATTGCTACTGGAACTGGTTTATTGTGGTATACCACTGCAACAGGAGGTACTGGATCTGCAGCAGTACCAACACCAAGTACTGCCACTGCAGGTACAACAAATTATTATGTATCACAAACAATATTAAACTGTGAAGGTCCGAGAGAGACTATTGTAGTTACAGTAAATGCTACACCGGCTCTTCCAACAGTTACTACACCGGTGACTTATTGTCAAGGAGCCACTGTAACACCACTTATAGCAACTGGAACCGGATTATTATGGTATACAGCAGCAACAGGAGGTACGGGCTCAGCCACTTCACCAACACCAAGTACCGCAGCCGCAGCAGTAGGTACCACTACGTATTATGTATCGCAAACGATATTAGGTTGTGAAGGTCCTAGAGCTGCTATAGATGTTACAATATTAACTGCTCCAACCATTAGCGCTCCAACCAACTATGAGGCATGTGATGACAATGTAGATGGATCAGTTTGTGCCTTTAATTTGCATACAAAAGATATTGAGATAACTGCCGCTCCAGGATTAACTATAACATACCACTTAACTCCATCGGATGCACTAACAGGTAGTAATCCAATACCAAATGGCCCTTATTGTAATATTGCAAATCCACAAACGATATATCCAAGAGTATACAACCCTGCGGCACCAGCATGTGTTTCTACTACCTCTTTTCAGTTGATAGTAAATCCAAAACCACAAGTAAATTTATCGGTTAGTGATTACCAATTGTGTGACAATAACAATTCACCAGATGGGAAAGAAGAATTTAATTTGCCAACTAAAGATGCAGAGATTATAAACGGTCAACCTTCTATGGTGGTTACGTATTATTTTGATCAGCCAAATGCTATTGCACAAACAAATGCATTACCAAATTTATACACCAATGTGGTTGCCAATGTACAAACCATTTGGTTTAACATTAAAAACACGGTAACCGGATGTACTTCGGTAGGTTCGTTTAAATTGGTTGTTAATCCGTTGCCATTAATGACAGTAAACAGTCCAACGGTATGTCAGGGTAATCCGGCTACAGTATTTGCTACAGCAGCTACAGCTGCCAATTACAGTTATGTATGGACGGTTCCATCTGGAGCTAGTAATCCGGGTAATGTACCTTCATTTACCACTACAACTCCTGGTGTTTATAGTGTGGTTGCCACCAATACTGTAACGGGTTGTGTAGGAGCAAGCGCCTCGGGTACAGCAACTTTTATTACAGCACCTTCTTATAGCGTTCCAACCTTGTATGAATTATGTGATGATAATAACGATGGTGTATCGTGTGCTTTTGTTTTAAACACCAAAGACACAGAGATCTCTACCCAAGCAGGAATTGTAATTACATATCACTTAACCCCAACAGACGCTCAAACGGGAGCCAATCCAATACCAAAAAACACTCCGTATTGTAATATTACCAATCCACAAACGATTTATCCAAGAATATTCAATCCGGCAGCCCCAACATGCGCCTCTACCACGTTATTCCAATTGATGGTAAATCCAAAACCTTCGGCTACTCTTCCGAGTGCTTATCATATTTGTGATGACAATACCGATGGTATACAGGTGTTTAATTTATCTGGAGTAGTTACCCCACAGGTATTAGGTACTACATTACCAGCGGCTAATTACACCGTTACGTATTATACCTCATTGGCTAATGCCCAAGCGGGAGCACCAGTTATTAATCCAGCCAGTGCTTTTGTATCGTCAAGCACCACAATTTGGATACGAGTTCAAAACAATGCTACAGGCTGTTATAGTATTTTAACAATGTCTTTGGTAGTAGATTCGTTGCCACAACTTCCTTCTCCAAACTTCTTTCCACAATATGAACTTTGCGAGACGGTGGCTCCGGTATGTATCGAGACCTTTGATTTAACAACTAAGATACCTTCTATTTTACAAGGACAATTAGGTATGCAAGTGTTGTTCTATCCATCATTGGCAGAGGCCATCAGTAATACCAATGTTATCGCTAATCCATCGGCTTATGACAATGCTATTCCTTGCGCACAAACATTAGGAATCCGAATCACTAATTCCATCACGGGATGTTATGTAATCTCTACGATGGACTTGGTAGTGAATCCAAAACCACAACCGATACCACCAACAGGACCTTATACGGTATGCGGAACCGATCAATCGGGATTGTCATGTGTTGATTTAACCACCAATCTTACTCCCAATATCTTATTCCAAAGTCCGGGAGTGTATACCATTTCGTATCATTTAACAGCAGCAGATGCAACCAACAATCTAAATGCAGTAAATGCGAGTTGGTATTGTATGATTAATGCATTCTCACAATTTTTATGGGTTAGAGCAGAGAATCCGATAACCCATTGCTTTAGCATTATGCAAATCGAGTTAAATGTAGACCCTGCACCAATCATGCCACCAAATCTTACCGCTATTGCCAACTGTGATACAGATAGTAATACTCAGGATGGATGCACCACGTTTAATTTAGAGACACAAACTCCAATAATCTTAGCAGCACAAGTAACACCTGCTACTAATTATACGGTAAGTTATTACACCACCCAAGCCTCAGCAAGCGTTACTCCGGCTGGATTGTCTATCTTTAATACTACCTCATATACAGCTTGTGGTACCACCACGATATGGGTTAGGGTAGAGAACAAAACCACACATTGCTTCTCTGTAGGTTCGTTCCAATTGCAGGTGAATACTCCAATAGTTTTAACAACCCCAACTTTATATAGTTTGTGTGATTATGCTCAGCCTACCTCACCTGCCAATGATCAATATGCTATTTTTGACATGCTAGGATTTGTAGGGGCTGTACCAGGACATACCTTAGAATTTTACTTGGATGCCAACCACACCCAACTTATCAGCAATCCATCGGCTTATCAAAATAGCACCAATGCAGCTCAAACGGTATTTATAGTAGCTACAAACACTGCAACAGGATGTAAGAGCTATAGAACACTTACCATACAAGTGTTACCAATACCAACACCAAGAACCGATTTAACGAGTTTGCCGTTGGTAAAATGTGATGATGTAAACCCGAATGATGGCTATGAGATCTTTGATTTAACGGTCAATGCAAACTACATCATGAACGGCGATGTGAATGTAACCTTACATTACTTCCCAAGTTATACTGATGCGGTAAACAATACCTCAGAGCTACTTACTCCAACAGCGGCTAACGTGAATCAAAATGTATGGATTCGTGTGGAGAGTATGTATAATATCGATACCCAAAGTCCACCACAACATTGTTATGTACTGGTAGAGCAACCAATAAAAGTAAACCCACTTCCATTAATTGTACCAGGAGTAGTGTACCAAGAGTGTGATGATGATACCGATGGGCATACCGTATTCCATTTAAACAGTCAAGCCAGTATTTTATTAAATGGCAATGCTTTGCCATTAACCAATTATACTTTGTCCTTCTATTTAGATGCAGCGCTTACTCAGCCTATACCAAGTACGTTTACCAACACCAATACAACAGGTAATACCCAAATTATTTATGTGGTAGCTACCAATACCGTTACCGGATGTAAGAGCCCTGTGTCGCAGTTTACCATTATGGTCAACCCAAAACCAATTCTTAACATCCCACCGGATTATGCTACATGTGATGATGAAGCAAACGATAACGATGGGTACTACTTATATCCACTAGATGTGTTGATACCAGGTATATTAGGTGCAACACAAACTCTAGCCGATTATGATGTGATGTTCTATGACACCCAATACAACCCACAGGCAACACCACCATTGTTACCAACGGCTATTACAAATCTTACAAACTACCAAGCCTACACACATACGGTATGGGTAGTGGTAAAAAACAAAGTAACGGGATGTGAGCGTATCGCTACATTTAACATTATAGTAGAGCAAAAACCACAGCCAAAAATTGAGGCTATAACCAACGTTATTTGTGTGGATTACAACACCCACCAAGTAGTTCGAGATTTAGTGCTAACTGCAACCAATACGACCCCGTATTTAAATACGATTCCAACCTACACCTACCAGTGGTATGATGCAGCAGGAGTTGCTATACCGGGAGCAACAGGAGCAACCTACACTGTGAGCAGTCCATTTGCAGATAATACCAGCACGAATTTCACTGTGAGTATGACCAGCACAAGTCCGCAAGGCTGTACAGATGGATCAGCACCGTTTACCGTGTTGCAATCAGGGCAAGCAGTGCCACTACCATCGGGAAGTCAGGGGTATACAATAACCAATGCTTTTTCAGCCAACCAAACCATAACGGTAAACATAACAGGATATGGAAACTACCAATACAGCTTGGATGATGGACCACGTCAAGACAGTAATGTGTTTGAGAATGTAGGATTAGGAGAGCACTATGTTACTGTGTGGGATACCACCGCAGGAATAGCCTACAGTTGTGATCCATTGGTGATAAGTCAAATTGCCACTATCGATTACCCACATTATTTTACTCCAAACGGAGATGGTATCCATGATAATTGGAATATTCATGGATTAGAAAATGATTTTACGGCAAAAATTTATATATTTGACCGCTACGGAAAATTGATCAAACAAATCAGTCCGCAAGGACAAGGGTGGGATGGAACCTACAACGGAATATTAATGCCATCAACCGATTATTGGTTTACTGTAGATTACACCGAAGCTGCAGCTTACAAACAATTTAAAGCGCATTTTACATTAAAAAGATAGTATTACAATGAAGATTAAACAATTAATTATAGTAATAATTGCATTAGTAACCGAACAGGCATTTTCGCAAGAAATATTACCGGTTTATTCGGATTATTTATCTGATAATTATTTTTTGCTACATCCTTCAATGGCGGGAGCAGCAAATTGCGCTAAATTAAGATTAACAGGAAGACAGCAATGGTCAGGTCAACAAGATGCTCCAGCATTACAAACAGTAAGTTTTAACGGTAGTGTGTCTGATAAAGATGGTTTGGGTGTTATTTTAATTAATGATAGAAACGGATACCATTCTCAAAAAGGTTTTAGAGTTGCATATGCGCATCATTTAATGTTTTCAAGGGATGACATTGATTTAAACCAATTGTCTTTTGGTATTAATGTAGGTTTTGCACAAAGCCAATTGGATGAAAGCACTTTTTATCTTAATGATCCTTCTTATGATCCAATTGTTTTTGGACAAATACAGAAAGCTTCTTATTTTAATGCAGATATTGGAGCCTCTTATAACTTTTTAGATTTTTATGCACATTTAACCGTAAAAAATGCACTTGCATCTCAAAGAAAACTTTACACAGATAAAGAACCTGTTGATTTAAAAAGATTGGTTTATAATATGGGTTATACATTTGGAGATTCAGAAGGATTAATGTTTGAACCATCGATGATGTTTCAGCATGTATTTCAAACTAAAGAATCTATCCTTGATTTTAACCTTAAGGCATATAAACAAATGGATTTTGGAAAATTATGGGCTGTTCTATCTTACAGAAGAAGTTTAGATGGGGCTCAATATATTGAAGGTAATGCAATTGCAACGCAAAAAATGCAATACATAACTCCAATATTAGGGGTGAATTATAAAAATTATATGTTCTCTTATACCTACTCATCTTTATTAGGAAATATTAAATTTGATAATGGTGGATTCCATCAGTTTACTTTAGGAATCAATCTTTTCTGCAAACCAGAAAAATACCACTGTAATTGTCCTGCTGTTAATTAATATAAAATACAATTCAATCCCGATATTTCTATCGGGATTATTTTTTCTATGTAAAATATGATAATTAAATCTATTCAAGGTAAGTCTCCAAAAATCCCTACAGATTGTTATATAGCTGAAAATGCTACTATTATAGGAGAAGTCGAGTTTGGCTCAGAATGCAGTGTATGGTTCAATGCAGTGATTCGAGGTGATGTTCATTATATTAAAATTGGAAACAAAGTAAATATTCAGGATGGAGCAATTGTGCATGCCACTTATCAAAAACATCCCACAAATATTGGTAATAATGTATCAATTGGTCATAATGCGATAGTTCATGGTTGTACTATAGAAGACAATGTGTTAATTGGTATGGGAGCAATTGTAATGGATAATTGTATTATTCAAAGCAATGCTATTGTTGCCGCTGGATCGGTAGTTACTCAAAATACAATTGTAGAGTCGGGGACAATTTATGCAGGAATTCCAGCAAAGAAAGTAAAGGATATTGACGCTTCAGAATTTTCAGGAGAAATCCAACGTATTTCAAATAATTATGTGATGTATTCAAGTTGGTATAAAACAGAAGAATAAGTAACCGAATTTAGCTTAAATTTTCAGAAATGCTCTTCCGTTAATAAGAACTTCGGGATCTATTAATACAATACTAAAAACGCCTGAAACAATAATAAATTTCAAAATTACATGAAGTTGTAGGTATTGTATTTTTGAATTTGAATTCCATAAGAAAAATAAGAAAAACAGTAACACTATCAAACTTACATAAAAATAGATATCCATATAACCTACATCGTATTTGTCTACTAGCAGGTAAACCGGAATTATCGTAAGCACAGTAAGTAATGAAATGATTTTTTTAGCAAATAGTTCGCCATATTTCACTGGAATCGTTTGATAGTCATTCGCAACATCACCTTTAATATTTTCTAAGTCTTTAATTATTTCTCGAATTAATATCAGCAAAAACAAAAATGTTGCATGAGCAAAAATTTGGGGATATAAATTCTTGTAATATAATAGAATTGCAAAAAAGGGTAAGATAGCTAATAATGAGGCAGTTAGATTACCAATAATTGGATACTTTTTTAATTTATGTGAATAAAACCAAATCAGAAAAATATAAACAGAAAAATACAGTACTGCCCTAAACGAAACCAATAAAGCCAATAAAGCAACAATAAAGTTAACCGTAAAATATACTTGAAGCTTGGTTCGTTGACTCACCAAACGATCAATTTTTGATTTATTAGGTCGGTTAATTAAGTCTTTTTTACTATCATAAAAATTATTGATAATATATCCCGAAGCAATAGTTAAACAGGAAGCAATAACGATAATGAAAAGATTAAAATCGAGCAGTACAGTCAAAGCTCTTTTTTCTGGAGCCAAAATAAAAATGGCCGAAAGGTATTGCGCCAGCACAATAATCGGAATATTATAGCCCCGAACCACAGAAAACATACTCAATATTTTCTTAATAGTATGTTTAGTTTTCCGGCTTAACATCAGTTGGATTAAAATTGATAAACTACTTCGAGAGTATATTCTTTTAAAGATTTTTTAGCTTTTTCTAAATCCTCTGTAAAACCAAGAATATAGCCTCCGCCACCCGATCCGCAAAGTTTTAAGTAGTAATCGTTAGTTTCAATACCTCTTTGCCACACTCCGTGAAATTCTTCAGGAATCATCGGTGTAAAGTTATTCAAAACAACTGTCGACAATTTTTTTGTATTAGAAAACAACGATTTTTTGTCTCCTCCAAGAAAATTCTCTACACACAAATCGGTGTATTTGACAAATTGATTTTTCAACATGGTACGGAAACCTTGATCTTTAAGGTTTTCCATAAATATATTTACCATAGGAGCGGTTTCGCCAACAATTCCAGAATCAATTAAAAAAACTGCGCCTTTACCTTCTGTACTTTGAGAAGGAATCCCAGTTGCCTCAATATTATCTTTTGAATTGATTAAAATAGGAATGCTTAAATAGCTGTTTAATGGATCTAAACCAGAACTTTTTCCATGAAAAAAGGACTCCATTTCGGCAAAAATATTTTTTAACTGAATTAATTTCTCACGAGTAAGATTTTCTAAAACAGTAATTTTATCTTGCGAATATTTATCGTAAATAGCAGCAACTAAAGCACCACTACTTCCAACGCCATAACCTTGTGGGATGCTCGAATCAAAGAACATTCCTCTAGTTAAATCGGCATTTAATAATTCGATATTGAAATTTACTAAAGTTGGTTTTTGTTGCTGTAATTGCTCAAGATAAGCAGCAAATTTCTGTAAACTTTCATTAGATTTTTGGGCTTCCGCCGAAGGGTTTTCGGTCACTTTTAAAGCTCCATTGTAGAAATTGTAAGGGATAGATAATCCTTTTGAATCTTTGATAATTCCGTATTCTCCAAAGAGTAATATTTTGGAGTAAAATAAGGGTCCTTTCATTTCTTAATTTTCAAGTATTAATTGACTTCCAAAACCAATTTCATCACAAATATACTGACCATTTTGACAATAGCCAACTAATTCGTCTTTAATAAATTGCAAAGTCTCATTTTTATATTGTTCAGGGTATAATACATGTACATTGGCACCGGCATCCAAAGTGAAACAAACCGGAATTTTCGTTTCATTACGATACTTCCAAATTTTGTTTAAGATCTCCAATGTGTTTGGTTTCATTAAAATAAAATAGGGCATTGAGGTCATCATCATGGCGTGTAATGTTAATGCCTCACTTTCAACAATTTTAATAAATTCATCTAGATTTCCATTTTCTAAAACCAATTTTAATTTGGATAAATTTTGCGGAGCTTGTAAAAATCGTTGTTCAGCAAACGGATGATTGTGCATTAAATCATGTCCAACAGTACTTGACACTTGTTTTTCTCCTTTATCTACTAATAAAATGGTGTCTTGATAATTATGAAAAACCGAATGCAGTTCTGGTGAAAAGGCAACCCCAAATAAATTGGAACTTTCTTTAATTTCTTGATGTTCTCCCCATGCTACAACCGCTCCTTTAATACTTCTACAAGCACTTCCAGAACCAAGACGAGCTAAAAATGATGCTTTCTTATAAAAGAAATCAGCACTCATTTCTGGATTTAATTCTTTTTCCAAACTCATGATGTTCATGGCTAAAGCTGCCATACCTGATGCAGAAGAAGCAATTCCAGAACTGTGCGGAAAAGTATTTTGGGTATCAATTGTAAAATGATAATTTTTCAAATACGGACAATATTTTTCTATGCGCTCAAAAAACTTTTGAATTTTTGGTTTGAATTCTTCTTTGGGCTTTCCTTCAAAAAGTAAGTCAAAAGAAAAAGTACTATTGTTCTCACTGAGTTTGTCAAAGTGCCTCTTTGAGAATCCTAATTTAGTGATGGTCTTACAATTATTTAACGTAAAACTTATAGAAGGATTAGCCGGAATTTGATCTTGTTTTTTTCCCCAGTATTTTACAAGTGCAATATTGCTAGGAGCACTCCAAGTGAAGATTCCTTGGTAAATATCTGAAGAAATTGAGTTGGCAATAAAATCCGTTTCGGATAACATAGATAATATATTTTTACAAAGATACTTATTTTACAAAAACGAAACCATTTTGTTTACTATATTTGTATAATAAATAAACAAAATGCAAAAGATAATTCGAATAGCGGTGGTTTTAACAACCTGTTTGTTGGTTGGATATTTTTCTGGGATGGTTACTCGAGATAGTATTACTACTTGGTACCCTACTTTGGTAAAGCCCTCTTTCAATCCACCAAATTGGGTTTTTGCACCAGTATGGACGATCCTTTATATTATGATGGGTGTTGCAGGAGGTATGGTGTGGAATAGATTGGAGCAAGATCCCGAAAATGTAAAGAAAGCCTTTACTTTTTTTATTATTCAATTGGCTTTAAATGCCGCTTGGTCGGTCATTTTCTTTTATTTTCACAATTCTTTTTTAGCCTTAATTGAAGTAATTCTTTTTTGGCTACTTATTTTTGAAACTCACATTCAATTCAAGAAAATTGATAAAACGGCAGGTTTATTGTTTATTCCTTATTTAGCTTGGGTAAGTTTTGCAACAGTGTTAAATGCCAGTATTTGGTGGTTGAACCGATAAAAAAAGCCCTAGAAATTCTAGGGGCTTTTTTATTTAGTTAACTACTAACTTCTTTTGTAATTTACCATTGTCGGTAGTTATTTCAATGAAGTAAATACCTTTTGAGAAATTAGAAACATCTAATGTATAAGAATTAGAATCGTTCGAATCTACTGTTTTTATTGATTTTCCTAATACATCGTAAATTGTAATATCTTGAATAGTATCGGTTGTATTTTGTAAATTAACTTGTACTATAGAATTTGATGGATTTGGATATAGATTTAAATTCGAGGTATTAAAATCATCATTTGCTAAAGCAGCAATAAATTCTGTATTAAAAGTATTGGTGATTATTGCTGGGTTATTATCAAAATAGATTGAAGCTGCGTTTGGGATAATATCACCAATTGCAAATCCTGGTTTTAGTTTAACTTTAAAAGTTGCATAACCTTTTCCAATTTCTGTGTTCTCTACAGATGGAGGAAGAAGTATATCATTAAAGCTCCATTTTAAATTTGAACCATTTCTCTCTAATATATACTCATGACTTGCATTTATCATTCTAATTGAATTTTCATCAATTTTTGAATCTAATACATCTTGAATTTTAATATTTAGAGCATTTTCGTTTCCAACATTTTCAAATTTTATTGTGTAAAATAAATAATCATCTGGGCCAAATTCATTAAACACTATTTTAGCTCCATGTGATTCAATTACCCTATTTGGATCATAAGCAGCAACAACTGCTTGAGTATTTGAAGAATTATTGTTTATAATATTTACATCTGCCAAAGGTCCGCTTATTGTGGCTGTATTCGTTAGTAAATCATCAATGTTGATTGCTGGTATTGCTGGTACACTCATGCTTACATCAATTGATCTTGTTTCAAACGGAGTAAGATTATCATAATTATAAGTAAATCCTGATGCAGTTGCTGTTGTGCCAGTTTGACTAACTGTAGCTGTAGTTACTAATGGGTCATTTGTATAACTAACAACTCCTGAAGTAGTCGCCAAGCTATTGTTTTTATAAACAATTCTATTGATGTAATCAAAACCTGCTCTCGGGCTAGTTAATGGAACAATGTTTATACTTACATCATCAAATGATTGTGTAACTTGAATTGGAAAATAATAAGTTTGATTAACACTATTAATTGGAATTACTATATTAGTGTAGTTAGTTGGCGTTAACGATAAATAAGTTGCAAATTCTGAATTAATTTCATAATTAAAATTATAACTGCTGGTTCCAGTAGAGTCATATATTGAATAGCTTCCACTAGGAACTGTGATTGAATTAACTATCCCCGAATTATTTTTTTCAACCAAAAAAGTTCCGTTAGGAAAATTAATTTCATCTGAATCTTTAATGCCATTATTATTAGTATCAATAAATGCTACTAATTTAGTTTCAGTTGCTAGAGTAGAAGAAAAACTACCTGATTGAAGAAAAACCGCCGAATCAAATGCATTGTCTCCAACATTGGCTATGGCCAATTTTATGTGATACGTTTCACCACATTGAATAGCTGCATTTGCAGGTAAAACAGTAGTAAACCCGTCAAACTGAATCGTGGTATTTAATAAAGGTGTAGTTCCAGTTCCATTATTTACATAAAAAGCAGAGTTTACATTTGAATTAACCGTGTCAATTGAAATCGGAATAGTTGTATTTGGAATTAAAGCAATGTTCATTGCATTTCCCTGAAATGGGCCAGAAATACCAGGGCCACTTATAAAAAATCCAAAAACATCGTTAAATGAACTATTAACAAACTCAAGATATTCTTCAGATCCAAAAACAAAATTAAAACTGATATTATCTCCCTGAGCAACAAAATCAAATTCAAGAGATGCAGTGTTATATATTGTTCCATTGGTTATTAAAGCTAAATCACTATCTCCAGGGTTAATGATACTAGATGCTTGAGTCGCACTTCCTGAATTATTTGGTCCAATAGCGACTTGACCTTTTCCAGTACTTAATAGTAAACCTTGATTAAGTCCAATGTTCGTTGTCGCTCCATTAGAAAAAGAAGTTGCCTGGTCTTTAAGCATGGTCCCATTAATAAGAGATCCATTAAATTTTACATTACTGATGTAAACATTATTACCTAACAATACATTCTGAACTAACTCAGCAGGAGTGTTATTACTATTTACGATTAATTGAGCCTGAATAGTAATTGAGCTCAATAATAATAGGAGAATCAGGGTAGTTTTTTTCATAAAATAATTGTTATTTATTATTCAAATATAAATACAATTACAGAATAAACAAGTTTATTTATTATTTAATCGCCTCAGCCACAATAAATCCGCCTGTCCAAGCATTCTGAAAATTGAATCCACCTGTAATGGCATCAACGTTTATTATTTCACCTGCAAAAAATAAATTTTCATGGATTTTACTTTCCATAGTTTTGAAGTTGATTTCTTTTAAATCAATACCTCCTGCGGTAACAAACTCTTCTTTAAATGTACTTTTCCCGTTTACTTGAAATTCGCCTTTAGTTAATTGAAGTGCTAAATTTTGAAGTTGTTTTTTTGTCAAATCAGCCCATTTGGTTTCTTCTGAAATTTCGGAGGCAAAAACCAAACTTTCCCAAAGTCGGTTAGGAAACTCAAAGGGTGATTTTTTAGAGACTGCTTTCTTTGAATGTTCTAATTTGAGCTCTTTTAGTTTTTCTTCTGCTTCTTCAAGTGTAATTTCGTTCAACCAATTTACTTCTATAGCAAATTGGTATTTTTTATCCGCTAATTCTAGTGCTCCCCAAGCCGATAAACGTAATATTCCTGGGCCGCTCATTCCCCAATGGGTAATTAATAAAGGTCCGGAAGCTTCTAGTTTGGAGTTTTTGACCTTTACGGAGGCCACAGCAGAAACGCCCATTAATTCTTTAATTCGTTTGTCTTTAATATTGAAAGTGAATAGGGAAGGTACAGGAGGAATGATAGTATGTCCAATTTCAGAAAGCAAGTCCCATATTTTCGGATTACTTCCGGTAGCCAAAACTATTTTTTCACAAGAATAGTTGGCTACATTTGTTTCAATTTTCCAGTAATCATTTCCTTTAAATATTGATTGAACACTCTGACCGGTAAGTACATCAATTCCTAATTTTTTGGCCGTTTGGATGAAGCAATCAATTATGGTTTGGGAGGAATTGGATACAGGAAACATTCTGCCGTCCTCTTCAATTTTTAATTCTACTCCATGTTTTTCAAACCATTCAATGGTGTCTCCTGAGCAAAATTGATGAAACGGACCGCGGAGTTCTTTTTCGCCACGCGGATAAAATTTCACTAAATCATTCGGAACAAAACAGGCATGAGTAACATTGCATCTGCCACCACCAGAGACTCTAACTTTGGTCAACACTTCTTTTCCACGTTCTAAAATAGCAACTTTATAACTCGGATTTTTTTCTACAATATTAATTGCAGTGAAAAACCCCGCAGCACCTCCACCCACAATTACTATGTCGTATTTAGAAATCATATTCGATCTGGAAAATCTGAAATTATGCCGTCTATAGGCAATGTTTTGACAAATATAAGGTCTTCTGCAGAATTTACGGTCCAGGTGTAAATTTTATATCCACTGTTTTGCATTGAATTACAATTTTCTTGATTCAGTAATTTGAAATACGGATTAATCGAATGAACTTTTATTTTTTTGGCGAAGGCCATAGCACTTGCAACAGAATCTTCGGTTAACACCCCTAGTAAAATCGCCGAATTTAATTTTGAAATAGTTTCTAAGGTTTCCCAAATAAAGCTTGAAACCTGAAATTGTTGGTAAACCCAATTGAAATGAGTTTCAAATTCTTCAATGATTTCAACTACTTTTTGGGTAGCCAAAGGGTCTTTGATTTCAATATTGACGCCACATTTTTTATCAACTAATTCTAGGACCTCACGTAAAGTTGGAATTCCCATTTGATTTAATTCGGAAGCAGTAAAATTAGAAACCAAACCGGTTTTGTTTGTAGTTCGATCAACCGTTTCGTCATGAATGACAATTACTTCGCCATCTTTACTCAAGTGCACATCCAATTCAATTAAATCAACACCTAATTCTATTGCTTTTGCAAAGGAAGCTACCGTATTTTCGGCAACATGCCCTTTTGCACCACGATGACCAATTTTTAGCATGGAATATTACATTTTTTCTACTAAGAGAATAGTAAATGGAGTATCAAATTTTACTTTTCTATCAGTAACAATCGAAGTTTTTCCAGAATAAGTATCTTTAACTTTGGTGCCATTTTTAAATAGTTTACCAACCGATATGGTTTTTTTACCAACGATCAAATCCAAACCAATCACCACTTTATCTTCTGCATAAACTCGGCTAAATACATAAGGTACATTCGAGATTTTAGTATGTATTCCGGCGCCAATTGCAGGGTGGTTTTTTCTAAAGTTGCTTAGTTTTTGCCAATGCAAAACATTTTCTTGGGTTAATGAATTTGTTTTTATTTCTTCCCAATTCATAAAAGAACGAAGCGTGGCATCCCCTTGAGTGCCTTCTATAATTAAGGAACGACCACTTTCATCACCATAATAAGTTTGTGAAATACCGGGAGCTAAAAGTAATTTTGTTGCGCTCTCCAAAGTTTTTTCACGTTTTTTATCAAATGGATTTCCGTCATCATGAGAAGAAATATAGTTCATCACGGTATTTCCTTTTAAATCGGAATTTAATAACGATGCATATTTTGAAAACAATTCTTCGTAGCTCATTTTTGCATCATATGGAAACCCAAAATTGATTAAGCCAGTAAATCCATTTTCAAAATAGTTCACTTTTTTATCACCAAAATCATATATTTTTTTTCCGCTAATGTTATAGCCATAAACTTCCCCTACCATAAAAAATGGGTTGGCATCCAAAACCTTATTTGGATTATTTGCTTTAAATTCGGCGAAAGCCCTATCACATACTTTTTTAAAATCTGCCCAAACATCTTCTTTGGTATGCTTAGCAGTATCTACTCGGTAGCCATCTATTCCGTAGTTTCTAATGTAATCGGAAAGCCATTTCATAATGTAATATTTTGGAGCTCTTGGGTAGCCCGTTTTCTTGAAAAAGGCATCCAATTCGGCAATTTCTTTTTCATAACGCTCTTCTTTTTTCCATTTTTCAATTAAGAAAGGAGGCAATTCCACATTATCATTACTTTCAGTTTTTACATCCGGAAGATTCTCTACAAGTGTGCAATTGATGTAGGTATCATACGATTGGTAGGTGCATTTTGGTGAAGTTCGTACCCAGTCACTTGGATAAGCAGAGTCTTCTGGAGTAACGGGTCCCGTATGATTTATAACTGCATCCAGCATAATTCGAATGCCTTTAGCATGTGCTTTTTGAACTAATTCGGCCAGGTCACTTTTGGTTCCATAACTTGGATCTATAGCACTCCAATCGCGTGTCCAATAACCGTGAAAACCATAAGAATATCCAGTTCCTTCGTCTACACCATCATGAATTTGCTCTACAATTGGAGTCATCCAAATTACCGTGGTTCCTAATTTATCAAAATAACCTTCGTCTAATTTTTGAATAACCCCACGAATATCCCCACCTTCAAAACCACGAAGTTTTCCGGTTTCTTTAGTTCTGTTAAAAGTGTGGTCGTTAGTGGTATCTCCATTGTTAAAACGATCGGTTAATAGAAAATACACATTTGCATTTTCCCATATAAATGATGCTTTTACAGAAGTGTTTTTCTTTTTTTGGGCATTGGAGTTTCCGCAAAAGAATAATGTAATAACTAGTAAAGCAATTGTTTTTTTTATCATGATTTAGTATTCTATTTTTATTTCTGGTTTCGTTCCTTTTTCCCAAGAAATGGAAATTTCAGTTTGATTGGTAGTGGTTTTAAAAGCACTTTCTTTTCCGTTTAGGAATACTTTTTTAGGTTGAATAGTATGCAAGATTAGATTTACAAGTTTTCCCTTCGATGCAAAGTTTTTCCCAATTTCAGCTTTGAAATTAATTTTCAAAATTCCTTTAGAATGGCTACTGCTAAATTTTAAAAGTTCGTAATTTCCTTTTTCAAATGCATTTGGAGTCACACCATCATCATTGTAAACACTCCCAGAAGAGGCAGTTGCTTTTTCATCAAAATAATAATGCAAATCAAAATTATCCAATGAATACTCGCTTGTATTGGTAATGGTTTTAATTCTTGGGATGAAACTTCCTCCAGCCACAAAAACAGGAATATGGTCTTCAGCTACCTCAATTTTACTTGTTGTATTGCTAGCATATTTTTTATCTGAATAAAAATCAAACCAATTGAAAACTGTGTTTGGAAATTGCAATTCGATTTCTTTAATGTTGGCACTTGTTATGGGTTTAACTAAAAAATCAGCTCCCCAATAATATTGATCTGATTTAATATCAGAAGAATTGTTTTCCATATAAAATGGGCGCATTAGCGGCAACCCTTTTTGATTGTTTTCAAATGCTAAAGTGTAATTGTATGGCAGTAATTGATAGCGTAATTCCACTTGTTTTTTAGCTTTTTCTTTGGTTACTATATCTTTATAAGCAACTTCAGAAGCTACATCTTCTTGCGCATGGGGACGAAATATTGGGTTGAAAACGCCATATTGCAACCAACGTAAATACAATTCGTTATCAAAATAATCACCTGCAAATCCACCCAAATCAGAATGCATATAGGCCATCCCTTGCATTCCCATTTGTACAGAAATACCAACTTGACTTTGCAAGCCACCCCAGCTTCTGCTCACATCGCCACTCCACGGAATCATACCAAAACGCTGGCTTCCCGAATATCCGGCACGCATTAATATGAATGGGCGCTGGTTAGGAAAGTCTTTTTGATATCCTTCAGCAATTAATTTTGCCCAATTGTGTCCGTAAACGTTATGAATTTCATCTGCTTTTCCGCCGGCAGTGATTGCAGAACTCGGGAAAACTTCGGGTTCACCCAAATCACCCCAAAGTCCGCCAACACCTTGATTGATTAATCGCTTATAAACATTCCAAAACCATTCTTTTCCTTGCGGTTTGAAAACATCTACAATCCCGGTATTTCCAAAATAAAAATCCCAAGTTGCTGAAGTTCCATCAGCATTGGTCGCCAAAATTTTATTGCTAGCTGCTTCTTGCCATTTGGAAGAAGTGGTGAGAATAAAGGGCTCAGTAATCAGTATTGTTTTGATATTTTTTTTAGACAAATCAGTTATCATTTTATCCGGATTTGGAAAATTATCTTTGTCCCAATCTAGATTTCCCATAGTGCCTTTAATGTCTTTTCCAAACCAATATAAATCCAAAATAATGGCATCAACGGGAATTTTACTTTCTTCAAATTTTTGAATGGTTCGTTCAACTTCTTCTTGCGAATGGTATCCAAATCGACTTGAAAAATTACCGAACGCCCATCTTGGAGGTAACGGCTGTTTTCCGGTAAGGGAAGTATAATTAGACGTTAAATCATCCCAAGTATCTCCAATTAGTACCTGATAGGTTTTTCTGCCCGAAGTAGTTTCATAGACTAAAGTGTTGTCTTTTTTACTGTCTAAATCCAAGTATCCAATGGCTGCATTATCAAAATGAACCGCATACATTTTTGAAGATAAAACCACTGGAATACAAAAATTCATTAAATCGGCATGGGTTTGATACCCGTAACTTGCACGGTTATATAATTGCAATTTATTGCCGCGTCGGTTCATTGTTTCAAATGCTCTTGAACCGCCTCCATATAATTTTTCTTCAGGAGAAATGTTGAATTCTATTGTTTCATTATTTTCGTTTTTGGCATAACCATTTTTTTCAGATAAAATAATAGCACCGTTTTTTAAATAGGAAATTTTAAAAGGAGCTTTATCAATTAGAATTGTAATGTCTTTTGAATAGAGCATTAATGCTCCTATTCCATCTGAAAATTTTACTTTGTTTTTTTCTTGCGATTTAATTACAGCCTCCGAATTTGGATTGAAAGCTTCTCCTTTAGGAATAAAAGAAGTTTCTACGATTTTATCTGATAAGTACTTTATCAAATAAGCACCATCATTGGTTTTTACTTCCAAAATATTTTTTTTCCAAGTATGGGAAAGGTAACTTCTAGATGCATTTTGCGCAAATGAAATAGCAGTTATTAATAAAAAGCAAAGTATTTTTTTCATTTAGAATGTTTATTTTAATTCCAATATCAAGGCCGATTTTCCTTCAATTACCAAATCTTCTTTAAGATTAATTTGTTTGTTTGATAAAGCCTCTGTTGCAGACAAATGTGTTTTAATATTTTCTTTAAATCGATCTAATTTTAAAGTTTGTTTTTCAGTATTGTTATTAATAACTATCATTATCGTTTCAGAATCGTTGTATCTAAAATACACATATACATTGTTTTCTGGAACGTAATGTTTCATTTTTCCAGAATGTATTACTGATTTGTTTTTACGCCAATTATATAATTTTGAAGTGAAATCGAAATACTGTTCTTGTGTTGTATTTCTCCCCGATTTCGAAAAAGCATTGTTGGCATCACCATTCCATCCCCCCGGAAAATCCCTACGAATATCTCCGTCTCCAACAGATTTACTTCCGGCCATTCCAATTTCTGAGCCATAATAAATTTGCGGAATTCCACGAATTGTAGCTATTAGTGTCATCGCCAATTTGTATTTGTTGAAATCACTTTTATACACTTCATTCAAGCGATTAGTATCATGATTTTCTGCAAAAACAAACATGTTATTGACATTTGGATATAGAAAATCGCTATTGAAATTCTCATAAATCTTAACCATTCCATTTCGCCAATCTTGTTTGTCTTCATTGAAAACACCTGCATTTATTGTTTCTTGAAGGGTAAAATCCATTACACTTGGCAAATTGGAATTGTAACTTTGTATCGCAGCAATTTTACTGTCTTTTTGCCAATAGGCAATTTGTGCTTGGCTGTAATACCAAACTTCTCCAGCAATATTAAAATTTGGGTATTCATCCGTAATGGATTTTGTCCATTTGGCAATAGCCTCTTTATCATTGTAGGAATAGGTGTCAACTCTAAATCCATCCAAATCAGCATATTCAATCCACCAAATCGCATTTTGAGTTAAATATTTCAGCACCAAAGGATTCGATTGATTCAAGTCGGGCATTGATTTTACAAACCAGCCATCAACACATCGGTCTTTATCAATTTTAGCGGCATTTGTATCCATTTGAGTTGCCATTCTATAATTGGTTTGAGCATAACCTGGAAACTGATGAATCCAATCGTAAGTTGGCAAATCATTCATCATCCAATGTTTGTAACCCCAATGATTTGTAACATAATCCATGATATTTTTCATGCCTCGTTTGTGTAATTCCGAACTCAAAAGTACATAGTCTTCGTTGGTTCCAAAACGAGAATCTATTTTATACACATCCGATTGCCCGTAAGTGTGATACGAACCACGTTCATCATTGTCTTCGCAAAGTGGTGTTGGCCATACTGCAGTTGCACCAAGCTCTTTGATGTAATCCAAATGATTGATTATCCCCTGGATATCCCCGCCATGGCGTCCATCTTTATTGGTTCTATTTGCTTTTTCAATGGTTTCTTGCGTACTATCGTTATTGGGATTCCCGTTTGCAAAACGATCTGACATGATTAAGTAAATCATATCTGAACTATCATAACTTTTGCGTAAGCGTGAATTTTCTCTTCTTGCTTTAAGCGAATAGTTTTGGGTAAACGACTTGTTTTTGTTTTTGAACGTAAATACAAAATCTTGAGCAGCACAATTCTTGGTATCGATCGTAACAAAAACATAATTTGGATTTTCTGTTTTTTGAACTTCCTTGATGATTATTCCATTAGAAACCGAAATTGTATTTTGAGCAATGTTTTTTCCATAAAACATAATCTGCAACTCAGATAAATTCATGTCACTCCACCAAAATGGCGGTTCAACTCGGTCAATTTGCGCAAATGAAATGGAAGTGATAAATAGAAATAGAAAAACTTTTTTCATGGTATGATTTTGATAATGAGGAACTAATATAAAAAAAATAAGTCGCAAAGAACTTCTTTGCGACTTAAAATATCGAATAATAATTAAACTTTGACTAAGCTGTTAGGTTCTACTTGAATTTCTTTTCCTTTAACAACGACTTTAATAGCTTGTGTGCCATCTAAAGAAAATAAAGTTTCATTTTGATTCACAACCACTTTCACAATTTGATTTCTGAAATTGATTTTAAACGAATAACCTTGCCATTCTTTTGGAATTTTTGGCTCAAAATGTAAAGTGTCATTTTTTACACGCATTCCACCAAAACCTTCTACAATACTCATCCAAGTTCCCGCCATAGAGGTAATGTGACAACCTTCTTCCACTTCTTTGTTGTAGTCGTCTAAGTCCAAACGGGAAGTTCTTAAATAAAAGGTGTAAGCCATTTCCATTTTATCCAATACAGCTGCTTGAATAGAATGCACACAAGGCGAAAGTGAACTTTCGTGAACAGTGAACGGCTCGTAAAAATTAAAATGTTTTTCTAATTCTTCTTTGGTGAAATGATCTTCAAAGAAGTAAAAACCTTGTAAGGTATCGGCTTGTTTGATATAAGGCGAACGTAAAATTCTATCCCATGACCATTTTTGGTTAATTGGGCGTTGTGATCGATCTAAATCATGAACTTTTACCAACTCTTTATCTAAGAAGCCATCTTGTTGTAAATAAATTCCAAGTTCTTCTGAATAGGGGAAATACATATTGTCGGCAACTGCTTTCCAATGTGAAATTTCGGCTGTATCTAAATTTACTTTGCTCATAATTCGAGCAAAATCAGATGCATATTCTTTTTCTACTTTGTTAATTTGCTCCACGGCATAATCAATACACCATTTCGCTAAATAATTCGTGTAGAAATTATTATTTACATTGTTTTCATATTCGTTTGGACCTGTAACTCCTAGAATTACATATTGATTTTTATGGGTAGAGTAGGTAGCTCTTTGGTGCCAAAAACGAGCAATTCCAATCAACACTTCCAATCCTTTTTCTGGAATGTAAGAGTAGTCTCCTGTGTAACGGAAGTAATTGAAAATTGCAAAGGCAATAGCTCCGTTTCTATGAATTTCTTCAAATGTAATTTCCCATTCGTTGTGACATTCTTCACCATTCATGGTAACCATTGGGTACAATGCAGCACCGTTCGTAAACCCTAATTTGGCTGCGTTTTCAATGGCTTTGTCCAATTGGTTGTAACGGTAGGTCAACAGGTTTCTAGCTACTTGTTGGTCTTTGGTAGCCATATAAAACGGAATGCAATACGCCTCAGTATCCCAATAGGTAGATCCACCATATTTTTCACCTGTAAATCCTTTTGGACCTATATTCAAGCGAGAATCTTTTCCTAAATAAGTTTGATTCAATTGGTAAATATTGAAACGAATTCCTTGTTGTGCTTTTACATCACCATCAATGGTAATGTCACTCATTTCCCAAATTTTTGACCAAGCCTGTTTTTGATTTTCTGCTAATTTCAAATAACCAATTTCAAGTCCTTGTGCAATTACTTTTTTAGCAGCGCTAATAGTGTCTTGATGGTTTAATGAAACAGTATATCCACCTAATTTTTGAATGGCACTTGTTTGACCTTTTGCAACAGTAACTTCATAGGAAAATTCAATTCTGTCGGAAGTTTTAGTAACTTCTGAAGGCGCATAATTTAGGTTGTTACTTTCTAGCAAAATAGTATTGTGCATGAAAGTAGTTGCTGTAAAATGGGTTTTAAAAGTTCTAGCGGTTACAAATGCTTCATTTCCAGAATGAGCAACATCTAGCGGCTCCCAAAATTTTTCTTCCCAGTTGGCATCTTCATTTTGAACTCCGGCATCTAGATATGGTTTGTATACAATTTTGGCATCCCCATTTAATGGAGTGATTTCAAAATTGATAATTCCTAATTCATCTAAATCTAAAGATAGAAAACGAGTAATTTTTGCCACAACCTGGGTTCCGTTTTGCAGGGTAGCTTCAAATGAACGGTAATAAATACCTTCTTTCATGTTTAATTCTCTGCGGAAATTTGCGACCGATTTGCATTTAGCTAAATCTAAAATTTCGCCATTGATTTCAATGTTAATTCCAATCCAGTTTGGTGCATTTAGCACTTTTGCAAAATATTCTGGATAGCCATTTTTCCACCAACCCACTTTAGTTTTATCGGGATAGTAAATTCCGGCAATGTAACTTCCTTGAAATGTTTCACCAGTATAGGTTTCTTCAAAATTGGCGCGTTGACCCATGGCACCGTTTCCGATGCTGAATAAACTTTCTGACGATTTTACGCTTTCTGCATCAAATCCTTCTTCAATTATCGACCAATTATCTGGTTTAATGTAATCTTGATTCATTATTCTGTATTTTAAATCTATTTTCAAACTTCAATAGCGTTTGAAAATTTGTAACTAATTTTAATTTATTAAAGTATCTAAAAAAGAGGTATCAATAAATGTGAAATCTTTAAATAGATAGTTTGCTTCGTGTAAAGTTGCTGCATCTCCAATTCCAATACTGATCATATTGGCAGTATTGGCAGCCTGAATTCCTGCAACCGAATCTTCAAAAACAATCGAGTTTTCGTTGGTTGCGTTCAGTTTTTTTGCAGCTTGTAGAAATACTTCGGGATCGGGCTTAGCATTGGATACATCGTTGCCATCTACAATAGCATCAAAAAGCGGCATAACTCCCGTTTTTTCTAATATAGGACGAGCATTTTTACTTGCAGATCCTAGTGCTATGAGTTGGTTATTGTCTTTTAAATAATGCAAAACCGGAAGTACTCCTGGTAGAATTTCGCTTTGGTCAATATTTACTAAATACGACAAGTACTCATCATTTTTTTGAATAAGCCATTTGTCTTTATCTTCTTGAGAAGCTTGAATATTTCCTAGCTCTAAGATGATATCTAGTGAGCGAACACGGCTTACGCCTTTCAGTTGTTCGTTATGTTCGTGAGTAAATTCGATGCCTAGTTCTTGAGCTAATTTTTTCCATGCTAAAAAATGGTATTTAGCAGTGTCTACAATTACTCCGTCAAGGTCGAATATGAATGCTTTTTTATTTGTCATTGTATTCTAATTATTCTGTTTTTTCTTTAATTGTAAAAACAGCTAAACCAGCAATTGCCATAGAAATTCCAGCAATTACAATTATCATAATAGGAGCTCCACCAAATGCAGCAATTAAGGTACTTCCTAATAATCCAGCAGCAATTTGCGGAATGGTTATTGTTCCGTTAAACAGACCCATGTAAACACCCATTTTTTCTGCAGGTAAGGAGCTTGATAACATTGCATACGGTATTGCTAAAATAGCAGCCCATGCAAATCCAACCCCAATCATAGATAATAATAAGAGATTTTTATCGTGAATTAAAATCATTGAAATTAATCCGATTCCACCTAAAAGAAGTGAAAAACTGTAGGTTTTTTTTCTGCCAATTGCTTTTGCAATACTTGGAATTAATAAGGCAAATATTGCGGCAATTGCACTGTAAAAGGCAAACATTACTCCAGTCCAATCTCCTGCTTCATTGAATCCAAGTGATTTAGCGTCTCCTGCTTCAGGACCCCAAACTTGATTGGCTATTGCTCTTGTTGTGTAAACCCACATTAGAAATAACGCAAACCAAGAAAAGAATTGCACTACTCCCAATTGCCAAAAGATTTTTGGAGTATTTGAAATAAGTGTAAATAGATTTGATTTTTCTTTAGATTCTGTGGCATCAAGATCAATATTATTGTATTCGGCATGTTCTTTTGGAGCGTATTCTTTTGTTCTAAAAACTGTCCAAAGTACACTAAGTAATAAAATTGAACCACCGATATAAAAGGACCAAATTACAGAATCGGCAACTTTTTGACCTTCAGCTGGGACGTTAGCTACATTGGCTTTGGTTAATATCCAAGGAAGCAACGAACCAAAAACAGCACCAAAATTGATAAGGGCACTTTGAAGGGAATAGCCTAGATTTTTTTGTTCGTCGTTTACCATATCTCCTACTAATGCTCTAAAGGGTTGCATCGTGATATTGAAGGAAGTATCCATCAATAATAACATTACCGCACCAAAAACTAATGGGGGTAAAAGATTGGTAAAATTTCCGGCATTTGGCATAAAAAACATAGCCAAAGCAGAAATAATTGCGCCAACTAAAATAAAAGGAATTCTTCGGCCTAAACGTGTCCAAGTTTTATCACTTGAAAGACCAATAATCGGTTGTACAATTAAACCTGCCAAAGGGGCAGCAAGCCAAAAATAACCAATGCTATGAACATCGGCACCTAATGCTTCTAAAATTCTACTTGTATTTCCGTTTTGTAGCGAATAGCCTATTTGTACTCCTAAGAATCCAAAGCTTAAATTCAAAATTTGCCAAAAACTTAATTTGGGTTTTTTCATTATCGTAAATTTTTAAAAATTACGATAAGCAGTATGCTTATCAAAACTCATTTTTTTGTTTTCGAAGTAAAAAGTATAAGTTTTGATTTGGTAAAGATATTAAAAGAAATAAGAAATTAAAATTATGATTAAAAATTTTAGAAAAAATGTCTACGAAAACGTTTTTTTGTTAATAAATAAATTAATTTAACGTGTTGATTCCCGCTCAATTAGCTCGGTTTCAATCACTTCGGTTTTGTATTGTTCTTCGTAATCTTCTTCTTCAATTTCTAATTTTTCAATCAACATAATTGCAGCTTTTTCACCCATTTTTATTCCGTTTTGACTTACGGTTGTGATGGATGGTGAAGAATATTTAGAGATGATACCGTCTGTAAATCCAATTATTGATAGGTCTTCGGGAACTTTTTTTCCTAATCGGGTTGCTGTTTTTATCGCGGTAACTGCAAAAATTTCGTTTACTGCAAAAATGGCGTCAATGTCGTTGTTCAAAATCAAATCTTCAATAGAAGATTCAAAGTTATCGGTATCTTCAATTTTTAAAATTAGATTTTCATCAACCGAAATATCATTGTTTTGAAGTGCTTTTATGTAACCTTCAGTTCTTAATTTACCAACACTTACGTAATCTATTGTGGTGAGAAGTGCGATTTTTTTAAATCCCATGTCAATGAGATATTGGGTAGCATTAAATGCAGCTAAATTGTCGTCGATAATTACTTTATCACAAAGAATATCATTTGTAATTCGATCAAACATTACCACGGGCATTCCTTGATTGATAACTTCGGTAATGTGGTGAAAGTCCCTTTTTTGTTGGGTTTCTTTAGATAATGACATGATAAAACCATCAATACTTCCATTGGCAAGCATTTCCATGTTGATTACTTCTTTATCGAAAGATTCATCCGAAAGGCAAACAATAACATTGTATCCTTTTTTGTTGGCAACATGCTCTACACCGCTGATTACGGTTGCAAAAAAATGGTGAATTATTTCGGGAATAATAATGCAAATCGTTTTCGACTTTCTGTTTTTTAAACTAAGTGCAATATTGTTGGGTTTGTAGTTGTATAATTTCGCAAAAGCCTGCACTTTTTGACGGGTATCTTCACTTATTTCTGGGCTGTCTCTAAGCGATTTGGAAACGGTAGAAATGGATACGTCTAATTCCTTTGCAATTTGCTTTAAAGTTACTTTTCTTTTCATGTTGCGAAATTGATAATTAGTAAAAAAAAAATAAAGATATATTTATTTTCGGAATCATTGATTTTTTCTAGATAAAACTTGAAAAATTCGGAAAGTTTTCAACACGCAAACGTTTTCGCAACACTATTATTAAGGAGTAGTTTTTTTATACGATTTATTTACATAATTTTAATCTTTCGAAGTAAAAGTATAAGCTTTTAAAACAATTAATTAACCTAAACATAATTTATGAAAGCAATTTACAAAAAATTGTTGTTTTTAATGTTCTTGTTTCCAATTAGTCTGTTCGCTCAGAGCACTTTACAAGGAGTTGTATTGGATTCAAAAACAAACAAACCATTTCAAGGTGTGAATGTAGTTGTGCAAGGCACAGGACAGGGTGCATCAACTGATTTTGAAGGGAATTTTCAATTCAAAAATTTAAAAAAAGGAGCTAAAATTTTATTTTCTTACGTTGGTTATCAAAACGAAACAGTTGTTTTTTCTGGACAATCAATGATTACAGTAACGATGACTTCGGAGGCGAATCAATTGGAAGACGTAAAAATCCAAGTGGGATATGGTTCTGTTAAGAAAAAAGATGCTACCGGATCGGTAGAATTAATAACTTCCAAAGATTTTAATAAAGGGGCTATTACCAGTGTTGACGGCTTGTTAAACGGTAGAGCTGCAGGGGTTGTAATTACCTCTTCAGGGACTCCTGGTAACGATGCGGTTATTCGTATTCGTGGAGGGTCTTCACTAGCAGCAAGTAATGATCCGTTATTAGTGGTTGATGGCTTGCCAATTACGGGTGGCCTTTCTTCAATTAACCCAAATGATATTGAAACGTTTTCTATCTTAAAAGATGCTTCGGCTACCGCAATTTATGGAAACAGAGGTTCTAATGGTGTTATCATTATTACTACTAAAAAAGGATCTAAAAATGGAGTACAAGTTTCATTAAATACTTTTACTACCTACAATACTTTAGCAAAACAAATTGATGTTTATTCTGCTGATGCTTTTAGAGATTTAATTGGAAATATTGCTCCAACTAAAGTGAGTATGTTAGGAAATGCTAATACCGATTGGCAAAAAGAAATTTTCAAGCCAAACTATACTACAGATTTAAGTTTATCTTTAACAGGTAATTTATTCAAAAAAATACCTTCTCGTTTAACTATTGGAAATACAGATAATAGCGGGTTATTGTTAACTTCAAACTTTAAAAGAACAACAATTTCTACCTCTATCAATCCAAGTTTTTTTGATGATCACTTGAAATTTAACATTACAGGTAATTATGCATATACTTTTAGAAGATCTGCAGATGAGGGCGCTATAGGAAGTGCACTTTCTTATGATCCTACTCAATCTGTTTATGATCCTAATTCTCCTTTTGCTGGTTATACAGAATGGACCAATGGAGGTAATCCTAACGGTACAGCCAACCCAGTTGCATTATTATTAGAAAAAAGAGAGATTTCTAATAACAATCGCTTTTTTGGAAATTTCAACATGGAATATAAACTTCATTTCTTCCCTGCCATTAAAGCTATTATTAATGCAGGTTTGGAAGTTCAAAATGGAGATGGTATGCTATCAACCAACCCAAATGCTAGAATTGGTCTACAAACATTATCTATTGGAGGTACTTCTCAAAACCTTCCAATCGGATATACTCAAACTAATTGGTGGCATAATAAAAACCATAATGTAAGTTACCAATTGAACTATACTAAAAAAATCAATAAACTAGATATTGATGCATTAGTAGGATACAACTATCAAGAGTTTCAATACCAAAGCTACTATTCAGGAAATAAAAATGCCTATGGATATGCTGGATATGAAGAAGTTAAAGTATCTGATGTTTATACTGATCCAGGAAATAAACTAAGTGCTATTTTCAGCCGTGTGAACTTAGGATACAATGATAAATATTTATTTACTGCGAATTTTAGACGTGATGGATCTTCTAAAATTTCCAATGTAAACAAATACCAAAATTTTATGGGGTATGCATTTGCATGGAAAATTAAACAAGAAGATTTCTTGAAAGATTCAAAAGTTTTTTCTGACTTAAAATTACGATTAGGATACGGAGAAGTTGGACAACAAGATCTTCCAGTTCCTTACGATTGGTTTAAACGATACAATACAGCTAACAACAACTATTATCAATTTGGTAATGACTTTGTAATTATTTCAAAACCTGAAGGATACAATCAAAATCTTAAATGGGAAAACAGTAAGAAATACAATGTTGGTTTTGATTTTGGTTTCTTAAATAACAGATTAAAAGCTTCTTTGGATTTATATGTTGCAAAAACAACCGATTTATTTTCTCAAGTTGCTGAAGGAGCGCTTCAAAACTTAAGAATTTATGGTTATAGAAACATTGGTTCATTAGAATCAAAAGGGATTGACCTTTCTGTTAACTATAATGTAATTCAAAGAAAAAATTTAGATGTGAATTTTAACTACAACTTCACATATAATAAATTGACATTAACTGACTTGTTTACTGATGGATTATTAGTTGGAGGTATTGGTTTACAACAATTCACTCAAATTCATAAAGTTGGTTTAGCGCCGTATTCATTCTGGGTGTACGAACAAGTATATGATGCCAACGGAAAACCAATTGAAGGTGTATTTGTAGATAGAAACCACGATGGTGTGATTGATAGTAAAGATAAATACAACTACAAAAAACCACAAGCAGATTATACAATGGGCTTTATGGTAAATGCTACAATGTATAAAAATTGGGATTTCTCTATGGCGTGGAAAGCAAGTTTTGGAAACTATGTTTATGATCAAGTTTCTGCAGGAAGTGCTGCTGCTGATGTTATTAATAATACTCAATCAGGGACATTAAACAATGCACCAGTTAATTTTAATGATTCCAACTTTACTAAAATCAATTCTACAAAAGAATCCGATTACTACATTACTGATGCATCCTTCTTAAAACTTAATAACGTAACGGTAGGATACAAATTCAACCAACTTTTTGGAGAAAAAACCAATATGAGATTTTATGTTGGGGTTCAAAATGCACTTATTATTACTAAGTATAGAGGAATTGACCCAGAGGTATTCAATAATGGTATTGATGGTGCAATATTCCCAAGAGCGAGAATGTATATGTTAGGAGCAAATATTAATTTTTAATATAAAAGTAAGATGAAAAAAATAAATTTCAATTCTAGATTTTTTATAGTAAGCTTTTTACTATTAGTGTTAAGCTCTTGTAGTTTAGATATCAGTCCGAAGGATGATGATGATTTCACATCTGAAGATTTTTATAGCAACCCGGATTCATATCAACAATTCTTAGCTAAAATATATGGCGGATTGGCAGTAACTGGGCAATCGGGTCCTGCTGGAAGTTCCGATTTAGGTTCGGGTCCTGGAACAGTTGATGAAGGGTTTTCTCAATATTTAAGAGGGTACTGGCAATTGCAAGAATTACCAACAGATGAAGCAATTATTTCATGGGGAGATCCAACATTAAAAGATCTTAACTTGAATACTTGGAATGCAGATAACGTATTTACAGAAGCATTTTTTGCTAGAATATTTTTCCAAATTGGACTTTGTAATGAGTTTTTAAGAGAAACAACAGAAGAAAAATTAAATGGAAGAAATGTTGATCCAGATTTAAGGGCAAAAATTCAAACTTACCGTGCTGAGGTTCGTTTTTTAAGAGCATTATCTTACTATCATGGAATGGATATTTTTGGTAAGTTACCTTTTGGAACGGATCAAGATTTATTAGGTACACCACCTCCAATGCAATCAAGAACATTTATTTTTAATTTCATATTAGATGAATTAAATGCTATTGATGGGGAGTTATTAGCTCCAAAAACCAATCAGTATGGTAGAGCAGATAAAGCAGCGGCTTGGATGTTAAAAGCAAAATTATTATTAAATGCTAAAGTATACACTGGTGTTGACCGCAGTGCAGACGCTTTAGTTGTAGTTAATAATTTAATTGGTTCTGCATATGGTATCGCAAACATTCCATATTCTAATTTATTTAAAGCAGATAACAACTCAAACGGAGCTCAAGATGAGATTATTTTCCCTATTTGTTTTGATGGAGTAAAAACTCAAACATGGGGAGGTACAACCTATTTAATTCACGGTTCTTGTTCAAATGCAGTTGGTTTAACATTAGGAGTTAATAATGGATGGTCTGGTTTTAGAACTAGAAAAGAATTTACAGAAACGGTAGGTACTGATCCACGTGTGACTTATGTGCCTGGAAATAATGATCCGGTTTCAATTGCAAATTATGCAGATTTTAATCAAGGAAAAAAATTAATTAAATATTCAAATAAAAAATCGGATGGTTCAAATGGTCAAGATTTATCTTTCCCAGATACCGATTTCCCAATGTTCAGAATGGGTGATGTTTATTTAATGTATGCAGAATTGGCATTAGTAAATGGTCAAGGAAGTGCTACAACTGCTTTGGGGTATATTAATGCTTTAAGAAGTAGAGGAGGAGTAAGTCCGGCAACAATGGCAGATTATGTTTCAGATCCAGCAATGTTCATCTTAAAAGAAAGAGCAAAAGAGTTATACTGGGAAGGGCATAGAAGACAAGATTTAATTCGTTTAGGAAAATACTTAAGTGATTACAATTGGGAATGGAAAGGTGGAAATCAATCTGGAAATCCAGTTGATGCACACTTTTTAATATATCCAATTCCAAACAAAGAATTAAATTCTAACGCATTATTGTCTCAAAATCCTGGATATTAATTTGAATTCTAGAATTTTCTAAACTATTAGATAAAAAATATAATTATGAAAAAATTACTTTTTAGTTTTATTATTGCTGCGGGGATGATAGCTAGTTTTGTGTCTTGTGATAAGGACATGAATAATCCAAATGCAAGTATCTCGGGCTCTATGAACTTAGTTTCGCCAAATAATGGGACAAGTTTAACCTTGAATCCAAACAATTTTAGCGCTACAGCATTAACAGTGCGATGGACTTCTGCAAATTTTGGGTATTCAGCATCTGTTAAATATGTACTTCAAATTATCTCAGCTGCAGATAATTTTGATACTTCAACGGTTATACCACAGGTTATTCCATTGGATACATACAATGAGTACACCAATTCTACCTATGAAAAAGCAATTACGACTACCACTTTAAATGGTAAACTTAAGGCTCTTGGAGCAACAATAGGGGCAGTTTCAAATTTTAAAATGAGAGTTTATGCTCAACCTTCAAATCAATTGGACACTTCTGTAAATGGTCTTAGAGAATATTCTCAAGAAGTAGCCTTTACAAGTAATGTGTACGATCCAATTGATGAAGCTCCGAAATTGTATGTAATTGGAAACTTTGGTGCAACTAGCACATTTGCAAATTGGGATATTAACATGAACGGAACATCAAATTCTCCATTAATTTATTCGCCACTAAAAGATGGAGTATATGAAGGGTTTGTATACATGAATGTTGCTGCTCCTCAATTTAAATTTGCTAACCCTACCGCTACAACTTTAGATATTAAAGGATTAAAAACTCAATACACTCAAACCACAATGGCTAGTGTAAGTCTTACTACTCCCTTAGGAAATTTCGCTGGAGAGATCATGGCTTCGGCAGATGTTTCAACAAGTAATATTATTACTCCTGTTGCTGCCTTAACGGGTGCAGGAACTTATTTTATCAAAGCTGATTGGGTAAATAATAAATATACTGCAATAAAAAGATTAATTTCTTTAAAAGGAATTATGACATCTCAGGTAAACAAATATTTTACATATGATACCGATCCAACATCGCAAACATATAGAATGTTTACTATCGACAATGTAACATTATCGGCAGGAACTGGTTTCATCCAGCTTAAAGATAATAGTTCTGCATTGGCTGATAAAGTAGAGCGTTTTGGAATTGATAATAATGTTCCTGATTTGCAAATTTCTCCTGATGCATTGTCAAGCATTAAAAATAAAATGAAATTAGGAGGTCAATCTCAATTTAAGTTATTGGCGCCAGGAAATTATAAAGTTGTGTTGGATTTAAGAAATTCGGCAAACTACAATTTAAGATTTGTACAATTACCTTAAGAATTAAGTAACCATTTGTCACAACAACGATGAAAAAAATACTCTTTTATTTTTTAGTTTTATTTACAATAACGCTAAACGCACAAATAACAACTACACCAACTTCATTTGAAGCAAATCAGTCGGTTACTATTAATTTTAATAAAACTGGTACTGCATTAGCTTCCTATACAGGGGTTATTTATGCACACATTGGCGTTACTGTAAATGGCGTTGATTGGCAAAATGTGAAAGGATCTTGGGGGAATAATACAACTCAACCTGCATTAACTCAAACAGGTACTTCTACTTATACCCTTACAATCTCACCCGATTTATATACTTATTTTAATGTGCCAACTACAAGTTCAATCACTAAAATATGTGTGGTATTTAGAAATGCTGCAGGGAATTTACAAAACAATCAAGGATCTTTCATTAATGTTGGAGCCTTTCAAGCAAGCTTAACTACACCCGTTGCAAATAGTACTACTATTATAACATCTGGTCAAAGTTTGCCTATTGCCGCTTCAAATACAGGTGGTGCTGCTAATTATACATTATTAGCAAATGGAGTTTTTCTTAATGGTTCCTCAGGAACTACCTATAGTTATACGCCTACAAATATTACATCAAATACTACTTTTGAGTTACAAGTAAATTTAGGGTCGGTAACTTTTACTTATAAATTTTATGCAATTGTAGATCCTATTACTCAAAGTGTTGCTATGGCTTCTGGTCTTGAGGATGGAATAAATTACAATCCTACAGATCCAACTAAGGCAACTTTGGTATTAACCGCCCCTGGTAAGGATTTTGTATATGTAGCGGGTAGTTTTAATAATTGGCAACCAAATACTAGTTATGCTATGAAATTGGATCCAATTTCAGGTAAATTTTGGTTGGAATTAACTGGTTTAACATCTGACACAAAATATACTTATCAATATTGGGTTGTGGATAATACACCAACTTCAGGTTCTCCAAAACTTGTAAGAACTGGAGATCCATTTTCAACTTTGGTATTGTCATCCTACGATGATCCCTATATTCCAGCAGCTTCCTATCCAAACTTACCTGCTTTCCCAACAGCATCTGGACAAGATAGAGAAGTTACCGTTTTACAAACCGGTCAAACACCTTATGCTTGGAGTACAGCAACAACTAACTTTGTAAAGCCTAGTAAAGATAATTTAGTAGTATATGAGGTGCTAATTCGTGATTTTGATTCAAATCGAAATATCCAAACTTTAATTGATAAAATTGATTATTTCAAAAACTTGAAAATCAATGCGATCGAATTAATGCCAATTATGGAATATGAAGGAAATGAATCTTGGGGTTACAATACGGCTTTCCACATGGCTTTAGATAAATACTATGGTACTCAAAATAAGATGAAAGAATTCATTGATTTATGTCATCAAAACAGAATTGCTGTAATATTAGATTTGGCTTTAAATCACGCTTTTGGTAGAAATCCAATGGTGAGAATGTGGATGAAAGATGCAGATGGTGACGGTTGGGGAGATCCTGCTGCCGACAATCCGTATTTTAATGAATATGCGAAACATAGTTATAGTGTAGGAAATGATTTCAACCATTCTTCAATTTATACAAAATACTATACCAAAAGAGTTATTAAACAATGGATACAAGAATTTAAAATTGATGGATTCCGTTGGGATTTAACCAAAGGCTTTACACAAGCCTGCGCATCTGGAAATGATGCTTGTACCAATGCCTATCAACAGGACAGAGTAGATATCTTAAAAGATTATGCAGATTATTCTTGGTCTTTAGATCCGTATCATTATACAATATTTGAACATTTAGGAATTGATAGTGAAGAGCAGCAGTGGGCAAATTATAGAATTGGTGAAACGCCTAGCAAAGGGGTAATGATGTGGGGAGAAATGACTACCGCTTATTCTCAGTTGTTAATGGGTTATACTTCTAATGCAGATATTACTAGAGTAGGTAATACAGCCCACGGTTTTACTGCAAAAAGAGTAATGGGTTATCCAGAAAGTCATGACAAGGAGCGCATCATGTATTCTGCATTAATCTATGGCGTAAGTTCAGGTGCTAGTCCGGTTTTAGGAAATTTAAATAATGCATTATACAGAATGTCAGCTATTGGCGCTATTAGTTTATTAGTTCCAGGCCCAAAAATGATTTGGCATTTTGCCGATTTAGGAATGAGCGATTCTATTTATACTTGCAGTAATGGGACAATCAACACAGAAACAGATGCAACATCAGGAGATTGTAAATTAGCTACAAAGCCACAACCACAATGGATCAATAATTGGTTGGCAAATACGCAACGCAATAAAATTTATAACGATTGGGCTAAGATGATTGATCTCAAAAAAAACAATCTGGTTTTCAGTAGTAATTATGCAATTAGTCCAAATGGGAGTAATTTAAAGCAAAGAATTTACATTTGGAATGACGCTATTCCTACAAATCAATTAAAAAATGTAGTTGTTTTAGCTAACTTTAATACGGATGCATCCGATATTACTCCAGATTTTCCTTATACAGGAACGTGGGTAAACCTTATGGATAATTCAACAATTAGTGTTTCAAGCACAACTACACCAATTAATATTGAAGCAGGTGGATTTAGAGTATACGGTAATGCTGCCCCAGCTTTATCGACAGAATTTCAAAATGCTATTGAAAAATGGATTACTTTATATCCTAATCCAACAAACGATTATTTCAATTTAAATACTAATACCAATAAAGTAGAAATTTATACTCTTACAGGGCAATTAGTAAGCGGTTTTGATAAACAAAATGCCAATTATAAGTATTCAATTTCAGAATTAAATAATGGAGTTTATTTAGTAAGAGTATTTGATGAAAATAATTTCCAACAAACAATAAAAATTATTAAAGAATAAATAATAAACCTTAAACTATTTAGCCAATGAATAAATAAAAATTTATATTAATTTACACTTTTTCAATATTATAACAGCAAATAAATAAGATATTGAAAATTTTACTAACAAAAAATTATTAAATTTGCACATTAACCTATTAAACAAAAAAAAATGATTAAAAAACTATTTTTCTCGTTACTTTTTATGGTTCTTGCCATAAACACTAATGCACAAAGCATTGGAATGATTGGTGATTTTACTAGTTGGTCTTCAGATGTTGTAATGAATACATCAGACAACGTGGTATACACTATTAATAATTATACCTTCTTAATTTCTGGTGGAGTTAAATTCCGTCAAAATGCAGATTGGGGTACAAACTGGGGTAGTAACACTTTCCCTTCAGGAACTGGTACGCCAGGTGGAGCTAACATTCCTGTTCCAGCTGGAACTTATGATGTTACTTTTAACAGAACTACAGGAGATTATACATTTACTACTGTTTCTACAAACTACGACAACATTGGTATGTATGGTGGATTTAACTCTTGGGCTACTCCAAGTGAGCCTTTAGTAACAGGTGATGGTATTACCTATACTAAAATTGATTACCACTTTACAGCAGATGGTGTGAAATTTATTAAAGACAACAACACTTCAAACACTTGGGGTGGTACTGCATTTCCTTCAGGATCTGCAACTGCAGGTGGTCCAACAATTCCATTAACTTCAGGTTTTTATAATGTTGACTTTAATAAAAACACATTACAATATAACTTTGTTCAGGTTCCAGTTTCTATGATTGGAGACGCTGTAAGTGATTGGAGTACCGATGTTGATTTAGTTTCTACAGATGGTGGTGTTACTTTCTCATTACAAAATGTAACTTTATTAAGTGGTGGATTAAAATTCAGAGCTAACTATTCATGGGCTAGCAACTGGGGTAGTACTGCTTTCCCTGCTGGAACAGGTAACTTAAACGGTAATGATAACATCCCTGTTTCTGCTAGTGCAGCAGGAATTTATGATGTTACTTTCAACAGAGTTACTGGTGCTTATACATTCACGTATGTAGCTGCTCTACCATTTGATGTAATTACTTTTAATGGTATTACTTTATCTACTACAGACGGTAATACTTACACAGGAACTGATCTTTATTTTGCTTCTGCAGTAAATTCTAACTTTACTCAAAATACTTCAGTTGTATGGGGTGCTTCTTCATTCCCAGCTGGTACAGCTGCTTCAGGTAACACTAGTACAATTTCTGTTCCTGCAGGATATTTCACTATTACTTTTAACAAATCAACAGGTAACTACAGCTTTACTACATCTACAGTTTCACTTATTGGTAGTGCAACAGCTGGTGGTTGGGGTGCAGATACTGCTATGACTTCAAATGATAACGGGATTAATTTTACAGCTACTGGTGTAGTATTAACTGTTGGTCAAGCTAAATTTAGAGTAAACAATGCATGGACTACAAGTTATGGTGATGCAGCATTCCCTTCAGGTATTGCAGGTATGCCAGGTTCAAACATTGATGTAAATGTTGCTAGTACTTATGATGTAACTTTTAATAGAGCTACAGGCGCATATAACTTTACAGATACTTTAAGTGCTAATCAATTTGCAAATACTTCATTCTATGTAGCGCCAAATCCTACTAAAGGAATGTTTGCTATTAATACAGATGTTGCTAAAGTTCAAATCTTTAATTTAACTGGACAATTAGTTAAAACTTTCAATAATGCAGTTGCAAACGAAGGTTTATCTATTTCAGAATTAAATCAAGGTGTTTACTTTGTAAAAGTTACAGATTCAAATCTTAACGAAAAAACTATCAAATTAATCAAAGAATAATTTATTTTTTATTAATATAATTAAAACCTCTCCTTGCGAGAGGTTTTTTTATGTTCAAAAGTAATGTAAAACAAAAAACCCGAATAGTTAACTATTCGGGTTTAAGTGGTACCTCCAGGGATCGAACCAGGGACACATGGATTTTCAGTCCATTGCTCTACCATCTGAGCTAAGGTACCTTGCTGACGCGGGTGCAAATATAGAACGATTTTTAATTTATCCAAAACAATTATTAAAAAAAAATCTATTTGTAACTTTGCAATTCAAAATATTCAATTATGCTTCTAGCCATCGATATAGGAAATACCCAAGTCAAATTAGCTGTATTTGAACTGAATACCCTTCTTGATAAAAAAATAGTACCCCTTTCTGGATGGAAAATTGAGGTAGAAAATTATCTGAAATTATTTTCTAAAATAGAAGCATTAGTAGTTGCTTCTGTAGGAAATAGCGATGAAAATGACTTTTTTGAATATAATTCAAGATTAAAAGTCCTCTTTATTACTCAAGATACTAAGTTTCCTTTTACAAATTCTTATTCCACTCCAAAAACGCTTGGAATGGATAGAATGGTTCTTGCAACGGGAGCAGTGCAATTGTATCCAAATCAAAACAGGTTGGTTATTGATGCAGGAACTTGTATTACCTATGATTTTATAGATTCTAATAATGTGTATCATGGAGGCGCCATATCTCCTGGTATTCGACTTCGATATGAATCATTACATACTTATACGGCTAAACTTCCGTTATTAACTATGGAATCGCCAGACGCTCTAATTGGAAATTCTACTATGCAATCCATTCATTCGGGTATCGTAAATGGAATTGCCTTTGAATTAGATGGATTTATTTCTTCTATTTTGGATAGAAATGATAACTTTATCATAATTTTAACGGGTGGAGACGCAGAATTTTTGGCTAAACGATTAAAAAATACCATATTTGCCAATCCAAATTTTCTTTTAGAGAGTTTGAATCAAACTTTTCAATACAATCAACAATGATTAAAAAAATTATAGTAAGTATTAGTTTACTTTTTTCTTTAGTTTCTTTTGCACAAAACGGAACTTCTTCTCCTTATTCTTTTTATGGTATCGGTGATGTTCGCTTTAAGGGAACTGTAGAAAATACCTCAATGGGTGGATTAGCAATAGTGCCTGATAGCATTCACTTAAATATTATAAATCCAGCAATGTATTCTAGTTTGAAATTAACTACCTATGCAGTTGGTGGAACATTTACAGTAAATAAGTTAACTACCGATTCACAAAGTGAAAAAGCGCAACGTACAGCTCTTGATTATTTAGCTGTTGGTATTCCTATGAAAAAACTTGGAATTGGTTTTGGTTTGATTCCGTATTCATCTGTTGGCTATAATTTAAAAAGTAGTATTACAGATAGTAACTTAATTAGAACCGATAGTTATGATAAAGGTGATGGAGGTGTTAATAAAGTGTTTTTAGGGTTTGGATATCAGTTGACTAAAGGGTTAAGTATTGGTGCAGATGTACAATATAACTTTGGACAAATAAATACCCAAAATATTGCAATACGTTACGATGTGAATGGTTTTCCAATACAATATGCTTCTAAAGAAGTAAATAAATCTATTGTTAATGGTGCAAATATTACAACTGGGGTATCGTATCAATCTAAATTAAATAAAAAAATAAATTTATTTGCTAGCGCTATTTATTCTCCTTCATCTAATGTTAATTTAACAAATACAAGAACAGTATCTTTAGTGCAAACTGTGAATGGAGTTGATGCAGGAGTAGTTGGAGATCCTGTTGAAATTGGAGTGCCTAGTACTAAATTAAGTCTTCCGTCAAAATTCACTTTTGGATTAGGATTAGGTGATTCAACAAAATGGATAATTGGAACCGAATTAATATTTCAAAACTCAAGTAATTTTGGAAATAGATTTTCAGACATTGCTAATGTAAGTTATCAAAATGCAACTAAACTTACTATTGGAGGTTATTATATTCCAAATCATAAATCTTTTACCAATTATTTTAGCCGTGTGGTTTACAGAGGAGGTTTGAGATATGAAAATACTGGTTTAGTTGTGAATAATACTTCAATTAAAGATCAAGCTGTAACTTTAGGAATAGGAATGCCTTTAAGAGGGACTTTTTCAAATATTAATATTGGTGTAGAATTTGGGAACAGAGGTACAAAAAGCGCCGGACTAGTAGATGAAAATTACATGAACATAAATGTAGGCTTGTCACTTAATGACAGATGGTTCGTTAAAAGAAAATACGATTAATTTTATTGAATTAATATGAAAGCAAAAATATTTTTATTATTAGTAATTCTTACTTCTTTTGCAAATGCTCAAGAAAAAAGTTGTGCCAATAAAGAAAAACAATTGGCTCAATATTTAATTGATAATGAAAATAATAAAGCTCTTGATTTATGGAATGAAGCAAAAGTTTCTTGTCCAGATTTTAGTGAGAATTTATATAAATTAGGAAATAGAATTTTACAATACCAAATTGAAATTGCAGATGCAAAAGATAAAGAAAGTAAAGTAAAAGATTTGTTGCAATTCTTTAATCAATACGATAAATATTTTCCTGCAAACAAAAATGGTAATTACGAAAAAAGAGCCATAGCTCTATATACCTATAATGTAGGAACTCCCCAAGAGGTATTTTCTTATTTAGATAGAGCATTTGATAAGGAAAAGGAAACATTTGCTAACTCTCAAGCAATATACAATTACTTCGAATTGTATTTTTCAAAATTTAAAGCAAGTAAAACAGAAATGTCTAATGAGACATTACTTGATAAATATTGTGCAGTTAATGCATTAATTGCTGCAAATAGCTCAAAATACCCAACAAAAAAAGAGGAATACCATAGGGTTGAATTGGGTATAGATTTACTAATGAAGGATATACTTGCCAAAGATAATATTGTAGCGTATACACAAAAAAAATTAGAGTTAAACTCTGTAGATACCTCTTGGTTAGAACCTGTTGCTAGAGTGCTTTCGGTTAAATGTAAAAACCAACCACTATTTGAAACAGTAGCTAGTAAATTAGATAAAATCAATCCAACCTCGGTTTCTGCTTACTATTTAGCAACTTATTATTTAAATACTGGAGATCAAGAAAAAGCCATTGAATTATTCAAAAAATCGGCCGAATTAGCTCCAACAAAGCTAGAAAAAGCAACTACATATTATTCAATAGCTAGCATATTGGCTTCAAATGATAAAGCGACTTCACAAAAAATGGTGTTAAGCGCCCTAGAAAATAACCCTAGCAATGGAAGATATTATATTTTCTTAGCCAATTTATATGCCAATAGTGTACAAGAGTGTGGTGCAAATACTATTGAAAAAAATGCTATTTACAAATTAGCTTCCAATACGGTTCTTAAGTCTATAGAAGTTGAACCTAGATTAAAGTCTACAGCAGAGGCAATGTCGGCAGAATATCTTAAAAGGATGATATTTGATGATCATTCAAAAGAAAAGTCGGCAACAATTGGTTGTTGGATACAGCAAACAGTGCAATTTTAATTATGGGTGCTGTTGCAAAAAATAACATCCTCTTTTGTATAACTGCTTTTGTAGGATTCTCATTATTTTCTTGCGAAGGGAATTTTAAAGAAGTACAAAAATCTACCTTTTCTGAATTTGTTCCAAGTGGTGAAGCCGATTCCATAAATATTAAATACACCGATTCGGGAAGGATAAAATCAATTTTAGTAAGTCCAAAAATGTTGGATTTTGCAACGGTAGAGTTTCCATATACCGAATTTCCAAATGGAGTAAAGGTTACTTTATATGATCAATTAGGTAAAAAAACTTTTGTAAAATCTAAATACGCCATTTCTTATAAAAACACTTCTTTAATTGATTTGCGAGGAGCGGTCAAAATAAGTAATGAAGTAGGGCAGCTATTTGAAACCGAACAATTGTATTTTGATCAAAAAAACGAATGGTTTTATACCGAAAAATCATATAAATTTACAGATCCAAAAGGAGTTTCGTATGGTGAAGGGGTTGACTTTAGTAAAGACTTTAAAATAATTAATTCTCAAGTAGTTTCTGGAGAAGTAGAAAAACAATAATACTATGAATTATCTAAAAATCACAAAATACATTTATTTAGGCGTTGGATTTATTATGGCATATGATTTTATTACCAGATGGGAAGAAAATCCAAAGCCATGGTTGAGCCTTGTTTTGGCTGGATTAGCCTTTTTTACATTCTTTTTCAGAACCAAGTTTGCTAAAAAATTTGAAGATCGAAATAGAGAAAACAATTCTAATAGCTAATAATGAATATAGTAGTAATCGTTTTATGTTTACTTCTTTGTGCATTCTTTTCGGGGATGGAAATTGCTTTTGTCTCATCAAATAAAATTTATCTTGAAATTGAAAAAAAACAAGATAATTTTCTTTCTAAAATACTAGCAAAACTAACCGAAAAACCATCCAAATTTATAGCAACCATGCTAGTTGGAAATAATATTTCTATGGTTGTTTATGGGTTTTTTATGGGAGATTTAGTGATGCATTGGATTGAAAAACTACCGTTTCATCTATTGGAATTTCCAAGCTTAATTCTACAAACGGTGATTTCTACGCTAATCGTTTTAATCACATCCGAATTTTTGCCAAAAGTATTTTTTCAGGTATATGCTAATAATTTCATGAAATTTTTTGCGGTACCTAGTTACTTTTTTTATGTAATATTCAATTTCATTTCAACTTTTATTATTTGGATTTCAGATTATATTTTAAAGAAATTCTTCAAAACAGAAGGAGATTTTGTTCCATCTTATTTTAGTAAAGTTGAATTAGGAAATTACATCAATGAACAAATGAGTTCGGTAGAAGATCACGAAGAAGTTGACTCTGAAATTCAAATTTTTCAGAATGCTCTAGAATTTTCAGGAGTTAAAGCTCGTGATATTATGACGCCAAGGACAGAAATTGTTGGAATTGATCTGTTTGATTCGGTGTCGGATTTAAAAGAATTATTCATAAAAACGGGTTATTCTAAAATTATAGTTTTTCAAAACTCGGTAGATGATATTATTGGTTATGTACATTCATTTGAGTTATTCAAAAAACCAAAAAATATAAAGTCCATTATGATTCCGGTTGAGTTTATTCCCGAAACAATATTTGTAAAAGATGCGTTGAATGTACTTACCAAAAAGAGAAAAAGTATTGCTGTAATATTGGACGAATATGGTGGAACATCAGGGATTATTACTGTTGAAGATATTATAGAAGAGTTGTTTGGAGAAATTGAAGACGAGCACGATAATGACGAAGAATTAATTGAAAAACAAATTAACGATAACACCTATGTTTTTTCGGCGCGATTAGATGTAGAGTACCTAAACCAAGAATATAAACTTAATATTCCCGAAGACGATTCTTATGGAACTTTGGGCGGATTTATCGTAAACACCTCTAAGGAAATACCACAAAAGGGAGATGAAATACGGGTAGATAATTTTCATTTTATTATCGAAGAAGCTACAAATACCAAAATTGATGTAGTTAAAATGACAATTTTTGATCAAGAATAAAAAAAAATTAACTTTTTAGTGCAATTTATAAGCCTACAATTATTATTATTTCGTAGATAATTGTATTTTCGCAAACTGAAATAAAAATAACATATATAAAATGGCAGTTTTACAAACAATTAGAAAACGTTCTGGATTACTTTTACTAGCTATAGGATTCGCTCTTTTGGCTTTTGTAGTTCAAGATTTATTTGTTAAAGGATTTAAAAGTCAATCAAAAGACGTAGGTAGCATTAATGGAAAAGACATTTCTTTTGATCAATTCAGAATTAAAGTAGCCAATGCAGAAAAAAATGGGCAAAATGGGCAACCAGTTACGCAAACACAAGCTGCTAATCAAATGTGGGAGCAAGAGATTGCTATTGCTTTAATATCAGATCAATTCGAAAAAGCAGGTATCCGTACTAGCGAAAATAATATTATTGAAATTTTCAAAAAAGATCCAAATATTGGTCAAAACCCTGCGTTTTTGAATCAATTAGGTAAATTTGATTTGGCAAAATTTAAAGAGTTCTTTAAAAATAATCCAGAGCAAGCTAAAGCTTTTGAAGACCGTCAAACAGATGCTGAAATCAATGCTAAATACCAAATTTATAGCAGTATGATTAAAGCTGGATTGTATGCTACAAATGCAGATGGTAAATTCAAATACAAATTAGAAGCTGATAAAATCAATTTTGATTATGTTTCGGTTTTATATTCTACAGTTAAAGATAGTGATGTAAAAGTTACTGATGCAGACATCCTTGACTACATGAAGAAAAACGAGAAAAAATTCAAATCGGAAGAAACTCGTGAAATTGAATACGTATTAATTGAAAATAAACCTTCTGCCAAAGATGAAGCTGAAATGAAAGCTAAAATCAACGGATTGTTAACTGGAAGTGTTGTTTACAACAAAGAAACTGGTGCAAATGATACATTGCCAAGCTTTAAAACAGCTCCAAATGTAGCAGATTTTATTGCTGAAAATTCAGATAAACCATACGATTCAACTTTTGTAACTAAACAAGATTTACCTGCAGAACACGCAGATCAATTATTTGCTTTACCTGCTGGAGAAATTTATGGTCCTTACATCAACGGAAACTACTATTGTTTATCTAAAGCAATGGGTAGAAAAGCTGGAGCTAAAGCTAAAGCTAGTCACATTTTAATTAGTTGGGAAGGGACAAAACTTCCAAACAAAAAAGAAAAAAGAACTAAAGAGCAAGCTAAAGCAAAAGCCGATATGTTATTGGCACAAGCATTGGCTAACCCAGGAAGTTTCATGATGTTGGCATTAACTAACTCAGATGATTCTTCAGCTCAGCAAGGTGGTGACTTAGGATATTTTGCTCCTGGGCAAATGGTTAAACCTTTTAATGATTATGTTTTTAGCAACCCAGTTGGAAAAATTGGATTAGTTGAAACTGAATTTGGTTACCATATTATTAATGTTACCGATAAGCAAGATGCTATTCGTTTAGCAACTGTAGCTCAAAAAATTGAGCCATCAGAAGCTACTAACAATGAAATTTATACTAAAGCAACCAAATTTGAAATGGATGCTACTAGCAATAAAGATTTTGCTGCTGTTGCAAAAGCTGCAAAATTAACAGTGAATCCTTCTGTAAAAGCGAAAGCTATGGATGAGGCATTTGGAGTTGCGGGTAGCCAAAGACAAATTATCAAATGGGCTTACAGCAAAGAAACTAACGTTGGTGATGTTAAGAAATTTGACGTTGTAAATGTTGGTAGTGTAATTGCTAAGTTGAAAAAAATCAACGAGAAAGGATTAATGACGGTTGAAGAGGCTAAACCAATGGTGGAAGGTATCATTAAAAACAAAAAGAAAGCAGAGAAAATTATGGCTAAAATGAAAGGTTCTTCATTGGATGCTATTGCAAAAGCAAATGGTTCTACTGTTCAAAATGCGCCTGCTGCTTCTGTAGAGAACTCACTTTTAGCTAATGTTGGAATGGAACCTAAAGTAGTTGGTATGGCATTTGGTACTGTTGTAAATAAAGTATCTGCTCCAATTGAAGGTAATTCTGGAGTGTTTGTTGTAATGACTAAAGCGGTTACTAAAGCACCAAAATTGCCTAAATATGATGATTACATCAATAAAGTAAAAGCTAGTAATGCTCAATCTGTAGGAAGAGTATTCCCAGCGTTGAAAAACGATGCAGATATTGAAGATAACAGATTAGAATTTTATTAATAGAATTATAAAAGGTTAAAAAAATCCCGTTCGAGAGAACGGGATTTTTTTTTGTTTAAGAATTATAAAATCATTTCGT
>NZ_JBJTND010000016.1:0-20192 GCF_046073885.1 Flavobacterium sp.
CTATGGTTTAGCCATCATTTTGTGTATGATTATGACAACCGTTTTATTGAATTTTTATTTGATAATGAAAAGAGTAAAATGGTATTTTATTGCGCCTTTAATTTCAATTTATATCATCATTGAATTCAGCTTTTTAAGAGCTAACGTGACTAAATTTATAGATGGTGGATATGTAACGCTTTGCATCACAATTGTATTAATATCTATCATGTCTATTTGGTATTTAGCTAAACGAATTAGCAAAAATTATACTAAAATGGTTAAGATTGATTCATACAAGAAAGTATTAGCCGAATTAAGTTTAGACCTTTCTATTCCTAAATATGCTACACATTTAGTATACATGACCAATTCAAATCGCATTGATGAAATTGAAGAGAAAGTAATGTATTCTATACTTCAAAAACGTCCAAAAAGAGCCGACTTATATTGGTTTATTCACGTTAACATTTTAAGTGAGCCGTATAAAAAAGAATATAAAGTAAGCGAAATCATTAAAGACGATTTATATCGAATTGATTTCTATTTAGGATTTAGAGAACCTACTAAAATCAACTTAATGTTCAAAGAAGTATTGAAAGATATGGTAAACAAAGGAGAAGTTGACGTTACCAGTAGATATGAATCTTTAAATAAAAACAATATTCTAGGGGATTTTAAATTTGTGCTTTCAGAGAAATTTTTATCCAATGACAGTGACTTAACGTTCTTCGAAAACATTGTAATGAATGCTTATTTCTTCATGAAAAAACTTAGTTTATCAGAAGAAAAAGGATTCGGACTTGATAGTAGTTCTGTTAAAGTAGAACAATTTCCTATGGTGCTTCATCCACCTGAAATTATCGATATGAAAAGAATTGACTCCCACGGAGATCATCATTAATAATTTCAAAAAAATATTTAAAAAAGTATGCGTCCTGCATACTTTTTTGTTTTATATAAAAGCAATACCTTTGCAGGCTTAATAATTACAAAATGAGATTACACCGGAATTTAGTTTATACCACTATCGATTCTTTAAATGCAATTTTTAATGAAGGTGAATATGCAGACAAAGCAGTTGCACGCGCATTGAAAAAAGACAAGCGTTGGGGAAGTTCCGATAGAAAATTTGTTGCCGAAACCATTTATGAAGTGGTGCGTTGGAAACGATTGTATTCTGAAATTGCCGAGGTAAAAGAACCCTACAACAGAGAAGACATTTGGAGAATGTTTGCTGTTTGGGCAGTATTACGAGGGTATCCAATTCCGGATTGGAGACAATTAGACGGAACACCCGAAAGAAAAATCAAAGGAAGATTTGACGAGTTATCTAAAACTAGAAAAATACGTGAATCGATTCCAGATTGGATGGATGAGCTGGGGGTAAAAGAATTAGGCGAAGCACTTTGGACAAAAGAAATAGCTGCCCAAAACAAACAAGCACAAGTAATTTTGAGAGTAAATACTTTAAAAACTACTAAAGAAAAATTACGTGCCATTTTAATGGACTTAAATATTGAAACCGATTTTTTACCCAATCAACCGGATGCTTTAGTACTCAAAGAACGTGCTAACGTATTTATGACAGATGCATTTAAAGAGGGTTTATTTGAAGTACAAGACGCCTCTTCCCAATTGGTTGCTGCATTTTTAGAAGTAGCTCCCGGAATGCGCGTTGTTGACACGTGTGCTGGTGCAGGTGGAAAAACTTTACATATGGCCTCATTAATGCAAAATAAAGGTCAGTTAATTGCTATGGATTTATACGAAAGCAAATTAAAGCAGTTAAAATTAAGAGCTAAAAGAAATGGTGCTTTTAATATTGAATACCGCATAATAGATACTACTAAAGTCATAAAAAAATTACACGAAAAAGCCGATCGAGTATTGATTGACGCACCTTGTAGTGGTTTGGGAGTTTTGAAAAGAAATCCGGATGCCAAATGGAAATTACAACCCGAATTCATTGATAATATTCGAAAAGTGCAATCGGAAGTTTTAGAAAGCTATTCTAAAATAGTAAAGCCAGGCGGGAAAATGGTATATGCCACCTGCTCTATTTTACCATCTGAAAATCAAGAACAAATTGCTAAGTTTTTAAAAACAGAAATTGGTAAAAAATTTAAATTAGAAAAGGATTGTAAAATATTGGCTTCCGAATCGGGATTTGACGGATTTTACATGGCTTTATTAGAAAGACAATCTTAACATATGAAACATTTATTTTCATTACTTTTTTTTGCATCGGCAACACTTGGGTTTGCACAAATTCCAGCAGGTTATTATGATACAGCTACTGGAACCGGATTTACACTTAAAACTCAATTATACAATAAGATAAGCCCTCATACTACTTTAATTTACGGGTCTGGATTGTGGAGTTTGTTTACCACTTCAGACGTAAGACCAGATGGATATGTATGGGACATTTATTCCAATTGTAATTTTGTTTTTGGACCAGTTGCAAATGGAGGAAATCAAGACGATGGAACACTAGGAAATCAAGAATGTCAGCGCTACAACAAAGAACACACTTTCCCTCAAAGTTGGTTTGGAGGCCAAGTATATCCCATGTATTCGGACGCACATATTGTGATGCCAGCAGACAAAAAAGACAACAGCATGAGACAAAGTTTAGCCTACGGAATGGTTGCTTCAACTGTTGTTAATCCAATAGGAAATGGCTGGAAAATAGGTGCTTGTACTACACCAAATTACCCGTACTCGCTACAAGTATTTGAACCTGCGGATCAATATAAAGGCGATATTGCCCGTAATTATTTTTATATGGCAACCTGCTATGAAAATGCCATTGGAAGTTGGCAAACATTCAACGCTAGTGGAGATACCGTTTTAGATGGTACAAACGATAACGTTTTTGAACCTTGGTTTTTAAACATGCTTTTAATTTGGCACAATCAAGATCCAGTAAGTCAAAAAGAAATTAATCGTAATAATGCTATTTACGCAGTTCAAGGTAATAGAAATCCATTTGTTGATCACCCAGAATATGTTTGTCAAATATGGACTAATGCCTGTGCAAACTTAAATATCGATTCGTTTCAAGTAGCAAATGTTAGCGTTTATCCAAATCCAAGTTCAAATCACAAAATCACAATAAATACTTCTGTTTCTGTAGATGCAATCCAAGTGATCAACATAAACGGTCAAACAATATTAGAAGTAAACAAACCGCAATTCATTGATAACCATTTTGAATTAGAGAATTTACCTCAAGGTTTTTACTTCTTAAAATTGGATTCGAACAATCATTCAATTACCAAGAAAATCAGTATCAATTAATAGTAATAAAAAAAAGAGCTTTAATAAGCTCTTTTTTTATTCTTCTTCTGTACCAATTGATTTCGAATAAACCCTCCATTTTTCAATACAATCAGCCATATCTTTTGGAATTTTAGTATCAAAAAGCATGTATTTTCCAGTAGTAGGATGAACAAAACCCAGTGTTTTAGCATGAAGTGCTTGTCTTGGAAGTGTCTTAAAACAATTATCAATAAACTGCTTGTATTTCGTAAAGGTAGTTCCTTTTAGAATCAAATTTCCTCCATAGCGTTCGTCATTAAACAAAGTATGTCCGATGTGTTTTAGGTGTACGCGAATTTGATGAGTTCTACCCGTTTCCAATTTGCAAGAAATTAAGGTTACATAACCAAAACGCTCCAATACTTTATAATGTGTAACTGCATGTTTTCCTATTTCGGGATCGGAAAATACAGCCATTTGCATTCGATCTTTCAAATGACGCGCAATGTTACCTGTAATGGTTCCTTCATCTTCTTTTACATTTCCCCACACCAAAGCAATATATTCTCTTTCGGAGGTTTTATCTTCAAATTGCTTAGCTAAATGTGTCATGGCCGCTTCTGTTTTGGCTACAACTAACAATCCTGATGTATCTTTATCAATTCGGTGAACCAAACCAGGTCTTTCAGAACTATTTAACGGAAGATTTTCAAAATGGAAAGCCAAAGCATTTACCAAAGTCCCGGTGTAATTTCCATGTCCAGGATGCACTACAAAATTTGGCGGTTTGTTAATTAACAATAGGGCATCGTCTTCATATACTATATCCAACGGAATGTCTTCAGGGTCTACTCTATTTTCAAAAGGGGGATGCGCTAATAATATTCGGATAACATCCAAAGGCTTTACCTTATAATTGGATTTAACAGGCACATCATTAACGTAAATATCGCCATTTGATGCTGCATTCTGAATTTTATTCCGAGTAGCATTGGGCACCATTAACATTAAATATTTGTCAATTCGTAATAAGGCCTGCCCTTTCGGCACATCAAATCGGTAATGTTCAAAAAGCTCTTCTTCAGGCTCTTGAAAATCAATGTTATTGCTCATTTGGAATTGTATCGGTTGGCATTTCGGTATCTGGAATAGAATCTAACTCGGTATCATCAAAGACAACCTTTCCATCTCCTAAAACTAAATCAATTCTAGAAGCTTTTAAAACACGGGTTCCCGGTTTAATTTTCTTTCCGTTCATCCACATTTCTAAAACCATATCTTTCCCAATGTAAGGAATGTATTTTATGGTACCCTCTTGCAATCCAATTGCTTTTAAAGTAGGAACCGCTTGACGGTACGTTTTTTCAATTAAATCAGGAACTGCAACCATTTTAAAGGTTGCTGCATTTATTTTAATATATATTTTTCTACCACCTTTTACTTTTGAACCAGCAGTTGGTTCCTGCTGTACCACAGTTAGTTTTGGGTAACCGGGATTGTAATCAACTGTATCAATAATTTCGTAATCTAAATCGAGTTCGCTTAATTTTTCATCCACTTGCTCTTCGTTTAATCGTGCCAAATTAGGCACTGTAATCTCATTGCCATGGTTGGTTACAAAAGTGATCCAATGAAAAAACAAAAAAGCAATTACGGCAACTATAGCCATCGCTGCCAATACTTGGGCTACAAAAACTTTACTGGTAAGATATTTTCTTAAACTCATAAAAAATGTATTTATGGCAAAGATATAATTTTTAGTTTCAACAATTGTGCTATTTTTGTATAGTAATTAAAATAATTCCTCAATGAACGTAGCAGTTGTTATGGGAGGATATTCTGATGAATCGGTAATATCCTTACGAAGCGGACAGTTAATCTTAACTAGTTTAGATCAATCTAAATACACCCCTTTTGAAGTACATATTCTTTTAAACGATTGGTATTGTTTAATTGATGGTGTGAAGTTTCCCATAGACAAATCTGATTTTTCGATTTTGAAAGACAACAAAAAAATTAAATTTGAGGTTGCAGTCAATACCATTCACGGCACACCAGGAGAAGACGGACACATGCAAGCTTATTGGGAATTGGTTGATTTACCTTACACTGGATGTAATTTTTATCAATCGGCGTTGACCTTTAATAAAAGAGATACGCTTTCGGTTTTATCAAAATTTAATATCCCAAAAGCCAATTCAATTTATGTAACCAAAGGCGATGCAATAGATGGAACTAAAGTAGCTGCCGAATTAGGACTTCCTTTTTTTGTGAAACCAAATCAATCCGGAAGCTCATTAGGAGTTTCCATGGTTACCACTCTTGAAGATTTTCAAAAAGCACTTGATTTTGCTTTCGCAGAAGACAACGACATTTTAATTGAATCCTACTTAAATGGACGCGAAGTATCAGTGGGAGTTTTAAAATACCAAGGTGAAACCAAAGTTTTAGGAATCACCGAAATACTTTCGCAAAACTCTTTCTTTGATTATGAAGCCAAATACTTAGGAAAATCAGAAGAAATTACTCCGGCTAGAATATCACAAGAAGTTGAAAATCGAGTGATTGAAACGGCCAAAAAAGTATATGAATCCTTGGGCATGACGGGTTTTTCAAGAACCGATTTCATCATTATGAATGATGTTCCGCATTTCATTGAAATCAATACCAATCCGGGGTTATCGCCACAAAGTATTTTCCCGCAACAAGCAGCCTATGCCAAAATGGAAATGAGCAATTTGCTAGAAAACGAAATTAATTTAGCTTTACAGCGCAAACCAATTTGGAAAAAGTAATTTATGATTGTATTAGTTGGAACTAGAGACAGCATAATTAAAAAAGGAGAAGCACCCAACGTGACTTGTCCGCATTGTCATTCTACTTCCACTATAAAATATAATATTCACAGCAGATATACACAAATCACTTTTATTCCGTTATTTCCAGTTGAAAAAAAGGCAAGCTTGTGGTGTAGCAATTGCGATCAAGAAATAGCATTAAACGATTTGGATTCCAGCACAATTTCAAAACTTGCCGCTGAAAACAATAATTTAAGAAGTCCCCTTTGGATGTATTTTGGTAGTTTTGTTATTGTTTGTTATATACTTTATAGTCTGTATAGTTTTTATAAATCCGATTCTAAAACTTCTTTATTCATTAAAAACCCGAGGGCAGAAGATGTGTATTTTATGAAAGATTCCAAAGGATATTATTATACATTCAGGATTGACAAGATTACTAAAGACAGCATTTACACCACTGAAAATGATTATCAAGTATATGCACCTTATGATATTGACGACATCAATGTATCTGAAAATTACACTACTAAAAAAAGTAACTATTCTAAAAAAGAATTACTCGATTTATTCCAAGACGGTAAAATTACTGCTATAAAAAGAAATTAAATGAAAAGAGCTATATTTCCAGGATCATTTGACCCAATAACCAAAGGTCATTTTGACATTATAAATAGAGGAATTTCGTTGTTTGATGAAGTAATCGTTGCTATCGGAATTAATGCCGATAAAAAATACATGTTTTCACTTGAAGACCGCAAACTCTTTATTGAAGAAGCTTTTAAAGACGAACCAAAAGTAAAAGTGATTACCTACGAAGGGTTAACTATTGATTTATGTCACAAAGAAAATGCTCAATTCATCCTTCGTGGTTTAAGAAATCCCGCCGACTTTGAGTTTGAAAAAGCAATTGCACACACTAATAGAAAATTATCCAAAATTGAAACCGTCTTTTTACTAACGGCCGCTAAAACATCGTATATTAGCTCTAGCATTGTGCGTGATGTTATTCGAAATGGTGGTGATTATACCGTTTTGGTTCCTGATTCGGTACGAATTAATAAGTAAAACTAATTTTCAAATAAAAGCTTGATGTTCTCATACGAATTAGTAAGGGCTTCTTTTATTTGCTCTTGATTAAGCCAAGCTACTTTTTCTATTCCTTCATTTTCTTGCGGAATTGGAGTCCCCTCAAATGTGGTTGTCATTTCAAACCAGTGGGTAATTTTTAATCTGTAAACTCCATTTCTTTTAAACACATGGTAGGTTTTTTGTAATTTTTTAGAAATTTTCAAATCGGTTACTCCAGTTTCTTCTTCCACTTCACGAATAGAACAATCTTCAATTTCTTCTCCTTTATCACAACCACCCTTAGGTAAGTCCCATTTACCATTTCTAAATATAAATAAAACTTCCCCTTTTTTATTATAAACCAATCCCCCACCTGCTTTTTTTACAGGTATTTTTTCTTTAACCTTACTCAGTATTTCTTTTTCATCTGGATGATACAAGTAGGCTTTCTTAATCTTATTATTGAACATCTTTACTATAAGCTGTTCAATGTCAACCGTTTCAAGTAAAAACAGTTGAAAGTCGGTTTCTTTTGCGACTTGATTTGTTAAAAAAAGTGGTTTGTCGTTTACAAAAACTTTATACATTTGCAGTATGATTTATAATACGAAAACAGCCGAAAAAACAGCCGAATTGCTTTTACAAATAAATGCAATTAAATTGAATCCGTCAAATCCATTTAAATGGGCTTCCGGATGGAACTCTCCTATTTATTGCGACAATCGTTTAACCCTTTCATTTCCAGCGATTAGAAATTTCATCAGAGATGAATTTGCCAAACAAATTAATGAAATTTATGGTAAACCAGATGTTATTGCAGGGGTTGCTACAGGCGCAATTGGCATCGGAATTCTTGTTGCCGAAGAACTTGGACTGCCATTTGTTTATGTAAGACCAGAGCCTAAAAAACACGGAAGACAAAATCAAGTGGAAGGTTTTTTACAAAAAGGTCAAAATGTGGTGGTGGTTGAAGATTTAATATCAACGGGAAACAGCAGTTTACTTGCCGTTGAAGCTTTAAAAGAAGCCGGAGCGAATGTAAAAGGAATGATTGCCATCTTCACTTATGGATTTGCAGTTGCTGAAGAAAATTTTAAAAATGCAGGTGTTGAATTACATACACTAAGCAACTATGAAAACTTATTAAATTTAGCTGTAGCTAAAAATTATATTACCGAAAAAGAACAAACTACACTTCAAGAATGGCGCACGAGTCCGTCTACTTGGGGAGTGTAATTATTTATAAATAGAGGATAGATTTTTTTAGTTCCTCGCAATACCAATAAAATGAATTTAGAAAGTCCGAAAGTAACTGTAGAAAAATCATCTGAACATTTATTCAATGCTTTGTCTGATGTTAAGAATTACGAAAAATTAATGCCAGATAACATTGCAAAATTTGAAGTTCTTGGAGATGATATTTTTAATTTCGGCTTGTCTGGTATGCCTGAAATCAAATTGAGATTAAAAGAAGGAACGCCAAATTCAAAAATACTATTGGTAGCTGCAAGCGATAAATTACCTTTTTCTTTGAATGCTTCAATAAATGAACTTTCTCCAAATTCAAGTGAAGTACAACTTGATTTTGAAGGAGATTTCAATCCCATGATGGCAATGATGATCAAAGGACCTATTACCAAATTCATGGAGACTTTGGCTAATAACATGCAAAAATTGTAATTAGTTACAATAAAATTTGGACTTCTTTAATTCCGAAGCTTTTTATTGAATCGTCTTCCAGTTTTATTTCCAACAATCCATTTGTGGAAACACCCTGAATTATCCCCATAAACTTATGTTGATTGGCATCTTCAAAGGCCAAAGGAACATTTATTTTATATAAATTGCAGTGGTAGTCTTGCCACAATCTATCGGTTTGCCTGGTAAGTATATAACTGCAATTTTTCTTAATTTGAAAGATAAGTTGATTTAAAATTTCATCCAAATCAAATTCAGAATTGGTTACCACGGCCATTGAGGATGCTTTAGGTAGGTTTTCAAAACTCTTTTGGTTTACATTCAACCCAATTCCAACAACCGATTCTATTTTCCCATCGGATTTAATGCTGTTTTCAATTAATATGCCAGCAATTTTTTTTTGCTCTGACATAATGTCGTTCGGCCATTTAATAGCTAAATTAGGTAAGTCATTCGCTTTCAACACCTCAAAAATGGATAGAGCAACAGCTACATTAAGATGAAATATTTCATCAACATCTTGCAAAACATCTTTAATCAAAATACTAGTAATTAGATTCTTACCTTCTTCAGAAACCCAAGCAGCACCCATCTGCCCCCTACCCTTTGTTTGCTTATTTGCAACAACAGTGGTAAAATTTTCTACAATTTGATTTCGAGAAAGCTCCTTTAAATAGTCGTTTGTAGAATCTATGGCACTGAGTTTGATTACAGACATGTAAAATATATTATAAAATTGACGTTTAAACTTATGTTAAGCTTCAAAATTAAGGACAATTTTTGATACATTTGCATTTCATACAAAATAATAGATGGCAAAAAAAACAGTGAGCACCGATGTTTTATTAACAAACATCCTAAAAGGAATTGAAGAAGTAAAAGGAAATGATATAGATATCCTTGATTTAAGAGAAATTGACAATGCAGTATGCGATTACTTTGTTATTTGCAGTGGAAATTCTAATACTCAAGTGAATGCAATTGTAAATTCAATCCAAAAAATAGTTTCCAAAGAAATTAAAGACAAACCTTGGCATGTGGAAGGTACTGATAATGCCGAATGGGTGTTAATGGACTATGTGAGTATAGTTGTGCATGTTTTTCAAAAAGAAATTCGTGAATATTACAACATCGAAGGATTGTGGGGAGATGCAAAAATAACTTCGATTGCAAATAAAAATTAAAGATAAAGAAACAAAATGGCAGAAAATAAAAAACCAAGTGGTTTAAAATTTAGTCCGTGGTGGATTACTGGAGCAATCATTTTTATGTTTGTTCTATTGAATATATTTAACAGCAACGGATTACAAGATCCAACTAAAATTTCTTCCTCAAAATTTGATGAGCTATTGAATAGTGGTCAAATTGAAAAAGTTATTGTTTTTAATAAAGTACAAGCAGAAGCCTATCTTACTTCAGCTGCTTTGAAAGAAAAATCAAACAGCAAAGTTGCGAAAGATCCATTATTTGGCGGAGTAAATAAAGGACCGCATTATCTTTTTGAAATTGCAGATGCTCAAAATTTTGAAAATAAATTAATAAAAGCAAAGACTGCTAACAAATTAAAAGACTACGACTTTAAAATTAAAAGCGATTGGTCGGAATATATTGTAGGCTTCCTACCGATGTTACTTTTAATTGGAGTTTGGTTGTTTTTTATGAGAAGAATGTCAGGTGGTGCTGGCGGCGGAGGCGGACAAATATTCAATATTGGAAAATCAAGAGCCAAATTATTTGACGAAAAAGAAGATGTTAAAACCACTTTTAAAGATGTAGCCGGATTAGAAGGTGCGAAAGAAGAGGTTCAAGAAATTGTAGAGTTCTTAAAAAACCCTGAAAAATATACCGTACTTGGTGGTAAAATTCCAAAGGGAGCCTTATTAGTAGGGCCTCCAGGAACTGGTAAAACCTTATTAGCAAAAGCAGTTGCAGGAGAGGCAAAAGTACCTTTCTTTTCATTATCGGGTTCCGATTTTGTTGAAATGTTCGTTGGGGTTGGAGCTTCTCGTGTTAGAGATTTATTTAAACAAGCCAAAGAAAAATCGCCTGCAATCATATTTATTGATGAGATTGATGCAGTAGGTAGAGCTAGAGGAAAAAATAATTTCTCTGGAGGTAATGACGAAAGAGAAAATACTTTAAATCAATTACTTACCGAAATGGATGGTTTTGGAACCAATACCCATGTAATTGTTTTAGCAGCTACCAACAGAGCCGATGTTTTGGATAAAGCTTTAATGCGTGCTGGACGTTTTGACCGTCAAATTTATGTGGATCTTCCAGACATTAGAGAGCGTAAAGAAATTTTCGAAGTGCATTTGGCACCTCTAAAAAAAGTAGAAGGTTTAGATACTGAATTTTTAGCAAAACAAACTCCAGGTTTCTCGGGAGCAGATATTGCTAATGTGTGTAATGAAGCCGCTTTAATTGCTGCTAGAAACAATAAAACTGCGGTAGACAAACAAGATTTCTTAGATGCTGTAGACCGTATTGTAGGTGGTTTAGAAAAGAAAAATAAAATTGTTACTCCTGCAGAAAAAAGAGCAATCGCAATACATGAAGCAGGTCACGCAACGGTGAGTTGGATGTTAGAACATGCAGCACCACTTATTAAAGTTACTATAGTTCCGAGAGGACAAAGTTTAGGAGCTGCTTGGTATTTACCTGAAGAACGATTAATTGTTCGACCAGATCAAATGCTTGATGAAATGTGTGCTACGATGGGTGGGCGTGCAGCAGAAAAAGTAGTTTTTGATACAATTTCAACCGGTGCTTTATCAGATTTAGAAAAAGTAACCAAACAAGCGCGTGCTATGGTTACTATTTATGGTTTGAATGACAAATTGGGGAATGTAACTTATTACGATTCATCTGGTCAAAGTGAATACAATTTCAACAAGCCTTATTCTGAAGAAACTGCTATAACTATTGATAAAGAAATCTCCTTATTAATTGAAAGTCAGTACCAAAGAGCCATTAATATTCTAAACGAAAATAAAGAGAAATTACTGCAACTTGCCGATATTCTTATTGAAAAAGAAGTGATTTTTAAAGATGATTTAGAAGCAATTTTTGGGAAAAGACCTTTTCAAATTTCTGAAGAAGAAACTACTGAGGTACAAGAATAAAATTTATTTATTCAAAAAATGTAAAAATCTTAATTCAAAAAATGTTTTTGAATTAAGATTTTTTTATCTTTGAAAGTTTTCAAGCAAGAAATAAAGAATTTTATTTAGTACTATGAGTCTTTTTAGAAAAATATTTGGCGGTAGCAATGAGTCATCTGAAGATGATGGCATGAGCGAATACAACAGTCCAAAGCCTTCCAACTTACCTGTAGATGATTTATTTACCTTTAACTTTAAGAAAAATGGAGGTAAATTCATTTATTGCGAAAACTTAAATGAAGTAAAAGAACAATTCGAAAATATATTAGAAGAAAACGATTGGTTTGAAAGCGAAGTATTATGTTACGAATCAAAATTGTTTTCCTTATTGGATGAAAATAAATTAGAATACAATAACGTAACTGCTCCAAAATTCTTTTTCGCAAGTTGTGAAAATTTACTTGCAGATGAAGGTTCGGTTTTATTTTCTTCAAATCAAATTAAACATAAAAAACCTAACGAACTTCCAGACAACATTGTGATTTTGGCAACTACAAGTCAAATTCTAGAAACAAAAAGCGACGGACTTCGTGCTATAAAAAAGAAATACGATAAAGATTACCCAACCAATATTACTGCAATCAAGTATTTTGAAAAAGTTCAAGAAGAAGACTTCTTAACTTATGGTAGCTCTGCAAAAAATCTTTATTTATTGTTACTAGAAGATTTGTAACATGAATGAAACTTTAAAGCGGGCGATATCGGGTGCGGTTTATATCATACTTCTTATCGCTTCTATTCTTTATTCAAATGAAACTTTTTTCATGCTATTCGGAATATTCCTACTTATTACCGTATACGAATATTGTGCTTTAGTTCATCTTAAAAAAATCATCTCTATTCTTTTTGCTTTCCTGTTATACGGAGTGGTAACTCTTATTTGCTTTTACAAAAAAGAAGTTCAAAGCTTTTTATTAAACACAACCCATAAGCACTACCAGTTAGATGTAGACATCACACTTTTATACCAAATATTACTTGGCATCACCATAATCACCTCGCTTAAATGTATCCATTTTTTATTTAGTGATCGTATTCAAGAAGTTTCTCAATCAAGCAAATTAATTTACCTTTTAGGATATATTATTCTTCCCTTTTTATTCATTACCAAAATATCATTTGGAATAAAAGAATACAATCCAAAAATAATTATCGGTTTATTTATTTTGATTTGGACGAACGATACATTTGCTTACATCGTAGGTAAATCAATTGGGAAACATAAATTATTAGAACGCATCTCCCCTAAAAAAACTATTGAAGGTTTAATAGGAGGTATCGCATTTAGTATTTTGGGAGGTTTTTTAATTTCGAAATATTACATTCAGGCTAGCCCAGAATTTAGCGAAAAATCAATTAAAATTTGGATCACTATTGCCATTATTGCTTCTGTTATTGGAACATTAGGCGATTTAATTGAATCCAAGTTGAAGCGTGTTGCCGGAGTAAAAGATAGCGGAAAAATAATGCCCGGTCATGGTGGCATTTTAGATCGCTTAGATAGTGTTATATTTGTAGCACCTTTTGTATTTTTGTTTTACCAAATTTTATATTATGTTTCATAAAGAGGGAGCCAAGATTATTCTTATTTCTACATTCATTTTTACTGTTTTATTATTAGGAACACCTTACCTTACAGATAATCCGTGGATATTAAAACCGGTGCAATTATTTTTATTGGTATTTTTATTTATTATCCTTCAATTTTTTAGAAATCCGAATCGCGCCTTAGTTCCAAACGATCAACATGTTTATGCGCCTGTTGATGGGAAAGTAGTAGTTATTGAGGAAGTTTATGAACCTGAATATTTTAAAGACAAACGAATTCAAGTATCTATTTTCATGTCGCCAATTAATGTGCACGTAACCCGTTATGCAATTGGAGGAAAAGTTAGATACAGCAAATACCATCCAGGAAAATATTTAGTGGCTTGGCACCCAAAAGCAAGTACTGAAAACGAAAGAACAACCGTTGTTATAGAAAATAGAGTTTTTGGCGAAATACTTTATCGTCAAATAGCAGGTGCTTTAGCAAAAAGAATCGTAAACTATGCCGAAGAAGGAACTTTTGTTCGTCAAGGTGAAGATGCCGGATTTATTAAATTTGGCTCAAGAGTTGATTTATATTTTCCATTAGGAACAACTATTAACGTAAGTTTAAATCAAAAAGCAGTAGGAAATAAAACTATAATTGCTAGTAAATAAATGTCGGAAAAAGACTTAGAAACAAGATTTGAAGAAGCTGTTGAAATAGCCAACGGCATGACGCAAGACTCCTTACCTCAGGATGTGCAATTGCGCCTTTATGCCTTGTACAAACAGTCTACACAAGGCACAATAAATAACCGAATTTACCCGGTATATGATTTAAGAAATGCATTTAAAATGAATGCATGGATGCAAATAAGTCACCTTACAGAAGATGAATGCAAGGAATTGTACATTGAAGCAATTCTTTCTTTAGCAAAGAAAAAATAGAATCATGAAAAAAATACTTACCCTAGTTTCTTGCGCTCTATTAGTAATCACTACTGGGGCATGCAAAAGAAAAAAATATACAGAAGTTGTTGAAGTTCCTCTTCCTTCAGTTGAAGAAAAACTAACTATTGGCTCACCTGATGATGTAAAAGCAGAATCGGGAGCTTTTGAATTGGTTGAATTACCCTTTAGATATGATGCCTTGGCACCAAATATTGATGCTCAAACCATGGAAATTCATTATTCAAGACAGTATTTGACTTTTACCAATAATTTGAACAAAGCGCTTTCAAGAACGGATTCTGAAAACACTCCAATAAAAGATATTTTAAAAAAATTAGATTTATCAAACACCGAATTAAGAAATAACTTAGGTGGATATTATAATCATAGTTTGTATTTTGAAGTCTTAACTCCCAAAGGAGGAGCGGCCCCAGCAGATACTTTAGCTAGTGCAATCAATAGAGATTTTGGTTCTTTTGATGATTTTAAAGTTCAATTTAGAGACGCAGCCAATAAACAATTTGGTTCGGGCTGGGCTTGGCTTGTAGTGGATGCATCTGGAAAACTTCAAATAACCAATACTCAAAATCAAGACAATCCTTTAATGCCTCGATCTGAAGTTTCGGGAACTCCAATTTTAGGGATTGATTTATGGGAGCATGCCTATTATTTGAATTATCAAAACAACCGAAAAAAATATATTGAAAATTTCTTCCGTTTAATCAATTGGAAAAAGGTGGAAGAAAATTTTGAAAATGCCATTGAAAAATAAAACTACCCTACTTACCAAATTTATTTTATAACATGTATTCAAATAAAAAAAATTTATTCTATCAATTTATTGCCCTTTCAATTAGCTTAATCTCATTTGGTCAAGAGAAAAATCTAAAAAACATTCAAAAACTAACTTTTGGTGGAGATAATGCAGAAGCTTATTTTAGTCCGAGTGGCACTATGTTAACCCTGCAAATTAACAATCCGAAAATGGGAATGTCTTGTGACCAAATCTATATGTTGGATTTACAAAACACACCTTATACTACCGATAAATTAAAACCCATTTCATCTGGAAAAGGAAGAACTACTTGTTCGTATTTTATGCCTGATGGAAAACATATTATTTACGCCTCTACATTTGCTTCAAATGATGCTTGCCCTCCTCCACCAAAACCACATGATGGAAAATATCTTTGGGCAGTTTACCCAGAATTTGATATATACATGGCCGATCTTGATGGAAAAATCGTAAAGCAATTGACTAATTCACCAGGATATGATGCCGAAGCAGTGGTTTCACCAGATGGTAAAAAAATTGCCTTCACCTCTACCCGTTCGGGAGATTTAGAGTTATGGACCATGGATATAGACGGAACCAATTTAAAACAAGTAACGCATGGATTGGGTTATGATGGTGGTAGTTTCTTTTCTCATGATAGCAAAAAATTGGTTTTCCGTTCTTCACGACCAAAAACAGAAGCTGAAATTGCAGATTACAAAGCTTTATTAAAAGAAAATGTAGTTGCCCCTACAGAAATGGAAATTTATACATGTAATGTAGACGGAACTGACATCAAACAAATTACACATTTAGGAAAAGCCAACTGGGCTCCATTTTTTCACCCTTCAGATAAAAAAATAATATTTTCATCCAATCATCATTCTACTCACGGTTATGATTTTCAATTGTATATGATTGATATTGATGGAACCAACTTAAAACAAATTACTTGGGAAAGTGAATTTAATGCATTCCCAATGTTTTCACCTGATGGAAAAAAATTAGTTTGGTCAAGCAACAGACAACAAACTGCAGCAAGAGAAACCAATGTTTTCATTGCAGACTGGGTTGACTCTGATGAAGCAGAAAATGCAAAACCAGAGCTATTAAAAAAACACATTTCTTATTTGGCTTCCGATGAATTACAAGGAAGATTAACCGGATCTGCTGGTGAGCAAAAAGCAGCCGATTATATTACATCACAATTTAAATCATTAGGATTAAAACCTTATGATGGAAAAGATTACATTCAAAAATTTGATTACACTATTCGCTTAAATCCACACGACACAACGAACACCAGCAGCGTTTCAAATACAGGAAGAAATGTAATCGCTTATTTAGACAATAAAGCAGCTAAAACAATAGTAATTGGAGCGCATTACGATCATTTGGGATTAAACGAACACAATAATTCCACGAAAGCCAATTCAAAAGGTGAAATACATAATGGTGCCGATGACAATGCTTCAGGAGTTTCAGGTGTATTAGAATTAGCTAGAATGTTCAGCAAAAATAAAGCAATAGAAAAAGTGAACTTCATTTTTGCTTTATTCTCGGGAGAAGAAGATGGCTTAATTGGATCGAAACACATGGCTGAAACAATCAAAGAAAAATATCCAAATGTTGAGGCCATGATAAACATGGACATGATTGGTAGATTAAATGCTAAAAAAGAACTTGTTGTTGGTGGAGTAGGAACTGCATCAGAATTTAAAGCAATTATTGAAAAAAATAAGCCAGCAGGATTTAACATCACTCAAGAAGAAAGCGGAGTTGGCCCTACAGATCATACTTCTTTTTACTTGAAAGATATTTCCGTTTTGAATTTCTTTACAGGCACTCATACCGATTACCACAAACCTAGTGATGATGAAGATAAAATAAATTACACCGGTGTAACCAATATTGTTGACTATGTTTTTAGAGTCACCAATGATGTTGCTGATTTAGAGTCGGTTGCTTTTATTAAAACTAAAAATAACGCAGGTAAAACAAGACCAAAATACAAAGTAACTATGGGAATTATGCCTGATTATACAGAGCATGGCGATGGGTTACATGTTGATGGCGTTACCGATAATCGTCCGGCTCAATTAGCTGGAATAAAAGAAGGGGACATTATTACTAAAATTGGTACTTCCGAAATTAAAGAAGTGTACAGTTATATGGATGCCTTAGCAAAAATAACCCCAGGCGAAGAACTTGATGTTATTTTTATCAGAGACGGCGAAACTAAAACGGTGAAAGTAAAATTTGAATAATTTTAATTAATACTAAAAAATCCCCAAGTTGTTCTTGGGGATTTTTCTTTGTTATTGAATTGAATAATCTTTCTTAATCTCTTTAATCGCTTTTCCAATTTGGATTTTTATGCTATCAAATGTTGCGGCGATTTCTTTTCTTTTACCTTTTAATTGAGCCCAAGATTCGATTAATATAATATCATCATGGGTAATTAACATACCAAACAATTCCAAGGATGGCTTTATCTTGTGTGCAAATAAAAAGGCTTCTTCATATTTTTTTTGCTTAATGGCCTTTTCTAATTCTTTTAAATCTTTCGGTACATCTTCAACAAAGATTCGAGCGATTTTCAACACAAAATCGGTATCGCCATCAGCCAATGCAAAAACTTTAGCAAGGTTGTAATTTATAGCCATTATTTTACTTGGATTCTAAATGATTTTTTATCCTCTAAATAACCTTCCAAAATATCATTGGGCTTCACTGCAGCAACTCCTTCAGGAGTACCCGTAAAGATAATATCTCCTTTTTTCAAAGTGAAAAATTGAGAAACATGAGCTATCAATTCATCAATTTTCCAAATCATATGACTGGTAGTTCCAAGCTGAACAATTTCTCCGTTTTTCACTAGTTTGAACTCAATATTATCTAGCGATTTATAATCGCTTTTAGCATAAAAATCACCAATAACTGCCGCCCCATCAAACGACTTTGCTTTTTCCCAAGGCAATCCTTTTTCCTTCAACTTTGCTTGTAAATCTCTTGCTGTAAAGTCAATTCCTAATCCAATTTCATCATAATAATTGGAAGCAAATTTAGGTTCGATGTACTTCCCTACTTTATTTATTTTCACAAGTAGTTCAACCTCATGATGCACATCATCTGTAAACTCAGGAATTACAAATGGATGCTGTTTTAACAAAATGGAAGAATCGGGTTTTAAAAAAACAACTGGTTCGTCTGGACGATCGTTTCCAAGTTCTTCAATATGCTTTACATAATTTCTACCGATGCAAATAATTTTCATAAGGGGACACTCTATATTACTAGCCTTTTGTATTTAATTTTCTGAGTTTGATTCCGGTTAATACCTTTTTGGTATACAAAGGAAAATCGGCACCTTGAATCCATCCATAATATCCCGGTTCTTTTTCTAACACTTCTTCTACCAATTGCCCTTTATTTTTTCCGAAAGTAAATATTTCTTTACCTTCATTATTTAAAGCAATAAATCCTGCAAAATCTACCGATTTTTTTCTAGTGGTAAATTCAGAAAGCCATTTGGCATCGTTTTCCAAATCCTCATAGCGATCCAATTGGGCTTTAAGCACTTCATAAGTTGCTATGGTATCTGCTTCTGCAGAATGTGCATTTTCGAGACTGGCATTACAATAAAATTTATATGCTGCACTAAGTGTTCGTTCTTCCTTTTTATGGAAGATGGTTTGAACATCAATAGAAACCCTATTTTTCATATCAAAATCAACTCCTGCGCGCAATAATTCTTCAGCCAATAACGGAATATCAAATCGATCGGAATTAAAACCTCCCAAATCAGAATCTTTAATCATGTTGTGCACTTGAGAAGCCAATTCATTAAAATTAGGCTCATTGGCTACCTTTTCATTTGTAATTCCATGCACCGCAGAAGCCTGAGCCGGAATTGGAATAGTTGGATTAACCAACCATGTTTTGCTCTCTGTAGTTCCATTAGGAAATACTTTAAAAATAGATATTTCTACAATTCGATCTTTAGAAACATCAATTCCTGTTGTCTCCAAATCAAAAAAACAAAGTGGTCGGTTTAATTTTAATTCCATTAGTTATAATTTATAAGCAAATATAAAATTTTGTGTTTGTTGGCAATCGATTTTGATGTATTATTTTCAAACAAAAAACCCTTTCTTTTTGAAAGGGTTTTGATATTATCTATTAATTTAATTTCTTAATATTCTCTGTTTGCATCAAATGCCTCAAGGTATTCTGCAACACGTTTTACAAAACTTCCTCCTAACGCGCCATCTACTACTCGGTGGTCGTAGCTGTGTGACAAGAACATTTTTTGACGAATTCCAATAAAATCACCTTCTGGTGTTTCAATAACCGCCGGAACTTTACGAATCGCTCCTAAAGCTAATATTCCCACCTGTGGTTGGTTAATAATTGGGGTTCCGAATACCGATCCAAAAGTTCCCACATTTGTTACCGTATACGTTCCGCCTTGCGTATCATCGGGTTTTAATTTACCTGCTTTAGCTCGGTTACCCAAATCATTTACAGCTTTAGCCATACCCACCAAATTCAATTGATCAGCATTTTTAATAACCGGAACAATTAAGTTTCCATTAGGTAAAGCTGCTGCCATACCTAAGTTGATGTTCTTTCTTTTGATAATATAATCTCCATCAACTGATATATTCATTCCAGGGAAATCTCTTAAAGCTTTAGCAACCGCTTCCATGAAAATTGGAGTAAAAGTTAATTTCTCTCCTTCTCTCTTTTCAAATGCCGTTTTAACTTTATCTCTCCATTTTACAATATTGGTAACATCCACTTCAATAAACGATTGCACGTGAGCAGAAGTTTGAACTGAAGCAACCATATATCCAGAAATCAGCTTTCGCATACGATCCATTTCTACAATCTCGTCACCTCCATTTACCGAAACCGGAGTCGCAATAGGTTGTGTAGCTTGTGGTGCTGATG
>NZ_JBJTND010000017.1:0-20270 GCF_046073885.1 Flavobacterium sp.
ATTTTCAAGAAATGAGTTATCAAGAAATTTCAGAACAACTTGAAGAACCCCTCAGCAATGTTAAAATCAAATTGCTCCGTGCTAAAAAATTATTAGCTGAAATCATACAGAGTCATCGTTAATTTTATTTGTAACGAAAGTTCAGGCTTTATATCCATCCTAGTTCCTGTTATCCGCACTACAAGGTAGCTTGCTCCTACCAGGGTTAATTAACAATCATTGTTTTTAAAATAAAAAATAATCAATGATACATTCCATATAAAAACAATATTTCAATAATCACAAAATATTCATGATAAATCATCACAATATCATGGATTTATTTGCGTTATTAAAAATAAAACCCCGCCTATGTAAAACAGATACTTAACTTTTAAATCTTAACATCATGTCAAACGTAAGTATCTTCGAAAAAAAGTGGTTAGATCTTGTATTTCAAGACAAAAATCAAAACTATGGCGCTTATCAATTACGATTAAACAGCGAAAGAACAACTTTCATTGCTTTCTTATTTGGAATTGGCTTTTTAATTTCTGGAACCTTTATTTTAAGTTCATTCAGCACTATCCCTGATAAAAAACCAGTCGAAACTACGATTGTAGATATCATTCATGTAGTAAAAGTTCACGATCCTATTACTGAAGTCAAACCTAAAGTAGAAATTCCTAAGTCAACTAAACCAACAGTAAAAACACCAATTGACACCAAAAACTACCAAGTAGCATCTATAGAAAAGGCGGTAATTCCTATTAGTAGTACCAATACAACGCCGGTTACTAACGGCCCTAACTCTCCAACAGGAACTCCTGGAGGTACCGGATCACCGGCTGTAACCAATGTTTTGACGACTAATACTACTCCAAGTAATACACCCGTTAAACCTTCTGAATTAGATAGAGAACCAACATTTCCGGGCGGTATGAAAAATTTCTATGATTACATTGGAAGACATTTTGAAAAACAAGAACTCAATGAAGATGGCGAAACAATAAGAGTTTTAGTATCTTTTGTAATTGAAAGAAATGGAATCATGACCGATATTGAAGTAACAGAAAACACTAACGACGCCGTGAGCAAAGAAGCTATTAGAGTTTTAAAATCTTTGAAAACCAAATGGGAACCTGGCTATAAAGACAACCAACCGGTTAGAACAAGATATACGTTACCTATTGTTGTACAAATGTAATATTGAATTGTCAACTATAAATCCCTATTCGAATCTTTTGGATAGGGATTTTTTATTGAGCAAATTTCATGTTACTATGAAAAATTTAGATTTTTTTTCAGATTTGTTTTTCTAATTTGTAAATCCAATATCCGTATCTTTGCTATCGAAAATTACATGAAATGGATGCAGTTTCTGAAAACACATTACCGGTTGGCAAACCAAAATGGTTAAAAGTTAAGTTGCCAATTGGACAAAAGTACACCGAACTTAGAGGCCTTGTAGACAAGTACAAGTTAAACACTATTTGTGCTTCAGGTAGTTGCCCAAATATGGGTGAATGCTGGGGAGAAGGTACAGCTACTTTTATGATTCTTGGAAATATATGCACAAGATCTTGTGGGTTTTGCGGTGTAAAAACAGGCCGTCCTGAATCGGTTGATTGGGATGAACCCGAGAAAGTAGCGCGTTCTATTAAAATCATGAAAATCAAACATGCGGTAATTACAAGTGTTGACCGAGATGATTTAAAAGATATGGGATCAATCATTTGGCTTGAAACTGTTCAAGCAATTCGCAGAATGAATCCGAATACGACCTTAGAAACATTAATACCCGATTTTCAAGGAAACACAAGAAATATCGACCGTATTGTAGAAGCCAACCCAGAGGTAGTTTCCCACAACATGGAGACCGTTCGTAGATTAACTCGAGAAGTACGAATTCAAGCTAAATACGATAAGAGTTTAGAAGTTTTGCGTTACTTAAAAGAAAAAGGAATCCGAAGAACTAAATCGGGAATCATGCTTGGCTTAGGAGAAACTGAAGCGGAAGTGATTGAAACCATGCAAGATATTCGCAATCAAAACGTTGATATTATTACCATTGGACAATATTTACAGCCAAGTAAAAAACACCTTCCGGTAAAAGAATTCATCACACCAGAACAATTTGAAAAGTATGAGAACATTGGAAAAGAAATGGGGTTCCGCCATGTTGAAAGTGGCGCCTTAGTTCGTTCTTCTTATCATGCTGAAAAACACATCCTATAATTTAATTAATTGAAAAAACGAGTTGCCATAAATGGTTTTGGAAGAATTGGTAGAAATCTCTTTAGATTACTTCTCAATCATCCTACCATAGAAGTCGTAGCAATAAATGATATTGCCGACAACAAAACTATGGCACATTTAATTAAATACGATAGTATTCACGGGGTATTACCTTTTACAGTATCTTATTCTGATAAAACAATTATTGTTGACGGAAAAGAATATTTATTTTTTCACGAAAGAGAAATTTCAAATTTAAAATGGAATAACATCGACTTTGTTATTGAGTGTACGGGTAAATTCAAATCCTATCACGATATTCATTTGCATATTGAAGCTGGAGCTAAAAAAGTAATTCTTTCTGCACCATCTGAAGTTCCTGAAATCAAAACCGTAGTTCTTGGAGTAAACGAAACTATTTTAGATGGATCTGAAATTATAGTTTCCAATGCCAGTTGCACCACAAATAACGCTGCTCCAATGATGCAAATCATTAATGAATTATGTGGTATTGAGCAGGCCTATATTACTACGGTTCACTCTTACACCACCGATCAAAGTTTGCACGATCAACCCCATCATGATTTACGAAGAGCCCGAAGTGCGAGTCAATCTATTGTTCCCACAACTACAGGTGCTGCAAAAGCACTGACTAAAATATTTCCGGATTTGGAGGGTAAAATTGGTGGCTGTGGCATCCGCGTTCCAGTTGCAGACGGTTCCTTAACAGATATCACCTTTAATGTAAGTCGAAAAGTTACTATTGAAGAGATTAATTTGGCTTTTAAAAAAGCATCTGAAACCAACTTAAAAGGAATACTCGATTACACCGAAGACCCTATTGTATCGGTGGATATTATTGGTAATAAAAATTCCTGTGTTTTTGATGCCCAACTTACCTCAGTTATAGATAAAATGGTAAAAGTAGTTGGTTGGTATGATAATGAAGTGGGCTATTCTTCTCGAATAATCGACTTAATTCAATACATGTCAAATTAATATTGAATAATCAATTCTTTAATTAATTTTCGTACCGAAGGTTCTGCTTTTTCAGCTGCTTTCAATACTTCGGCATGATTGACTTCTTCAATATTTTCTTCATCACCCATATCGGTCACTACAGACAATCCAAAGACTTCCATATTCATATGTCGAGCCACAATAACCTCAGGAACGGTAGACATTCCCACACAATCGGCTCCTATATTTTTTACCATTCGGTATTCAGACAAGGTTTCAAAAGTAGGCCCTTGCAAAGCCATATACACCCCTTCTTTTACATCTATTTGGCTTGAAGCGGCAATTTCTTTGGCTTTCTGTAACATGGATTTGCTGTAAGGTTCACTCATATTTACAAATCGAGGACCAAAACGTTCGTCATTTTTTCCTCGTAACGGATGCTCGGGCATCATATTTATATGGTCTTTAATAAGCACAATAGAACCTATTTTGTAGCTAGGATTAACGCCACCCGAAGCATTTGAAACTACCAATTTAGTTACTCCCAATATTTTCATTACCCTTACAGGAAAAGTAACCTGCTTCATATCGTAGCCTTCATAATAATGAAAACGACCTTGCATAGCCACTACTTTTTTGGAACCAATCGTACCAAAAACTAGTGCTCCTTTGTGCCCTTGCACCGTTGATATAGGAAAATTTGGAATTTCAGAATACGGAAGGCTGTATTCAATTTGAATGTCATCGGTAAAACTTCCTAATCCAGAACCTAAAATCACACCATACTCTGGCGTAAAACTGAATTTACTTTGAATAAAACTAACGGTTTCTTGAACTTGCTCCCACATTAGATATATATTTTATTATATATCAAATATAACGAATTTAAGTAGGATTGGCTAATAAATAAGATGTTATTTCTTTACAAATTTCTTAGTAAATTGGCCATTTGAGGTTGTAACATTTAGAAGGTAGATTCCTGAATTTAGATTACCAACTTCAATAGAAAGCAAAGTATTTGAATTTTCTTTAATAGAATTTTGGGAAACTACTTTCCCTTCTAAATTTATTATTTTATAATCTAATTTATCCTCAAATTGTCCATTTCCATCAATGAATAATTTATCCTCTACTACTGTTGGGTAAATAGAATAAACAGAATTTGTAGGATTTGTATTTACTGCCAATGCTGCCAAATTGGTAACTACATTATCAATGATTAATCGACTTCCAAAAGTTGGATCGGTTCCTTCTTTAGCCATTATAAAATTAATGTATATATAGGCAGGAGTAGCACTTGAAGAATATTGTATTGGGGTTTGTGCCAATTGATAGGCTGCATTGGTGCCTGAAATTTCAATACTTGCGGTTCCGATTTCATTCCCATCTGCATCAAAAACTTGAATTTTTGCTTCGGCTATATCATTTCCTGCAGGTAGAAATTTATAATAGAAAGCTAAAATTGACACCTCATCTAAAGGGCCAACAGGAACACCAGGATTCCAACCAGGAACATCTTGAGTAGCATCATTAAAAATAGAAACTTCTCCAGTTATGATATGATTTTGAGACGAATTGAATGCATTTGAAATTTCCATTGCATATTGACCCGATTGTGGCTCAAAAGAGGCATAAACTAAAGAAGGAATACACCAAGTATACTGAACTTGGTCTGTAGTAACTTCACCCGTTTCGGTATTTATTGAAACAGGTTGGAAGTAATTCATCCCCCAATTACTTGGCAGAAAATTTGGCTTAATGTTTTCAAAATCCCCGTTAACAACTTGTGAAATACAAGTTAAAGGGAAGATTACATACAATAAAAGAGCAAATTTGGTATTGAATTTCAACATAGCATTATCACAATTAGTTGAGCAAAAGTAGATAAAATAATATTAACAACTTTTTACAAAATTTACAACTTCGGCATCAAACAATTCCTTGTTAGAAAGAAAACCACTTTTAATTGGCAAATAATAAATTGGAGCTTTTAAGTTTCGATTTTCCAAACGAACATAATCTTTTTCGGTCGTGATGATGATTTTGTTTTTTGCATTATCCTCAATTCGTTGCATGTCTTTTTCGGTGAAAAAATGATGATCAGGAAATACCATACGATTCTCTTTTGACACCTCTAAGTATTCAAAAAATGGCTCAGGCTTTGCAATTCCGGCGACAACCAATTTATCAAGCTCCTTAATTTCACTCACTTTTTTGCTTTCACTTTGGTTATATACCAAATTATCATAATCAATATAACTAAAATAAACCGGAGTCTCCAACCCTATTTTATTTTTGATTTCCTGTTGTGCAATTTCCGATAAATTTTTAGGGCATTTAGTGATAATTATCACATCAGCGCGTTTTGCTCCGCTTCTACTCTCGCGTAAGTTTCCTGTTGGGAGCATAAAATCATTGCAATACAAATCGTTATAAGCTGAAAGTAAAATATAAAATCCTGCTTTTACTTTTCTATGCTGAAAAGCATCATCAAGTAAAATGACATCTGGTTTGTCTTTTAGAGCAAGTAATTGTTCAATTCCATTTTTTCTATCCGCATCCACTGCAACTTGAATTAGTGGGAATTTTTGATGTATTTGAAAAGGCTCATCACCAAGTAATTCAGCTGTAGCATTTGCATCAGCTAAAATAAATCCTGTTGATTTTCGCTTGTAACCCCTGCTCAATGTAGCTAATTTATAATTTGGGGAAAGCAAGCGAATTAAATATTCTATTTGAGGAGTTTTTCCTGTACCGCCAACCGATAAATTTCCAACAACAATAACAGGAACATCAAAAGAATGGGATTTCAAAATTCCTTTATCGAAAAGAAAATTTCGAAGAGAAGTGATCCATCCGTAAAGGACTGAAAATGGGAAAAATAAATACCTAAAAATAATCATAGTACGAAATTAACATTTTTTTATCTTTGAAATGGAAATTTAAATTAAAAATGAGATATTGTTTCACGTTGGTAACGGCTTTTTTATTCTGGATGAGTATATCAAATGCTCAAGAAAATCAAGATGCAGCGATATTAAAAATACTTTTTAGCAAATACTACAAGAATGAAAAAGTAATTGTTAAAAATCGAATTCAATATTTATATCTATATTGTCAAAAAGCACCTAACAATGAAGAGACTTTTGAAGTGATTCAAAAGAGTGATTTATTAAAAAAGTTTGCCTCTGAAATAAAAAAACAGTCTGCAAATTCTGTATCAGAAGATTGGTCGAAAGAAATGACTTTCATTTTCACAAATCAAAATCAGTATTTAAAAAGTAAAGTGAATAATTGTATATCTTTAGAAGAATTTCAAAAAACAACTTTAAATACAGATAAAAACTATCAAAGATTAATGATTGTGAGCAAACCAATGTACTTTGGAGAAAAATATTGCTTGGTAAAAGTTGCATTCTATAGAAACATTGAACATAATTATGGCTGCTTTTTGTTACTTGAAAAAACAAACACGGCTTGGAACATTAAGGAATTATTAAATGAATGGGATACTTAACACTATTCAAATTCAGATAAAATGAATATTTACAATCTATGAAAATAAAAGAAATCATCACAATACTAGAAGAAATGGCTCCTTTGGCTTATGCCGAAGATTTTGACAATGTTGGCCTATTGGTAGGAAATGAAGAAGAAAATGCAACCGGAATTTTAGTTTGTCATGATGCATTAGAGTCGGTTATTGACGAAGCAATTGCTAAAAAATGCAATTTTATTGTTTGTTTTCATCCAATAATTTTTTCGGGAATTAAGAAAATTACCGGTAAAAATTATGTTGAACGTGCTGTATTAAAAGCAATTAAAAATGATATTTCCATTTATGCTGTTCATACGGCACTTGATAATCACAAAGACGGAGTTAATAAGATTTTTTGCGATGCCCTTGGGTTGGTTAATACGAAAATATTGGTTACAAAAACAAATTTCATTCAGAAACTTATTACCTACACAATCCCAGAAAACGCAGAGCAAGTTAGAAATGCATTATTTGAAGCAGGTGCTGGTAAAATAGGAAACTATGAAGATTGCAGTTTTAATTCAACTGGAATTGGAACTTACATGGGGAATGAAAATAGCAATCCCGAAATTGGAGAACGATTTGAATTTGTAGAAACACAAGAAATAAAAATCGAGGTGACTTTTGAAAAACATTTGCAAGGAAAAATACTCAAAGCGCTTTTCAGCAGTCATGTTTATGAAGAAGTTGCTTATGAAATTTACGATTTACAAAATCAACATCAAAACATTGGTTTGGGCATGTTAGGTGAATTAACCAATCCGTTAAACGAAATTGAATTTTTAGAAATGGTTAAAACCAAAATGCAATGCGGTGTGATCAGACATACCGAACTGCTTGGAAAAACCATTAAAAAGGTGGCGGTATTGGGAGGCTCAGGAAGTTTCGCAATAAAAAATGCAATTCAGTGTGGTGCCGATGTTTTTTTAACTTCCGATTTGAAATACCATAACTTTTATGAAGCTGAAAACAAGATAGTTATAGCAGATATTGGACACTTTGAAAGTGAAAGATATACAAAAAACTATATTGTTGATTATCTTAAAGAAAAAATTACTAATTTTGCAATCGTTTTATCAGAAGAAAATACTAATCCTGTTAAGTACATATAGAAAATGGCTACTACAAAAGAATTGAGCGTAGAAGAAAAATTAAGAGCGCTTTACGATTTACAAATTATCGATACAAGAATTGACGAAATAAGAAATGTAAGAGGGGAATTACCTCTTGAAGTGGAGGATCTTGAAGATGAAGTAGCGGGTTTAACTACTCGTTTAGAAAAATTAGAAGCAGACTTAGTTACTATTGAAGATAGTATTAAAGCTAAAAAAGTGGCTATTGAAAACCACCAATTGGCAATAAAAAAATATACTGAACAACAAAAAGAAGTTCGTAATAATAGAGAGTTTAACTCTTTAACAAAAGAAGTTGAGTTTCAAGAATTAGAAATTCAATTGGCTGAAAAACAAATTAAAGAATTAAAAGCTTCTACAGAACACAAAAAAGAAGTTATTTCTAATTCTAAAGAAAAATTAGAGCAAAAATCAACTCACTTAAAACATAAAAAAGCTGAATTAAGTGAGATTATGGCTGAAACTGAAAAAGAAGAAACTTTCTTAATGAAAACTTCAAAAGAATTTGAAGCTGGAATTGAAGAAAGATTATTAGGAGCCTATAAAAGAATTCGTACGAGCGTAAGAAATGGATTGGCAGTTGTTTCAATTGAAAGAGGTGCTTCTGCAGGATCTTATTTTACCATTCCTCCTCAAACTCAAGTTGAGATTGCTGCTAGAAAAAAAATCATCACTGATGAGCACTCTGGAAGAATCTTGGTTGACGCTAGCTTAGCAGAGGAAGAAAGAGAAAAAATGGAAAAGTTATTTGCTAAAATGTAATATCTTAAATCCCGATTTAATCGGGATTTTTTTATGAAAAAAAATATTCAGAATATTCTTGTTAAAAGTATTGGGGGCAGTATCAATATTTTAAGTTATGTAGCGCCGAAGCAATCTTTAGCTTTGGCTTACAAATTGTTTAGCGAGCCCAGAAAAGGGAAAATCAACAAAAATAGAATTCCCAAAACAATTCAAAAATGCACCATTCATACTCACACGTTGCATGGACAGGATTTTTGCACCTACCACTGGGAAGGAAATGAGAAAATAATATTACTTGCACATGGATGGGAAAGTAATGCCTCTAGATGGAAAAAGGCATTACCCTACTTAAGAAAGACCGGAAAAACCATCATCGCTATGGATGCCCCAGCACATGGATTCAATACCAATAAAGAATTTAATGTACCGCTCTATTCGGAATTTATTGAATTATTGGTAAAAAAATACAACCCTAGTATAGCCATCGGACATTCTATTGGTGGAAATGCCCTAGCCTATTTTCAAAAGAATTACTCTCATAATTTTGAAAAGTTAATATTGCTTGGTGCTCCAAGTGATTTTAAAATTATCATGCACAATTATTTTAAAATGTTAGGCTACAACCAAAGAGTTCAAAATCAGTTTCAGGCTTATGTTTGGGACCGATTTAATATAAAAATCGATGATTTCAACGCGAGTGAATTCTTGAAAGACTGCACGATAAACGGAATAGTAGCTCACGATGAAAAAGACTACATGGTATTGGTAGATGAAGGAAAAAAAATTGCCAATTCTTGGAAAACTTCCGAATTAATTCTAACCAAAGGATTAGGTCATAGCATGCATGATGCTGATTTATACAATAAAATTGTAGCATTTATAGAATCATAATTTTATTCAGCTGATTTTTTATATTTCAAATTGATTACTTTTACAAAATGGAAGAGCATCTTGTACGCATCAATAAATTCTTATCAGAAACGGGGTTTTGTTCCCGCCGAGAAGCCGATAAATTAATAGAACAAGGAAGAGTTACTATTAACGGTATTGTACCTGAAATGGGAACAAAAATTTCCATGAATGATGAAGTACGTGTAAACGGCAAGTTAGTTCGAGAAAATAGAAAAAAGCGAATTTACTTGGCTTTTAATAAACCCGCCGGAATCGAATGCACAACCAATCAAGAGGTAAGAGACAATATTGTTGATTATATCAATTATCACGAACGCATTTTCCCAATTGGAAGATTAGACAAAGCCAGCGAAGGTTTGATTTTCATGACTAACGATGGTGATATTGTAAACAAAATTCTTCGCGCTAGAAACAATCACGAAAAAGAATATATTGTAACAGTAAACCGACCAATAACCGATCGCTTTATTGAACGAATGGCAAACGGAATTCCGATTTTAGATACCGTTACTCGAAAATGCAAAGTCGAACAGGTTAGTAAATTTGTTTTCAGAATTATATTAACGCAAGGTCTAAACCGTCAAATTCGTAGAATGTGTGAATATTTAGATTATGAAGTTACTGCTTTAAAACGAACTCGAATCATCAATATTTCACTAGATGTTCCGTTGGGAAGATATCGCGAGTTGACAGAAAATGAGATCACAGAATTGAATCAATTAATTGAACCTTCCAGTAAGACCGAAGAAGCAAGTTTGCCAAAAACAAACAAGAAAACCGATTCAAAAACCAAACGATTTAGATAATATAAAATATTTAAATTCAATTATTTAAATATTTTTATTTAATTTAAAAATTTAGAAATAAAATGGAATCAAAAAGAAATATTCAAAAAGAAATAGATCGCTATTTAAAATACAATTATTCTAAAAGAGATGTAATTGCTTTCTTAAAAAGAGATGGATATAGCGATTCTGAAATTAAAGAAAATATCAGTGTTTTCAACAAAGTAGACTCAAATTATTTTAGCAATATTTTGCATTTTTTACCTGCCCTGCTTTTTTTACTATTAACAATCTTATGCATTGTAAGTTGTTTTTACTCAGAAGAAGACAATCTAATTAAAGGAAGTTATCTTATTTTGACTTTGGTTTTAATCTACTTTTCTTTTGGATTTTGCAAAAACAAACCATTTTACATCATCTCCACCGCAGTACTGATCTTAATTTCGACACTTTACTACAGTTATGTTTTCTTTATTGTTTCTGAAGGTGACGAATTTGGGTTTTCCTTAAGTATTCCTTCAAAAATATCGGTTTTGGTTTTACATTTATTAACGCTAAGAGGGACCTATAAAATTTATAAAGAAGCCACATCAAAATCATAAAAAAATAACCCAAGACAAAATCTTGGATAATCATTTTCCTTATTTCGTAAGTATATTTTAATCAAAAACTTAATATCGAAATATATACTTAACTTAACAATTAGTGTATTTCCACAAGAAAAAATAAGATTAAAAATTTATCTATATGTGTTTTTACTTTTGTTTGTCTATTTAATTTCTATTTGAATATTTGTTTTCATAAATACTCCTTTAACATTATTATACAATATTTCATTCATTGATTTTTCTGTTTTATATATTGTTTTAACATCTTTAGTCTCTATTTCTATATTTTTAATAGTTCTAACAATTTCATTAATTTCTTTTTTATTCCAAAGACCAATTCCAAAATCAATATTTGCAATACTATCTTTTTTAAGATAGAAAACTATTGAGTCTCCAATTGCATTTTGTTTTAAATCATAATTTTCATTATTAGAATTTAAATTTATCTTAATTTTTGCTTCATAATTTGATTTATTAACGAAATCAATGTTATGATCTGGATCGCAACTTAATAATAGGTTTGTTAAGGCTACAATTAAAACTATAAAAATTCTTTTATTCATAATCAAATTATTTAAATTATTGATATAAGTTAAATTATACAATTAATATGCCATTTTTTCTTTCAAATTATTTTAAAATTTCAGATTTTGTAAATAACCGTTTTCTATTTTAAATCTTTTTTTCCATTACAAAATCATCCATAACATAACCATTTCCGATATCTACCACAAGTGAATCGGCAATTTCAAATCCGTTGTGAAGGTAAAAATCTTTGGCTTTATTGTATTTATTCACATTAAGAATCAAAGCTGAATTCGCTTGTTTTAAAGCTATATTCTGGATGTATTGTATAAATGCTTTACCTACTCCCTTACCTTGAATTTCGGGCAATACATACAATTTATGAATCTTTGTAGCGGTTGAATTTTGATAATTTAACTCGTAAGAAGCAAATCCAACAATCTTATTTTCGATTTCTGCTAATAAAAATACATTGTTACTAAGTAATTGACTCCTCAAAGAATCATTACTGTACATCATTTCCATCATGTAATCCAATTGCGCCTCAGACAATATTGCACCATAAGCCTCTGGCCAAATTACTTTAGCAAGATTTTGTATGATTCCCAACTGCGATTCGGAAGCAACAGAAATGGTCATTGTTATTTTTTAGCTCTATTTTGCTCTCTTGCCAAAAGTGTGTTTTTTAACAACATAGCAATTGTCATAGGACCTACACCACCTGGAACTGGAGTAATAAAAGATGCTTTTTTAGATACGTTTTCAAAATCTACATCCCCTACAATTTTATACCCTTTTTCAGAGGTTTCGTCAACTACACGTGTAATTCCCACATCAATCACAACCACATCATCCTTCACCATTTCAGCTTTTAAATAATTTGGAACCCCTAAAGCTGTAATAATAATATCTGCCTGAGAAGTGATTTGGTTAATGTTTTTGGTATGACTGTGCGTTAGAGTAACCGTAGAATTACCCGGAAATTGATTTCTTCCCATTAAAATACTCATTGGTCTACCTACAATATGACTTCGTCCAATAATTACAGTATGTTTTCCGTCGGTAGGAACATTATAACGCTCTAATAATTCTAAAATTCCGAACGGAGTAGCCGGAATAAATGTACTCATATCCAAGGCCATTTTACCGAAGTTTTCAGGATGAAACCCATCCACATCTTTACTTGGATCAATCGCATTAATTACGCTTTGGGTATCGATTTGTTTTGGTAGTGGTAATTGCACAATAAAACCATCAATATCTTTATTCTGATTTAGTTCGGTAATTTTTTTCAGTAATTCGGTTTCCGAAGTAGTGCTTGGCATTTTCACCAAAGTCGATTCAAATCCAACTCTTTCACAAGCTTTTACTTTGCTTCCAACATAAGTCAAACTAGCCCCATCATTACCAACAATTATCGCTGCTAAATGCGGAACTTTCTCTCCGTTGTCTTTCATTTTTTGGACTTCGGCAGCAATTTCATTTTTGATATCTTCCGATACTTTTTTTCCGTCTAAAATTATCATTTCTATATATTTGTGTGTTGTTGTTTGTATTTTTTATTTAACAAAAAAGACGCGATAAATCACGTCTTTTTTTTTACATTTTTGGCATACCTCCAGGCATTCCGCCCATCATGCGCATCATATTTTTTCCTCCAGGTCCTTGCATCATTTTCATCATTTTACTCATTTGCTCAAACTGTTTCATCAACTGATTCACCTCTTCTATTTTTCTTCCAGAACCTTTTGCAATTCTAGTTTTTCTTTTCATATCGATGATTGAAGGTCTACTTCTTTCTTTCGGAGTCATTGAATAGATTATAGCTTCAATATGTTTGAAAGCATCATCTTCAATTTCCACATCTTTCATTGCTTTTCCAGCACCAGGAATCATTCCGATTAAATCTTTCATGCTTCCCATTTTTTTGATTTGCTGTATTTGAGACAAGAAATCATCAAAACCGAATTCGTTTTTAGCAATCTTTTTTTGTAATTTTCTAGCTTCCTCTTCGTTATACTGCTCCTGAGCTCTTTCCACTAAGGAAACCACGTCTCCCATCCCAAGGATACGATCGGCCATACGAGAAGGATAAAACACATCAATTGCATCCATTTTCTCTCCGGTACCCACAAATTTGATTGGTTTGTTTACAATCGATTTAATCGTAATTGCAGCTCCACCACGTGTATCCCCGTCTAATTTTGTTAGAATTACTCCGTCAAAATTCAATCTATCGTTAAAAGCCTTGGCTGTATTAACAGCATCCTGACCTGTCATTGCATCAACCACAAAAAGTGTTTCTTGAGGCTGAATTGCTTTGTGAACGTTTGCGATTTCGGTCATCATTTCCTCATCCACAGCCAAACGACCTGCTGTATCGACAATCACCACATTAAATCCATTTGCTTTAGCATAAGCAATAGCTTTAAGAGAAATATCAACTGGGTTTTTATTTTCAGGCTCTGAATACACTTCCACACCTATCTGATCTCCAACCACATGCAACTGATTAATAGCTGCGGGACGGTAAATATCACAAGCCACCAAAAGTGGTTTTTTGTTCTTTTTAGTTTTAAGATAATTGGCAAGCTTTCCAGAAAAAGTAGTTTTACCCGAACCTTGTAACCCCGACATCAAGATTACTGTTGGATTACCCGAAAGATTAACTCCTGCAGCATCACCACCCATCAATTCGGTCAATTCATCTTTAACCAATTTCACTAATAATTGCCCTGGTTCAAGCGTAGTCAATACATTTTGACCCATTGCTTTTTCTTTCACTTTTGTAGTGAAATCTTTGGCAATTTTAAAGTTAACATCAGCATCCAACAGAGCTCGGCGCACTTCCTTTAGGGTGTCAGCTACGTTTACTTCGGTTATTTTACCATGTCCTTTAAGGATATGAAAGGCTTTATCTAGTTTTTCGCTTAAATTATTGAACATAAAATTCTATTTTTTTGAAATGCAAATATAATATAAAGGTTTTGAGCTGCAAAGTTGAAAGTAAGTTAGGAACTACATTCTTTCTGGAACTTCAATACCTAAAAGTTTGAAAGCTAATTTAATGGTTTCTGCTACTTTATGAGATAATTGAACTCGGAATATTTTTTTAGCTTGATTTTCTTCACCAAGAATCGAAACAGTTTGATAAAACGAATTGTATTCTTTCACTAATTCATAGGTATAATTGGCTATTAATGCCGGACTATGATTGTTTGCAGCATCCTGAATTACCTCCGGAAACAGCGCAATTTGCTTAATTAACTCTTTCTCTTTTGGGTGCAAAGATTCCTCATTCACATTCGATTTAAAATCAAAATCTGCTTTGCGTAAAATCGATTGAATTCGAGCATAAGTATATTGAATAAAAGGCCCAGTATTTCCTGCAAAATCTACTGATTCTTCTGGATTGAACATCATTGATTTTTTCGGATCCACTTTAAGCATGTAATATTTCAATGCCCCTAGACCGATTGTTTTATATAATCTTTCTTTTTCTTCCTCTGAATAACCATCTAATTTTCCTAATTCTTCAGAAATAGATTTTGCAGTAGCCGTCATTTCTTCCATTAAATCATCGGCATCCACTACGGTTCCTTCACGCGATTTCATTTTACCGGAAGGCAATTCAACCATTCCGTAGGACAAATGGTATAAATTCTCAGCCCAATTGAATCCTAATTTTTTCAAAATAAGAAACAAAACTTTAAAGTGATAATCTTGCTCATTACCTACAGTATAAACCATTCCTGCAACATCTTGAAAATCTTTAACTCTCTGAATTGCAGTACCTATATCTTGCGTCATATAAACTGCTGTTCCATCTGAACGCAACACAATTTTACGATCCAAACCATCCGGAGTTAAATCAATCCAAACCGAACCATCTGGGTCTTTTTCAAAAATCCCTTTTTCTAATCCGAATTGAACTACTTCTTTTCCTAAAAGATAGGTATTGCTTTCGTAGTAATACGAATCAAAATCCACTCCAAGATTTCTATAAGTCTGTTCAAACCCATCATAAACCCATTGATTCATGGTTTTCCAAAGCTGCATAACTTCCGGTTTTCCAGCCTCCCAATCCAATAACATTTGTTGCGCTTCGATTAAACTTGGCGCTTGTTTTTTCGCCTCGTCTTCGGTTTTGCCTTGTGCCATTAATTGAGCAATTTCCGACTTATAAACCTTATCAAATTCAACATAAAAATTTCCAACAAGCTTATCCCCTTTTAAACCTGTGTTTTCTGGAGTTTGGCCTTCGCCAAATTTTTTCCAAGCCAACATCGATTTACAGATATGAATCCCTCGATCATTTATAATTTGGGTTTTATATACTTTGTTTCCAGCTGCCTTTAAAATTTCAGCAACAGAATAACCTAATAAATTATTACGAATGTGCCCAAGATGTAGCGGTTTATTGGTGTTTGGAGAAGAATATTCAACCATTACTGCTTCTGTTTTTCCATTATTTGCGGAAGCGGAAACATAACCAAAAGAAGGATTATCTTTAATTTCATTGAAAAAATTAACATAATAGGAATCGGAAATTACAATATTTAAGAACCCTGCAACTACATTAAATTTTTCAACTTCATTTACATTTTCAACCAAAAAGGTTCCGATTTTTGTACCAATATCAACTGGGTTTCCTTTGATAAATTTCAATAAAGGAAAAATAACCACAGTAATATCTCCTTCAAAGTCCTTTCTAGTCGCTTGAAATTCAACTTTTTCAATTGACACCCCAAACTGTTCTTGAACCGCTTTTATTATAACCGGAGAAATGATATCTTGTAATGACATGTTAGTAATTTATAGGTACAAAGATAGAATTTTATTAGCAAAATTACATAGTGTTCGAAAATCAAATATTAAAAAAACTCGATTCTTTTGAATCGAGTTTAAACTATTTTTACCATCTAATTATTGCACTTGCCCAGGTAAATCCACTTCCAAAAGCAGCCAAAACAATCTTGTCGCCTTCTTTAATTTTGCCTTGCTCCCAAGCTTCTGTTAATGCAATTGGAATCGATGCCGCTGTTGTATTTCCGTATTTTTGAATATTATTAAATACCTGATCGTCTGCCAAATCAAACTTTTTTTGAATAAACTGAGAGATTCTCAAATTTGCTTGATGCGGAATCAACAAATCTATATCTGAAACTTGAAGATTATTTGCTTGAAGTGCTTCATTTATCACTTCGGAGAAACGAATCACTGCATTTTTAAAAACAAATTGACCGTTCATGTAGGGAAAATAACTTTCATCATCGGGGCTGTTGTCTTTTAAAATGTCGGTTACCCATCTACCACCCATACCTGGAGCTAGCAAAGACAGCTCTTTTGCATGTTCGCCTTCTGAATGCAAATGAGTTGAAAGTATTCCTTTGGCGCTATTTTCTTCTCTACTTAAAACAGCAGCTCCTGCACCATCTCCGAAAATAACAGAAACCCCTCTACCTCTATCGGTCATATCTAAACCTAATGATTGCAACTCAGAAGCTACAATTAAGATGTTTTTATACATTCCGGTTTTTATGAATTGATCAGCTACAGAAAGTGCATATACAAAACCCGAACATTGATTTCTAATATCCAAAGCGCCCACCGTTTTTAATCCAAGTTCGTGTTGAAGAGCAACCCCAGGACCTGGAAAATAATAATCGGGAGAAATGGTAGCAAAAACAATAAAATCGATCTCTTGAAGCTCTAATCCCGATCTTTCAATTGCAATTTTAGCGGCTTTGACTCCCATAGACGTGGTCGTATCTTCACCTTTAACAATATGTCTTCTTTCTTTAATTCCGGTTCGTTCTTGAATCCATTCATCAGAAGTATCCATAATTTTAGATAAATCATCGTTAGTCACAACATTCTCAGGAACATAATAACCTAAACCACTTATTTTTGATCGAAACATGTAAAATGAATTTTAAATAATGGTATAAATTTATGTAAAAAGTACCGATGAATTCTTATTATTGAAAATAAATTAAAAAAGCAGCTAAATGATTTAGCTGCTTTTTTAAATAATAAAAACTTAAACTTTAAATTTTAGTGACAATAAACTCACTTCTTCTGTTGGCTTGATGTTCTTCCTCACTACATTTTACACCATCAGCACATTTATTTAATAGTTGGAATTCTCCATAACCTTTGGCAGTCAATCTTGCTTTATTTATCCCTTTACTAATCAACCAATTCATAGTGGAAGTAGCTCTATTTTGAGATAAAACTCTGTTGTGTTCTTTAGAATCTCTAGAATCGGTATGCGAGCGAATATCTAATTCCATTTGGGGATATTCTAGTAATACATTCAATATTTTATTCAATTCCACCTCTGCATCCGGACGAATATTATACTTACTTAAATCAAAATGAATTGGATTGATACTATACAACTTCATCAAATCATCAGATTTATGAATATTTATTGTGGTTTTTTCCATAGGAATTTCAAGGTAATTACTTTCATCCTCTTTAATAGTAATAGTTGATGATTGATTCGAATTAAACCCTTCTTTACTGAACACTAAATAACATAATGAATTGCATTCTTGCAAACCAAAATCAAATTTTCCGTCTTTGTTAGTATTAGTTTCTTTAAGTGTTTTGTTATCAAAACTCATTAATACCACTTTTACATCACTCATGGGTAATCCAGATTCTTTGTCTACAATAATCCCATCTAGGTTTTGTTCACATTTGATAATTATTTTTTTTATTTCTTTAAACTTATAAATATCATCACCTCCTTTTCCGCCTTCTCGATTGGAAGTTACATAACCGTAATGTGAAGCTTCATTTATTAAAAATCCGAAATCATCAAATGAACTATTTACTGGCTCACCAACATTTGTAACATTATTAAAACTTTCGTCTTTATTCATTTTGGAAACAAAAACATCTAATCCACCAAGCCCAGGATGCCCGTCTGAAGCAAAGTATAAATTTCCAGATTCAGTAATCATTGGAAAGGTCTCTCTACCTTCAGTATTTATTTTGTAACCTAAATTTGTGGGAGCTCCAAAAGTCCCATCAGCTTTAATCTCAATTTTAAAAATATCAGATTGACCTAAAGTTCCCGGCATATCTGAAGCAAAAAACAAGGTGTGTTCATCAGCACTTAAAGCCGGATGTGCGACATTATAATTATCACTATTAAATGGAAGCTCTTGAATATTAGTCCATTTTTCACCTTGCAAGGTAGCGCGATACAATTTTAATAGTGTAGTTTTATTGGCATCTGAACTTAACTTACCTTTAATAAAATTATTTCTTGTAAAGTAAACCGTTTTTCCGTCTTTAGTAAATACAGGTGTAGATTCATTTACTTTTGTATTTATTCCTGATTCGATTTTTTTTGAATTAGTCAAAAAACCTTCTGCTACAATATCCGCTTTATACAAATTAGTAAAACCTTCCCCAGTCCAGGAATGGCGTCTATTTGTAAAACTTCCGGTGTCTTTCGCAGAAGCAAATACAATTTTATTGTCAAAAAAAGCACTTCCAAAATCAGAGAATTTTGAATTAATACCAGCATTTTCAATTTCATAGCGACCTGAGTTATTTTTAATTTGCTCTAAATAATTACTCTGAGCATTCGCTAACTTAGCTCTTAAATCGGTTCCTTTCATCTCATTAAATTTAGCCATAATATTATTGGCTTTGCTATATTCTTTTATAGCTTTTAATGATTGAGCGTAACGATAATAATATTCAGGTTCAATATATTGACCAAAACTAAATAATTCTCCATACCATTTTGCTGCATTAACTAAATCTGCTTTAAAATAGTAGGCATTACCTAATTTTTGCAATATATCTTGTGATTTATTTCCAGTTTCGATCAACTTTTCATAATTCTTTATTGCTGAAATAAAATTATAGTTATCAAATGCTTTATCGGCTTTAATTTCTTTAGTATTTTGTGAATAAATAGTAAAAGAAGTCAAGCAAAATATAAAGAGCGTTAATTTAATACTAGTTTTCACAATTATATTTTTTGAAACTTTAAAAATAGTTAATGTCATGATATTTTATTTTTAGAAAAATCTAGGTGAAACAATTCTGCTTTGACGATTAAATAACTCAAATCGCAAAAATACTTCATGCGAACCCGAATTATAATGCACTAGTTTAGTGGTATCTAGGTCATAGCCATACCCAACAAACAGACCATCACTAATATGAAAACCTGCCATTAAACTTGCTGCAGCACTCCATCTCCATGCAGCTCCAAGAACAAATTTATTATTGAATAAAAAATTTGCAGATAGGTCCACCTGAATTGGTGCTCCTTGAACCATCTTGCCAAGAAATGCTGGTTTAAATTTTAAATTAGGATTTAAATCAAAAACAAAACCACCTATTAAATAGTAATTCATTTTTTCTTTATAGACTGCATAATCGGAATCGCTGTAGCGTTTTGTTTCAAAAAAGTTTGGAATAGAAAATCCTACATAAGACATATCCGAATGCAAGTAAATACCTGCTCCAATATTTGGTGAAAACTTATTTGCATACGATTGCAAAGTATTATCGGGAGCATAAATATTTAATTTATTTGCATCAAAACTAAATAAATCAACGGATCCTTTCACCCCAAATGACAATTTATAGGTTTCAGAAGTTTTAACAGTATAAGAGATATCCGCAGCAATATTATTTTCATCAGTTGGCCCAAGACGATCATTAACAAAGGACAAGCCAACTCCCAAATTAGTGTTTTGAATTGGTGAATTAATAGAGAACGCATTGGTAACTGGAGCACCATCTAAACCAACCCATTGAGACCTATGCAATCCAAAAATACTCATTACTCCTCGTGATCCAGCATAAGCAG